>NZ_JBITER010000012.1:0-178851 GCF_044455345.1 Streptomyces sp. NPDC051286 | reverse complement strand
ACCCGGCTCCGGGGGGGGCGACTGCAACCGCCCGGCGGGGCAACCCGCCCGCCACACCGACGTCCCGTTGGACGCCGCCCCCTTCACCGGCCCCCGCCAAAACCCGGAACTTCGATGCGTTTGGGCCGGGCTGGCCAGACATCGTCATACCGCCATGACCTGCATGTTCACGTATTCACCAGGACTTTACAGTCACCCCGGGAACCGATACCTCGTGGGGGAATGTATTATTAAATCCTATTTTGCTGCCTTGATTTGCCGCCGATTGGGGAGACCCGTTGCAGCCTTGGAAGTTGATCGGTAGGATCAATTCCCAAGATTGTGAAACTGGAGGTTATTCATGGGTTTCATTCGTAAGTGTGCAGCTGTGGCAGTATCCCTGCCGCTCATAGCTGCCGCTGCAGTTGCGACGGCTTCTAATGCGGCAGCGGCTTCAGGAAACTATTGTGGCCCCAATTGCCTTGCCTTCACTTACAACAGCAACACAGCGGGCTCGCGCATCTACTTCTGGGGCACTGATGTTCCAGACCTGGCGCCTTACAAGTTCTTGACCTCAGGTGCCGGGCAGGGGCAGGCGCTTAAGAATAATGCGGCTTCCGCGTTGAATGATTCACCCAACCCTGCCACTATTTTCTACAACAGTAATTATGGCGGATCTTGCGACACCATTTCATGGTTCGGAATCGCAGACCGACTGCACAATACTTACAATAATAACGCGTCCTTCAAGCTCGGCTACAGCAATTCTAAGTGCTACCAGTTCTAACGGGGTTGCCGCAGCCATGCCTACGCAATTTTAGCGTAGGCATGGTTATCCGTGCATTGAAATATTTTGCGGGTAAGTACTGGAGTGGTTCACGGGTGAAAAATCACAATGCCGCGATTAGGCTGCACAGATTCTGGACGCCTGCGGCGTATACACTCACCTTCGCAGCCCTTGCCAGCTGCACCGCCGAGCCCAGTTTCCCTGAGGCCAGTACGGTCAAACCCAGGCCATCCATGAGTGCGACCAATTCAGTGGAATCCAACGCTTCGGTGGGCTATACGTTCAGACTTCCCATCGCGAAGTATTCCTACTCCGACTTGCAGATTGCCGAAATTAACGCCGCTGAGAATCTATTGACAGAGCGGTGCATGCGGAAATTTGGAATTGAGTATCGAGTTCCGCCAGCGCCTCGACAGACGTCGGGTTCCGACCGGAGGTACGGTCTGTCGAGCGCTGCTGACGCGGATCGATATGGCTACCACCTACCACCGAATCTCCCTGCGTACAATCCGGCACAGGATCTTGGTGTAGATGAAGCCTCCGTACTTCTCGGGGTGTCGGGCGGGACCGCTAAAACTAAAAAAATCACCTACCACGGAACGGAAGTTCCGGCGGGAGGTTGCTGGCGGACGGCCGCACGCTCACTGGCGTCAGGACATGAGGACAAAAACGCTGCCCAAGTGGCAAGCGATATCGCGTACCGCAGTTACCAGGAATCCGCCAATGACGCGCGAGTCCAGACTGCTGTCAGTGAATGGTCCTCTTGCATGAAGATCCATGGCTTTGATTACTCCAGCCCGATGGCCGCTCTGGGTGACTCGAAGTTTTTCGAGAAAAGGCTGTCCGCTGGCGAGATAAAGACAGCCAAGGCGGATATGGGATGCAAAAAGGAAACAAACTTGCTAAACGTCTGGTTCTCTATTGAATCGAGCATCCAAAGGGGAATGATCGTCAAGCAATCAAAAATACTGGAAAGACTTCATAACCTTCACTTGTCGAAAGTTGCCGCTGCCCAGAAAATTACATCCGGCAATCATTGATCAGAAGCTCAAATGGTTCTCTTCGGGGGTGTAGCGGGCGTGGGGGCCGCCGAAGTAGCCGCAGACGATCTGGGGCTGGCGTTCAGGGCTGATTCAGTCCGAGTGATCAGGTATGGCCGCTGGTCAGGGCATCGTGAAGGTGTCGTCGGTGCCCGTCACGAACGCATCGGAGCTCAGGTTGAACCAAGTCACGGTCTACCGGCCCGACGTGAATCTATGAGTTGCTGCTAGCGTCCTGCGCCGGAGATCCGTCGTTAGTTCCCGTACGGGCGATTCTTCGAGTGTGCCCGCACCGCGTCGTGGTCCGAAGCTGGAACCTTGGCCGACCACGCGTGGTCAAGGAGGCCGCCGCACCACTCGGTGCGGCGGCCCTCGCCGTTTCCACAGTCCCGTACGGCAGGATGTGCGGCATGCCAAGCGCAGAACACACGAGCGTGCATCAGGAACGGGCCGTCGTTCGGCCCACGCACCAGGACGAGGTCGCCGCGGCCGGCAGCGAGCTGATCGGCGGGCGGTCGGGGCTCTGGGCGCGACTCGGCTCCGGCCCCCTCACGCCTGTGCGTGTCGTTGCCCTGGTGGCGATCGGCATGTTCGCGCTCGGCATGGTGCAGAAAGTGCCCTGTTACAACTGGGCGTGGTTCAGGGGCGCCAGCTCGCAGTACACGCATGCGTGCTACTCCGACATTCCGCATCTTTTCGTCGGACGTGGTTTCGCGGACGGTCTCGTACCGTACTTCGACCGGCTGAGCGACACCATGCAGTACCTGGAGTACCCCGTCCTGACCGGGGTGTTCATGCAGGTCGCGGCCTGGCTGACGCCCGGCGGCTCCATCCAGTACCGCGAGCAGATGTACTGGATGGTCAACGCGGGCATGCTGATGATCTGCACCGCGGTCATGGCGGTGTGTGTCGCCCGTACGCACCGGCGCCGTCCGTGGGACGGACTGATGGTCGCTCTCGCGCCGGCCTTCGCGCTCACCGCGACGATCAACTGGGACCTGCTGGCCGTCGCGCTGACGGCCGCGGCCATGCTCATGTGGTCCCGGCAGCGGACGCTTGCCTTTGGCATCCTCATTGGCCTCGCCACAGCCGCGAAGCTCTACCCCGTACTCCTGCTGGGGCCAGTCTTCGTGCTCTGCTGGAGGGCCGGCAAATGGCGGGAGTTCTTCGTGGCGACACTCGGCGCGGCCGCATCATGGCTGGTGGTGAACCTGCCGGTGATGGTGTTCGCGCCCGAGGGATGGAAGAAGTTCTACACGTTCAGCCACGACCGGCCGCTCGACTTCGGCTCGTTCTGGCTGATCATCTCGCAGCGGACCGGCATTTCCATCCCGGTCGACACGGTGAACACCGCATCGACGCTGTTGATGCTCTTCTTCTGTGTATGCATCCTGGTGCTGACATTGATGGCTCCGCGCCGGCCCCGCTTCGCGCAGCTGGCCCTTCTTGTCGTCGCGGCGTTCATTCTCACCAACAAGGTCTACTCGCCGCAGTACGTGCTGTGGCTGATCCCCCTTGCCGCGCTGGCCAGGCCGCGGTGGCGGGACTTCCTGATCTGGCAGGCGTGCGAGGTCCTGTACTTCCTCGGGATCTGGATGTACCTCGCGTACACGACCAGCGGTGACAAGCACCAGGGGCTGCCGACCGAGGGCTATCAGGTGGCGATCGCCCTGCACCTGCTGGGCACGCTCTACCTCTGCGCCGTCGTCGTACGGGACATTCTGATGCCGGAGCGGGACGTCGTACGCAGGGACGGTTCGGACGATCCGTCGGGCGGGGTGTTCGACGGTGCCAAGGACGTCTTCGTGCTGGGGCATGCGGCGGCGCATTCGCCGAGGTACCCGGCACCCGCGGTCGAGGGGCCGCGGGTGGAGTGGGGTGCGGCGCACGGGCCGGTCACCGAGCGAACAGGGGCACATGGGCCGGCCGCGGACTGAACAGGGCCTCGCCAAGGGCGCGAAACCCTTGGCGAGGCCCGGTTCCCATCGGTCGTGGGGGCCGGTCGTGGTGCCGTTTGGCTTGGTGTTTAGTGCCCCTCCCGGCAGGCTTTGCCCCTCGCGCCGCCCAGCACGCCCGCTCGCCGCGTTGGCCGAAAGCCCTGGTAGCTCCCTCTCAGCTTCGTTCGAGCAGGGGAGACCCCATCCAAGGACGTCCGGCCGCCTGGCGATCGCACGCACTGGACGGCGCTCCTCATGGGGCACACATGGCCGGTCACGGCACTAGCGGTCGACGAGGCGGTCGAACTGGGTGGTCGTGTGGCGCAGATGGGCCACCAGCTCGTCGCCGACCTTCGGTTCCTGTGCGTCCGCGGGCACGAACAGGATCGACACCTGCATGTGGGGCGGCTCGGCGAACCAGCGCTGCTTGCCCGACCAGACGAAGGGCGACAGATTGCGGTTGACAGTGGCCAGGCCCGCGCGGGCGACGCCTTTGGCGCGCGGCATCACGCCGTGCAGCGCCTTCGGGGCCTCCAGGCCCACGCCGTGCGACGTGCCGCCGGCGACGACCACCAGCCAGCCGTCGGAGGCGGCCTTCTGCTGGCGGTAGCCGAAGCGGTCCCCCTTGGCGACGCGCGTGACGTCGAGGACGGCACCCCGGTACTCCGTCGCGTCGTGGTCGCCGAGCCACAGTCGTGTGCCGATCCGGGCGCGGAAGCGGGTCTGCGGGAACTGCTGCTGCAGCCGGGCCTGTTCCTCGGCGCGCAGATGGCTGACGAACATGGTGTGCAGCGGCAGTCGGGCGGCGCGAAGGCGGTCCATCCAGCCGATGACTTCCTCGACCGCGTCCGAGCCGTCGGTGCGGTCCAGCGGCAGGTGCAGCGCGAAGCCTTCGAGACGTACGTCCTCGATGGCGGCGTGCAGCTGCCCCAGCTCCTCCTCCTTGACGCCGTGACGCTTCATCGAGCTCATGCACTCGATGACGACCCGGGCGCCCACCAGCGCGTGCACGCCATCCACGGAGGAGACCGACCGGATGACGCGGTCGGGCAGCGGCACGGGCTCCTCACCCCGCCGGAACGGGGTGAGGACCAGCAGATCGCCGCTGAACCAGTCCTTTATGCGGGCTGCCTCGTAGGTGGTGCCGACGGCGAGAGTGTCGGAGCCGAAGCGGGTCGCCTCGTCTGCGAGTCGCTCGTGACCGAAGCCGTATCCGTTGCCCTTGCAGACCGGGACAAGCCCGGGGAACTGATCGAGGACGGATTTCTGGTGCGCCCGCCAGCGCGCGGTGTCGACATAGAGGGAGAGCGCCATGGCCGGTCCGGAACCTTTCTGGTGGCTGCGGTGTATCAGAGGTATGTGGAGCTTGTCGAAGTGTCTGAGCCTGTCGGCCTGCTTGCCGGCGGGCCTGCTGAAGCGCTCATTGAAACGGGTGATGCCGGTTTCGTCAGCGGCGCGACATATACATGTCCAGCGCCTTGTGCAGCAGCTTGTTGAGCGGGAAGTCCCACTCGCCGACGTACTCGACGGCTTCGCCGCCGGTGCCGACCTTGAACTGGATCAGGCCGAAGAGGTGATCGGTCTCGTCGAGCGAGTCGCTGATGCCGCGCAGGTCGTAGACGGTGGCGCCCATCGCGTAGGAATCGCGCAGCATCCGCCACTGCATGGCGTTCGAAGGCCGCACCTCGCGTCCGATGTTGTCGGACGCGCCGTACGAGTACCAGACGTGCCCACCGACGACGAGCATCGTCGCCGCGGAGAGGTTCACCCCGTTGTGGCGCGCGAAATACAGTCGCATGCGATTCGGGTCCTCGGAGTTGAGGACAGTCCACATGCGCTGGAAGTAGGAGAGGGGACGCGGCCTGAAGCGGTCGCGCACAGCGGTGATTTCGTACAGCCGCTGCCATTCGGCGAGGTCCTCGTAACCGCCCTGGACCACCTCGACGCCGGCCTTCTCAGCCTTCTTGATGTTGCGCCGCCACAGCTGGTTGAAGCCCTTGAGGACGTCTTCGAGCGAGCGGTTCGCCAGCGGCACCTGGAAGACGTAGCGCGGCTGCACGTCACCGAAGCCGGCGCCGCCGTCCTCGCCCTGCTGCCAGCCCATCTTCCGCAGCCGGTCCGAGACTTCGAAAGCGCGCGGCTCGATGTGCGTGGCCTCGACGTCGCGCAGCCGCTTCACGTCGGGGTCCTGGATGCCGGACTTGATGGCGGCTGCATCCCAGCGGCGGATGACGACCGGCGGGCCCATCTTCACCGAGAAGGCGCCCTGCTGCTTGAGATGCGCGAGCATCGGCTGCAGCCACTCGTCGAGGTTCGGCGCGTACCAGTTGATGACCGGCCCCTCGGGGAGGTATGCGAGATACCGCTTGATCTTCGGGAGTTGGCGGTACAGCACCAGGGCGGCGCCCACGATCTCGCCGCTCTTGTCGAACCAGCCAAGGTTCTCCGAACGCCATTCGGTCTTCACATCCGCCCACGCCGGGACCTGGCAGTGACTGGCCGACGGCAGACTCTGGATGTATGCCAGATGCTGCTCTCGGCTGATGGTCCTCAGGGTCAGGCTCATGCGGGGCGCTCCTCGGCAGGTGTGTCCCCATCGGTCAGGGGCTCCGGCTCTCGCGCCGAAGCCTACTGCGACCGGGGAGCGCGTCGTCTGGCCCTGTCGGACCTTGTCGGCCAGGTGGGTCCCGGCTGTCCGCCCCTGGAGGGCCTGGACGACCCCCTGAGAGGGTGCGGGTGGACTTGCCGGGACCGGCGACCGGAGGCGTTCGGGACAGGCGCGGCTATAGGCCGCCGAAGAGACCGCCGTGGGCCATTCCCAGGTAGAACCCGACGGCGGACGCGCCTATACCGAGGATCAGCGGGAACCTCTCGCGGGTGGTCACCGAGATGTACTGCCCGTATGCACCTGTGAGGATCCCGATGAGCCCGGCCCATGAGCTGAGCAGATGCAGGCTGTGGAACATCGCCGTCACGAAGGCGATAAGACCGAGGGCCACGGTTACCGCCACCAGAGTGTCCTGGAGCGGATGGGGTCTGCCGTCCGTGGCGAGAAGGGAAACGGGAGGGCGGGTTCGCATTGTCTGTGCCATGGAGTACCTCCTGGCCGAAAAGGCGGCGCATCGTGGCGTCGCTCACACCCGATGTGTACAGATTGCGTCTCCTGAGCACTGGATTTCAACCGGAAGCCGGTCTGCGGGTACTCTGTACGGTCTGCGGCGGTGTCTGCCCAGGCCAGCACGGCAGCCCTCCTCGGAAGGGGGCGTTGTCAGTGGCGGCTGTTTTACTCGGAGACACTGTTGCTTACGCATCACGACCCTCCTGCCACGGAACGACCGTGGCCGCTGAGTCCAAAGGAGGTGGGTTCCACATGCGTCACTACGAGGTGATGGTCATCCTCGACCCCGATCTCGAGGAGCGCGCTGTCTCCCCGCTGATCGAGAACTTCCTCTCCGTCGTCCGTGAGGGCAATGGAAAGGTTGAGAAGGTCGACACCTGGGGCCGTCGTCGTCTCGCTTACGAGATCAAGAAGAAGCCCGAGGGCATCTACTCGGTCATCGACCTGCAGGCCGAGCCTGCGGTCGTCAAGGAGCTCGACCGCCAGATGAACCTGAACGAGTCGGTCCTCCGGACCAAGGTCCTCCGTCCCGAGATCCACTGAGCATCTAGCTCAGCGGTCATCGGGTTCGAGTAGCAGCAAGCAGCCAGAAGCAATCCCCGCCGAGAGGTTCACCCATGGCAGGCGAGACCGTCATCACGGTCGTCGGCAATCTCGTCGACGACCCCGAGCTGCGCTTCACCCCGTCCGGTGCAGCGGTCGCGAAGTTCCGCGTCGCGTCCACTCCCCGCATCTTCGACCGGCAGACCAATGAGTGGAAGGACGGCGAAGGCCTGTTCCTCACCTGCTCGGTCTGGCGGCAGGCGGCGGAGAACGTCGCCGAGTCGCTCCAGCGAGGCATGCGCGTTGTCGTGCAGGGCCGGCTGAAGCAGCGGTCGTACGAAGACCGCGAAGGCGTGAAGCGCACGGTCTATGAGCTGGATGTCGAGGAAGTCGGCCCCAGCCTCAAGAACGCCACGGCCAAGGTCACCAAGACCACCGGTCGCGGTGGCCAGGGCGGCCAGGGTGGTTACGGCGGTGGCCAGCAGGGCGGCGGCAACTGGGGCGGCGGTCCCGGTGGCGGCGGCCAGCAGGGCGGCGGCGGTGCTCCCGCTGACGACCCGTGGGCCACCGGCACGCCGGCCGGGGGCCAGCAGGGCGGCGGAGGCGGTTGGGGCGGAAGCTCCGGCGGCTCCGGCGGCGGCTACTCGGACGAGCCTCCCTTCTAGGGCAGCTCGTACCCCCACTTCTTGATCACACAGGAGAAACACCATGGCGAAGCCGCCTGTGCGCAAGCCTAAGAAGAAGGTCTGCGCTTTCTGCAAGGACAAGACCCAGTACGTGGACTACAAGGACACGAACATGCTGCGGAAGTTCATTTCCGACCGCGGCAAGATCCGTGCCCGCCGCGTAACCGGCAACTGCACGCAGCACCAGCGTGACGTCGCCACGGCCGTCAAGAACAGCCGTGAGATGGCGCTGCTGCCCTACACGTCCACCGCGCGATAAGGGAAGGGTGACCGAATAATGAAGATCATCCTCACCCACGAGGTCTCCGGCCTCGGCGCTGCCGGCGACGTCGTCGAAGTCAAGGACGGGTACGCCCGTAACTACCTGGTCCCGCGTGGCTTTGCCATCCGCTGGACCAAGGGTGGCGAGAAGGACGTGGCGCAGATCCGCCGCGCCCGCAAGATCCACGAGATCGCGACGATCGAGCAGGCCAACGAGGTCAAGGCCAAGCTTGAGGCCGTGAAGGTTCGTCTGGCTGTTCGCTCCGGCGACGCCGGCCGTCTCTTCGGCTCCGTCACCCCGGCCGACATCGCTTCGGCGATCAAGGCTGCCGGTGGCCCGGACGTCGACAAGCGTCGCGTCGAGCTCGGCTCTCCGATCAAGACGCTCGGCGGTCACCAGGTGTCCGTGCGTCTGCACCCCGAGGTTGCGGCGAAGCTCGGCATCGAGGTCGTTGCTGCCTAAGGGCATAGCTCACCAGAGCAACTGAAGGGCCGCACCCCACGGGGTGCGGCCCTTTGTCGTTTCACGTGAAACAGGGTCGACGGCCGATGCTCAGCGGGTGGCTCCGGTGACGATCCACTTACCTGAGCGCGTGCGCAGCCAGAGCGTCACCATGCGGACCGTCATCATCAGTGCCATTGCCCACCACAGAGCATTCAGGCCCCCGCCGTAGGTGGGCACGAGCAGGGCGACCGGGGCGAAGACGGCCAGGGTGATCAGCATGGCCCAGGCGAGGTACCGACCGTCTCCGGCGCCCATCAGCACGCCGTCCAGCACGAAGACCACACCGGCGATCGGCTGGCACACGGCCACCACCAGCAATGCGGGGAGCAGGGTGCTCTGCACGTCCTGGTCGCCGGTGAACAAGGGGATGAACAAGGGACGCGCGAGCACGATCAGAGCCCCGAGCATCACACCTGAGGCAATGCCCCACTGCACCATTCGGCGGCATGCCTCGCGTGCGCCCTCGGTGTCATTGGCTCCCAGGTAGCGGCCGATGATGGCTTGCCCAGCGATCGCAATGGCGTCGAGAGCGAAGGCCATCAGGCTCCACAGGGAGAGGATGATCTGGTGGGCGGCGATATCGGTGTCGCCCAGGCGTGCAGCAACGGCGGTGGCGATCATCAGGACGGCACGGAGCGACAGCGTACGAACCAGCAGGGGGACGCCTGCCTGGGCACTGGCCCTGATCCCTGCCGTGTCGGGGCGCAACGACGCGCCGTGCCGGCGTGCTCCCCGCACCACCACGACCAGATAGGCCGAGGCCATGCCGACCTGGGCGATCACGGTGCCCCAGGCCGATCCGGCGATACCGAGACCGGCGCCGTAGACAAGCCCCGCGTTGAGGGCTCCGTTGGCCGCGAAACCGCCGATGGCGACATACAGCGGGGTTTTGGTGTCCTGCAGGCCGCGGAGCACGCCGGTAGCGGCCATGACGATGAGCATGGCGGGGATGCCGAGGCTGGAGATCCGTAGATAGGTGGTGGCGTACGGCGCGGCGGTGTCGGAGGCGCCGAAGACATCGACGAACCAGGGGGCTGAGGGCAGGGCCACGGCGATGACAGCGATACCGAGGAGCAGTGCCAGCCAGATGCCGTCCATGCCCTGCCGTATTGCGGAGGCGAGATCGCCCGCACCTACGCGTCGCGCGACCGCTGCCGTGGTGGCGTAGGCGAGGAAGACGAAAATGCTCACGGCAGTGGTCAGCAGAGCCGCGGCGACGCCCAGGCCGGCCAGTTGCGGTGTGCCGAGATGGCCGACGATGGCGCTGTCGACCATGACGAAGAGCGGCTCGGCGACGAGGGCGCCGAAGGCGGGGACGGCGAGTGCGACGATCTCACGATCGTGCCGTCGACGGTTGGAATATGAGGTCGCGGTGGCCTGGGGCATGGGGGCCAATCTAATCTTCCACAGGTAACAGATGCAATGTCATATCAGTCCTTACATTTACTGGCGCTGAGTGTTCTCCTGTGTGCGGTTTGCCGTGATTTTGTGCTGGCTCGGAAAGTTTTTCTCCCCCACAGGCCGTGGATGGAGAAATCCCAGGTCAGGGCTGTGGTCGGGGCGACGTTATGAGTTTGTCCACAGTGCTGTCCCCTGCTCCGTGCACAGGTTCTGCGGGGTTCTCCACAGCATCTGGTCCGTCGTCCACATGCCCTGTGGATAACCAGATTGGCTGACGGTGCGGCGAGGCCTACCGTGGACCGGCGCCCACACCCTGTTTCAGCCCTGGAATCCCGCAGAACTCGACGTGCCGGAACCGGAGTCGAGCGTCTTGTTGTCGGTGCTGTGCCGTAAGAAAGAGTGGCACGGCGAAGGTCCGCGGAGCGGACGGGAGGAGGTGGCACGGTGAGCATTCCCGAGCCTTTGGACGACCCCTGGGCCGACACCGGTCCCGGTGACCGTCTGCCCGTTACCCGCCAGCGTCGCGGCGAAGGCCGGGACCGCGGTGAGCAGCACGACCGCGGCAGGGAGAGCGGCGGCTGGGACGGCGGCTCGCCCGGATTCGAGCGCGTGCCCCCTCAGGACCTCGACGCCGAGCAGTCGGTCCTCGGCGGCATGCTCCTGTCCAAGGACGCCATTGCCGACGTCGTGGAAATCATCAAGGGGCACGACTTCTACCGCCCCGCCCACGAGACCGTTTTCCAGGCGATCCTCGACCTCTATGCCAAGGGCGAGCCCGCCGACCCGATCACGGTCGCGGCCGAGCTGGTCAAGCGCGGCGCGATCACCAAGGTGGGCGGCGCCCCCTATCTGCACACCCTCGTCCAGTCCGTGCCTACGGCGGCCAACGCCTCGTACTACGCGGAGATCGTCCACGAGCGAGCGGTCCTGCGACGGCTTGTCGAGGCGGGCACGAAGATCACGCAGATGGGATATGCGGCCGACGGTGACGTCGACGAGATCGTCAACTCGGCACAGGCCGAGATCTATGCCGTCACGGAGCAGCGCACCAGCGAGGACTATTTGCCGCTGGGCGACATCATGGAGGGCGCGCTCGACGAGATCGAGGCGATCGGTTCGCGCTCCGGCGAGATGACGGGCGTACCGACCGGCTTCACCGACTTCGACGCCCTGACCAACGGGCTGCACCCGGGTCAGATGATCGTCATTGCGGCGCGTCCGGCCATGGGTAAGTCCACGCTGGCCCTGGACTTCGCGCGGGCCGCGTCGATCAAGAACAACCTCCCGAGCGTGATCTTCTCCCTCGAAATGGGCCGCAACGAAATTGCGATGCGACTGTTGTCCGCCGAGGCGCGGGTGGCTCTGCACCACATGCGTTCCGGCACGATGACCGACGAGGACTGGACGCGGCTGGCCCGCCGGATGCCGGACGTCTCGGCCGCGCCGCTCTACATCGACGATTCGCCGAACCTGTCGATGATGGAGATCCGGGCGAAGTGCCGTCGGCTGAAACAGCGGAACGACATCAAGCTGGTGATCATCGACTATCTGCAGCTGATGCAGTCCGGTGGCTCCAAGCGTGCCGAGAGCCGTCAGCAGGAGGTCTCGGACATGTCTCGAAACCTTAAGTTGCTGGCCAAGGAGCTGGAGCTCCCGGTCATCGCGCTGTCCCAGCTGAACCGTGGTCCGGAGCAGCGGACGGACAAGAAGCCGATGGTCTCCGACCTCCGTGAATCCGGCTCCATCGAGCAGGACGCCGACATGGTGATCCTGCTGCACCGCGAGGATGCGTACGAGAAGGAGTCCCCGCGGGCGGGCGAGGCGGACCTGATGGTGGCCAAGCACCGTAACGGGCCGACGGCGACGATCACCGTGGCATTCCAGGGCCACTACTCACGCTTCGTGGACATGGCGCAGACCTAGGAGGGCACTGAAGATCTTGGCCGGGCTCCCGACGCCTTGCACGCACATCTGCGGCGTTGCCAGAACGGCCTGATAGCTCCGCTATGAGGCCGCTTCGGCGCCTTGTAGCCGCACGCACCAGACGCCGCTCGCTGATCCGGCCAAGATCTTCAGCACCCTCCTAGTACTGACATGTTGGAGGATCTCAAGTTTCGTGTCGGAATCTCACGGCGGATGTCGGATTGCTGTCGGATACGACATCAGCTGTGAGAAAGCCCAGGTCAGATATCCCGTCGCAACCGCGGCTTGTCGCATTGATCTGCGCGCCGGGCTTGCGTGCGAGGGCCGGGGACAGGTTTGCGTGAGACGGTGTCCGCTTTGGGGCGGCTCTTGTCTCATTGCAGGTGGCATGTCTCAATCCAGATGCGGTGATCGCCCTCGCTGCCTGTCCGTGGTGATCGCCATCATGGGGATATGGCCAACCCGAACCTGACCACCGGCAGTATCTGGCGGCTCCACCACAGCGACCAGGAGATTGCCCGGCTGACCGTGACCGGCGCCGATATGCCCTGGACTCACGCCGAAGTCGAGACACTTCCTGGCTTTGAAGACTTTCGTCCCCTCTTTACTGAGCAAGAGCGGGCTGTCGACGAGGAGGACTGGGAGCGGGCCGACGCCTGCTACACCCAGATCCGCAGTGCGCTCGCCCTGACGTTTCCCGACGGCAGCCCGGTCGCTGAGTTCATGCTGCACATCCACGACGACGGTACCGCCGGCTGGCGCTGGCACGACGAGCCCTTCGACGCGGTGAACCAGTGACGCGCTGGGTTCGCTGCTTCTGGGACGAGGAGGCTGTTTGGTTCTCCTTCGAGCTGGACACCGATGGCTACGTGATCCGGCAAGTCGAGTTCCAGGAGCCCGGAAGCAAGGCTTTGGCTGCTGCCTCGCTCGCCGAGTGGCAAGAAGCCCAAAGTGCCGGTCGGTTGGCTGAATACGAGAGTGTCTACGGTCTGACCGCGGAACCGCCTATCTCTGAGTGGGAGGGGCACGAACCGCCGTGGTTGTCGGCCGATGAGTTCGAGATCGTTTGGTCGACCGCCCGTCGGCAGCTTCAGGATCGTCAGCGGCGACATCCTTCCTGAGCGCGTCCGCTGCTGCGGCCTCTGGCTAGGAAACTGCCATCTTCAGTGCGAAACCGGGCGTCAGGTGTCTCGCCATCCTGACAAGGCCCTGCTCAGGTGGCATCGCTCTCGCCATGATCAATGAGACGCGCCATCGGCACCGTCCGCAGGTCTGTCGCGGCGCCTTGCCATGTCCCCAGCAAGTCGCGGTTCAGCCTGTCACCCCGCTGGTCAACGGCCCCGCCTCTGCAAGATCTAATGAGACGGGACATCAGCTGTGAGACAGCCCAGGTCAGAGGCCCGACGGCCCGAGCCACCCATTGTGGAGGGCCGAGCAGATGCACTGCGACAGGACACAGGTCGCCACCATTAACGTTCAACCCCAGATGCATTCCGTCCTCTCGTCGTGGCCATCGTTCGGAAGGCCCACGTAGACGCGCAGAGCCGCCCGGGTGTCGGGCATCTGCCGGCTTCGAAGGGTCTCTTCGAACTTCTTCCCGTACGCGCCCCAGGGCCCGGCCTTCACCAATGCCTGGAGAAGGCGTTGTTGCCCCTCGGTGAGTTCGGCGAACGGGGGGGTGCCGTTGTGGAAGGGCTCGGCGAAGGCCACAGCTATTGCGGTCTTCGCTGTCCACCCCTTGTGGTTGCCGGGCATCGCTGTCAGGCAGTCGGCCACGCCGCGGAGCACGGATTCCCGGTCGTGGTTGGAGAGCGACAGAAGAGAGCGACTGATGTAACCGGGGGTGTCGCCTTCGTTGTAGTCGATGTCCGGCTTCGGGGTGTCGACCGCCGCCGCGGCGAGTTCGGCGATCACGTGCTCAGTCAGGTCGGTGCCGAGCCCGGTGGCGCCCTTGGTGCTGCCGATCCGGGCCAGAGCGGTCGCCGCCGCCCAGCGGATCAAGGGCTCCGTGGCGTCCAGGTGAGGGCTGAGCCGTGACGTGAGAGTGATGTCGCCGAGCAGGCCGACCGCCACCAGGGCGGTGGCGGTCACCGTCACTGAGTCCTTGACCCGGAGGCGGTCGAGGAGAAGGGGCAGGATGGCGGCCGCTTCTTCGGGGAACCAGGCCGACAGGTAGGCGGTTTTGGTCCGGATGGCGGGGTCGGGATCGTCGAGGAGTGGGAGCAGGCCGGGCAGTTCGGCGCGGACCGCGTCGTAGGAGAGCAGGGCGCTCGCCCGGGAGTCCATCAGCCGCCCAGCGGCCCACTCCGCTCGGATCTCCCTGATCCTGTTGCGCTTCTCCTCGTCCGGCTCGGCGGCTATTTGCTCGTCGTACCAGGCCAGTGCCTCATCCATGCTCAGTTCAGCGGCCGCCGCGCGCCAGGCCTTGATGTCGATGCCGCGGGGAAGGTCGTATTCGTCGTGCCAGTCGATCGCGAGTCTGGTCAGCAGCGACAGCACCCCGTCGCGGACTGTGTGGGGGCCGGCCAGGGCGATTCGGGCCAGGAAGGGCACCGCGTACGGTGACGCGGAGTATCGGGTGCCCTGGTGAAAGATGTTGCCGAACAAGGACCTCAAGGCACCCTCACGGGCGGCCTCGTCATGACTGCACAATGCGGTGAGCTGTTCGGGGACGTCCTGCGCTCTCCCGTAGGCGTGGCCCAGCTCGGCCCAATCCACCTTGTGCAGGCCTTCCAGGAGGCCGCGTTCACTGTTGATCACCGCCCGACTGTCACACACGCCACTGATAACGAGTTGGGCGAAAGCCCATGCCTGTGCTCCGTACGTCGGCCGGTCGGCCGAGGCCGTGAGGAAATGACACGGCTGGTGAGACTGAAGCCGCCCGACACGGCGTGAGACAGCTAGAGAAAGCGCAGGCCACAGCTTCTCGTGCAGTTCATCGCCGCGCAGCCGTTCCTGCTGGAGGCGACGGTCGATGGCGGGCCTTGCAGGCATGTCCCGGACTACCTGCTGATCACGGGCGAGGGACTGCCAGTGGTCGTGGACGTCAAACCGCGCGAGCGGTTGACCGACCAGAAGGTTGCCTTCACCTTCGACTGGACGGGGCGCGTTGTTGGAGTGCGGGGGTGGCGGTACGAGGTGTGGAGCGAACCGGCTGCCGCGGAACTGGAGAACGTGCGCTTCTTGTCGGGCTTACCGGCGGGGCTGGCTGTTCGACTCCACCCTGCTCGACGAGCTCCGCCAAGTCGACTTCGACGGCCTCGCCTTGGGGGATGCCGCCCGGCTCATTCAGCATCGCCCAGAGCCCTGCGTGTGGCCCCGTGGACCACTGCCCCGGTCGAACCGCCGGGTAACGGGTTGACGAAGAAAAGCATGAGTGATTAAGTACTCACATGAAGAGCGAACGCCCCCGCCAGCTGTCCACTGCCGAGGAGCGCCGAGAGACGGTGCTGCGCACCGCGATCGGCGCCTTCGCCGCCCGGGGCTACTGGGGCACCACCACCACCGAGGTGGCGAAGGCGGCCGGCATCTCACAGGCGTACGTCTACCGCCTGTTCCCGAACAAGGAACTGCTGTTCACGGCGGTGGTCGAGCACTGCTTCGTACGGGTGAGGGCCAGCCTGGAGCGGGCCGCGGCCGATGCGACGGGCAGCTCGGCGGAGGCGGTCCTGGGGGCTATGGGGGACGCGTACGCCCAGCTGATCAGCGACAACGACCTGATGCTGATCCAGCTCCACGCCCAGGCGGCGGCGGTGTCCGAGCCGGCCGTGCGCGAGGTGGTCCGACAGGGGTACGCCCGGCTGGTGGAGTACGTACGTGGCGCCTCTGGCGGGACGGAGGCGCAGGTCCAGGAGTTCTTCGCGCGGGGCATGCTGTGCCATCTGATCGTTTCCATGGGGGCCGACGAGGTGGACGCCCCCTGGACCCGGACCCTGACGGCCGGCGTCCGGCACTACTGACGCCCACGCGACCGCACGACCGCACGACCGAGCTCACGGGCGGGGCACTGGCCCCGCCCTCTCTTGGACATCAAATGTGAGTGGTTGACCACACAGGGAGCGTGTTATGAATTCCACCGGCGCCCGCCACAGCCCTGGTGCCACGCTCGCGGCCCTCGCCGGGGCGCAGTTCACCGTCATGCTGGCCACCTCGATCGTGAACGTGGCCCTGCCCCAGATCCGCGCCGGTGCGGACCTGTCGGACAGCGGCACCACCTGGGTGGTCAACGCCTACGGCCTTGCCTTCGGGGCGTTGCTGCTGGCGGGAGGCCGGGCGGCGGACCTGCTGGGGCACCGCCGAACGCTCCTGGCGGGACTCGCGGTGTTCGGTCTCTCCTCGCTGACGGCGGGCCTGGCCACCTCGTCCGCCGTGCTGATCGCGGCCCGCGTGGTCCAGGGACTGGGCGCCGCGGCGATCGCCCCCGCGGCGCTGGCCCTGGTGATGGGACTGTTTCCGCCCGGCGCCGGCCGAGGCCGGGCCCTGGGGGTGTGGGGGGCCGTGTCCGGCGCGGGAGGCGCGGCCGGAGTCCTCCTCGGTGGCGCCCTGACCCAGGCGTGGGGCTGGCCGTGGATCTTCTACGCGGTGGCGATCGGCGCGTTCGCGGTCCTGGCCGCCGCTGCCGCGACCGTGCCGAAGACGCGGGTCACCGAGGGCGGACGGTTCGACACACCGGGCACCGTCACCGTCACCCTCGCGCTCACCGCCCTGGTGTGGGGACTGACGTCGGCCCGCCGCTCGGGCTGGACCGACACCACGGTCCTGTCGGCCTTCGCCGTCACGGCCGTCCTGCTCACCGCGTTCGTCCTGGTCGAGCGCCGCCACCCGAACCCGCTGCTGCCGCCCCGCCTGTTCCGTACGGGACGGGTCGCCGCCGGCAACCTCCTGATGGCGCTGCTCGGCTCGGTGTGGATCGCCCTGTTCTTCTTCCTCCCTCTCTACCAGCAGCAGGTTCTCGGGCTGAGCCCGCTGGTCACCGGCCTCGGCCAGCTCCCGCTGGCCTTCGCCAACATGCTCGGCTCCACGCTGGCGCCGAGGATCTCCCGCCGCATCGGCTCCACCGCGACCGTCACCGGCGCACTGCTGACCGAGGCCGCCGGACTGCTGTGGCTGTCCCGGATCAGCGCCCACGGCAGCTTCGCCGCCGACGTCCTCGGCCCCAGCGTCCTCATCGGCCTGGGCCTGAGCATCGCCTTCGTCCAGCTCACCGGCCTGGCCGTCGAGGGCGTCCCCAGCCAGGACTCCGGGCTGGCCGGCGGCCTGGTCAACACCACCCGGCAGGTCGGCGGCGCGATCGGCCTCGCGGTCCTTGCCACCCTCGCCGGCACCACCACCGCCCACTCCGCCGGCCGCCAGCCGCACCTGGAAGCGCTCACCGCCGGCTACCGCACCGCGTTCGGTGTCTCCGCCGCCGTTCTCGCGGCCGCCGCCGCCCTCGCCCTGCTCCTCTCGATCGCAACACGCCGGACCGCACACCAACCGAAGGGAATCACCGACATGTTCACCATCGACGCGACCGCACCGGTCATCGTCCGCCTGTCCACCGTGATCGACGCCCCGCTGGAGCGGGTCTGGACCCTGCACACCGACATCGACTCCTGGGCCTCCTGGAACACGGACATCGACCAGGCCCAGCTCGACGGCCCGCTGCTGCCCGGCAACTCCTTCCACTGGAAGACCCACGGCCTGGACATCACCTCCACCATCCGCGAGCTCGTCCCCTGCGAGCGCCTGGTCTGGGGCGGCCCGGCGAACGGCATCGACGGCGTCCACGTGTGGACCTTCGAGCGGTCCGGCGACCAGGTCACCGTCCACACCGAGGAGTCCTGGAGCGGCGCCCCCGTCGAGGCCGCCACCGACGAACTCGGCCAAGCCCTGAACGCCTCCCTGACCACCTGGCTCGCCGCCCTCAAGGCCCGCGCCGAGCAGACCGCCTGACCCCCCGCCACCCCAGCCATCCGCGCCACGACACCCTTCACGGAAACGAGGTTCCACCCATGACCACCACCGAGAAGCCCTTCCTCGTCGGCCACTACACCCCGGCCGTCGACGAGATCACCGCCACCGGCCTGACCGTCGAGGGCGCCCTGCCGACCGAGCTGACCGGCCGACTGATCCGCAACAGCCACAACCCCAAGCCCGGCGTCACTCCCACCCACTGGTTCAAGGGCAGCGGAATGGTCCACGGCATCCGCCTGCGGGACGGCCGCGCCGAGTGGTACCGCAACCGCTGGGTGCACACCCCCGCCCTGAACGGCGCCCCCTACATGACCGAGCACGGCCCGGACCTGACCGCCAGCACCGCCGGCACCCACGTCATCGAGCACGCCGGACGCCTGCTCGCCCTGTGCGAGGCGAACTTCCCCTTCGAGCTCACCCCGGACCTGGACACCGTCGGCGCCTACGACTTCGACGGCAAGCTGCTCAGCGCGATGACGGCACACCCCAAGACCGACCCAGTCACCGGGGAGCTGCACTTCTTCGGCTCCTCGCCCTTCCCTCCGTACCTGATGTACTACGTGGCCGACGCCAAGGGCCGAATCACGCAGAGCGTCGAGGTGCCCGGCGCGACCGCCTCCCTCAAGCACGACTTCGCCCTCACCCGCAACCACATCGTCTTCGTCGAGGGCACGGTCACCTTCGATCCGACCGAGCACTCCGGCATCCCCTACGGCTGGAACGACGCGCAGCCCGCCCGGATCGGCGTGATGCCTCGTGGCCCGCAGGGCGCCGAGAAGATCCGCTGGTTCCCCATCGAGCCGGGCAATATGCTGCACACCGGCAACGCCTACGAGGATGCCCAGGGCCGCATCGTTCTGGAAGGCCCGACCGTGGACCGGGAAGGCTTCCAGCTCTCCTGGAACTGGTGGGTCGGCGCCCCCGGCCGCGGAACGGAGCCCAACGCCCGTTCCTACAATCGCCGCTGGGTCATCGATCTGGCTGTCGGCCGCGTCGACGAGCAGATCATCGACGACCTCGCCGTCGAATTCCCCACCCTCAACGAGGACTTCCTCGGAACCGAGAACCGCTACCAGTACGCGGTCTCCTTCCCCGACCAGAACGGCTACGGCGGCTACGGCGTCGTCAAGTACGACCGCACCACCGGCGCCCGTCGCATCCACCAGGCCGGCGACGCCCGCCTGCCCAGCGAGGCCGTGTTCGTACCCGCCGCCGGCGCCACCCGCGAGGACGACGGCTACCTGCTCACCGTCGTCTCCGACCTCAAGCAGGACGCTTCCCAGCTCCTGGTCCTGGACGCCTCCAGCCTCGACCGGATCGCCACAGTCCACCTCCCGCGCCGGGTCACCGGCGGCATCCACGGCTCCTGGATCCCCGACGCCGACGCATCCAGGAGCTGAACCCGCCTCCGGGCCGGGGGGCTGGACTCAGCTCCCCCGGCCCGGCCCTCGCACGAGACCATCCGCTCCCTGAAAGGCCAAGCATCATGCGTATGTCGACCCTGGCGAAGTTCGCCGCCACTACCAGCGCACTCCTCATCGCCGTCTCCGGCACCGCCTACGCCGTCACCGACGAAAAGCCCGCCACCGCCGGCACCATCCATGCCGCGCACACCGGTGACGTGCAGATCGACGAGAGCGCGCCGGTCATCACCCGCAAGAGCATCCTCATCCACGCCCCCCTGCACACCATCTGGAAGATCCAGACCGAAGTCGAGAAGTGGCCCACCTGGCAGCCCCATGTCGAGACAGTCGTCAAGGACACCCCAGGACGCCTGCGCCCCGGCTCCGTCTTCCGGTGGAGCACCGAGGGACTGGACATCACCTCCACCGTCAAGCAGACCGACCACGGCAAGCGCTTGGCCTGGGGCGGACCCGCCCAGGGCATCACCGCGATCCACGTGTGGACCTTCACCCCGACCCGCGACGGCGTCCTCGTCCACACCGAGGAGTCGTGGACCGGAGCGCCGGTCGTCGCCAACCAGGCCGCCCTGCAGGCCGCCCTCGACAACTCCCTCCACAACTGGATCAACAACCTCAAGAATCAGGCCGAGACCCAGGACCAGACCGCGGATTAGCCCCCCGGCCGGCGGTCTGGCGGAGCAATTCTCCGACACAGGGTCATCCCGTTCCTGCCACGCTCCCCGCCCCCGCGCACCAGGACGGAGATCCGCGTCCGGAGCTCCGTCCCGCGCCTCGCGGAGAGAGGAAGCAACTCGGGTGAAACATCCCGCCGCCCCCACCGCATCTAAATGGTGTAGGCGACGAGGCAAGGGGAGAGCGGCGGATGAGACGGTCCCAGGAGAGCGCCTTCCGGGAGTTCGCGGCGGCCCGCATGGGGCATCTCTTCCGTTCGGCGTGCCTGTTGACCAGCGGCGACACCTATCTCGCCGAGGATCTGGTGCAGGAGACGGTCGGGCGGATGTATGTGGTGTGGGGCCGGTCGTCGAAGCTCGGCAATCCGGCGGCGTACGCGCAGACCGTCCTTGTGCGTGTCTTTCTGGCGCACGCGCGGCGGCGTTCGGCGGGAGAGCGGCCGAGCGACGAGATTCCCGAGATCTCGGAGACGGCCGCGCAGGGTGACGCCTCGCTGCGGCTCATGCTCCTGGACGCGCTGCGGAAGCTGCCGGCGAAGGACCGGGCGGTGGTCGTGCTGCGGTACTGGGAGGACCGGTCCGTCACGGAGACTGCGGACGTCCTCAACGTCAGCTCCGCAGCCGTACGCACCCGCAGCACCCGTGCACTCGCCCGGCTGAGGGTGCAACTGGGCGGCAGCATCGGAGAGTTCGCCGCGCACTGATCAGTCCGACTGACTATTACGAGAAATGGCGGTGGTGAGGCATGTCTGGAACGCAGGAGGACCTGGACACGTTCGAAGGCGGGCTCGGTGACGCGCTACGCCGCACCGGAGAGGTCTTCTCCGTGGAGGGGCGCCCGCTGGTGGACGGCGGCGTCGTGCGCGGCCGGCGGGGGTTGCGGCGCAGGCGGGTCGCGGCCGTGACCGGCAGCGTCGCGGCGCTCGCCGCCGTGGGGTTCGGAGCGTCGTACACCACAGGGGCGTTCGGCGGCGGCTCGGGGCAGGGCGGGACGGGCGTGGCTGCGCAGCCGAAGGTGCAGGAGACCGGTCCTTCGACGAAGTCGGCGCCCGGCAAGGGGCCGCAGTTCTCGGCGCAGCAGGTGATCGAGAGGTTGGAGGGGCTGCTGCCGGAGGGTAAGGTCAGCGGGCAGACCGGGCGCGGTACGGCCGACCGGTTCGGGCCATCAGCGCACCTCGTCTTCGACGATGGCGAGGGCAAAGCTGCGATCGGCGTGAGCGTCGGCGCCATCGACCCGGACAGCACGGGGGCGGAGCAGCAGCTCGAATGCCCCGACAAGACCTTCGTGCTGTACGACTCCTGCCGGAATGAGACGCTTGCCGACGGTTCGCGCCTGATGGTGTTGCGCGGGTACGAATACCCTGACAAGCGCGTGGACACCAAGTGGTGGCACGCCTATCTCGTGACCTCCGATGGATACACGGTCGATGCCAGCGAGTGGAACGCGCCCGCAGAGAAGGACGCCGCCGTTTCACGGCCCGAGCCCCCGCTCACTGTTGGGCAGTTGAAGGGACTCGTCATCTCCGACGAGTGGCGGCCCGTGATGAACGCTCTGGGAAAGGCGGCCCCGGAGCCGGTACAGCAGCCGCCGGCGCAGAGGCAGGACGGCCAGGCGATCCTGAGAAAGCTCAAGTCGTTGCTGCCCGTGTCCGCGAAGGCAGCCTCCGAGCGTGGTGACGACGGATACGCGTACGTCGTCGTGAATGACGGCAAGGGCGCGAGCCTGGTGCAGATCAACGTGCAGCCGAGCATGTCGGACGTGGAGGGGGAGCTGTTCGGGTCCGGTGCGGAGGTGCTGTCGGACGGGACGAAGGTCGTCACGCGTCAGGGCCCGGGCGAGAAGGGCGGCGCGGGCGTGGTGATGTGGACCGCCGACACCATCCGTACGGACGGCCTCCGGGTCGTGGTGTCCGCGTTCAACTCCGGGTCCCAGAACGCGAAGGCCACACGGCAGACGCCCGCGCTGACCATGCAGCAGCTGAAGTCGATCGCCACGAGCGGTAAGTGGGCCGGAAAGTAGGTCCGTAGGCAACGCGCCTGCGCCTTGCGGTAGTTGGTGAGGCGGTTCACCCTTCGAGGTGGCCGCCTCCCTCTTCGTTTTGCGTAGGTGAGCGTTGGGCGGCGCTGTTACCTTGCCCGGGCGTCCTCGCAGCCGCTGTCGCAAACCGTCGCCACCCTGCTGGACGACATCGGAGCGCCCGCAGTTGGTACACCCGCGTGTACGCCGGCGTCCAGGAACGCCACCAGCTCGGCCGGCAGCAGGCGTCCGCCCGCCCGACGTCAGGAGCTCGTGAGGATGACGAGTTGCTGGGTGGCTCGGGTCATCGCGACATAGCGGTCGACCGCTCCTTCGATGCCCTTACCGAACGCCTCTGGGTCGACGAGGACGACCAGGTCGAACTCGAGCCCCTTCGACAGCTCCGGGGTCAGCGACCGGACGCGGGACGTCGTCCGGAATGTGGGATCGCCGATGACGCAGGCGATCCCGTCGGCATGTGCGGCGAGCCAGGTGTCGAGGATCGAGCTCAGATCCGAAGCAGATCCGTGTACGACGGGGACGTCGCTGCTGCGGATGGAGGTCGGCACGTTGGCGTCCGGGAGCACGGCCCGGATGACCGGCTCGGCTTCCGCCATGATTTCTTCCGGCGTCCGGTAGTTGATGCTCAGGGAGGCCAGGTTGATCCGGTCGAGCCCGATCCGCTCGAGCCGTTCCTGCCACGACTCCGTGAACCCGTGCCTGGCCTGGGCGCGATCCCCGACGATGGTGAAGCTCCGGGACGGGCACCGGAGCAGCAACATCTGCCACTCTGCGTCAGTCAGTTCCTGAGCCTCGTCCACGACGATGTGCGCGAACGGGCCGGCGAGCAGATCCGGTTCGGTGCCGGGCACTGCGGTCTCGTCGACCAGAGTGTTCTGTATGTCCTGTCCCCGCAGCATCGTCACTGCACCTTCACCGTCGTCATCGGCCTCAAGCAGGGCGTCGACGACCTTGGCCATGTGCTCGCGTTCGGCGGCGACAGAGGCGTTGTGCCGACGCTTACGCCGCGACGCCTCCGGGTCGCCGAGCCGCTGCCGCGCTGCGTCCAGAAGCGGCAGGTCGGACACCGTCCAGGCCTGGGCGTCCCCGCGCTGAAGCTGCGACACGTCCTCGGGGCTGAGCCAGGGAGCGCACTTCCGCAGGTAGGCGGGTACCGACCACAGGTCTCCGACGAGGTCAGCCGCTTCGAGCAGCGGCCACGCGCGGTTGAAGGCCGTGAGCAGCTCCCCGTTCTGCAGCAGCGACTTGCGGAGCAGGTCGGCCGAGACGTCGCCGTCGTGCTTGTCCACCAGGATCGTGAGCAGCTCCTCCCAGATCTGGTCGCGCGCCTCGTTGTGCGGAGTGCCGGGTTCTGCCGCTTCGAACGCCACGGCCCAATCGTCGGCGTCCAGCCGGATGTCGGACCAGTGGGTCGTGATCGTCATCGCCTTGGTGGGCGGCTCCTCGTAGAACCTGACGGCCGTCTCGATCGCCTTCACCAGGTTCGCGGACGACTTCAGGAGGGCCACGTCCGGGTCGGCCTCGATCGCTGCCGCGGCTCCCTCGGCCACGAGATCCCGCAGGGTGCAGGTCTGCACGCCCTCCTCTCCGAGGCTGGGGAGGACGTCGGCGACATAGCCCAGGTAGGGCTGGTGCGGACCGACGAACAGCACGCCGCCCCGGCGGTGACCGAGGCGAGGGTCGGAGTAGAGGAGGTAGGCGGAGCGGTGCAGAGCGACGACGGTCTTCCCCGTACCCGGACCGCCGTCGACGACGAGAGCCCCGCGGGATCCCGCGCGGATGATGGCGTCCTGGTCGGCCTGGATGGTGCCGAGCACGTCTCGCATCCGTGTCGACCGGTTGCTGCCCAGGCTGGCGACGAAGGCGGACTGGTCGTCGAGCGCGGCGTGCCCGGCAAACCCGTCCGAGGTGAACACCTCGTCCCAGTAGTCGCTGATCCGGCCGCGGGTCCAGCGATACCTGCGGCGGCTTGCCAGCCCCATCGGGTTGGCGTGGGTGGCTCCGAAGAACGGCTCGACCGCGGGGGAGCGCCAGTCGAGCAGCAGCCGACGGCCCGCGCTGTCCGTAAGGCCGAGTCGTCCGACGTACACGGGCTCGGGGTCGTCTGCGCTGACCATGTGTCCGAGGCACAGGTCCAAGCCGAAGCGGCGCAGTGCGCGCAGGCGAGCGGTCAGCCGGTAGACCTCTGTGTCCCGGTCCATTGCCTGCCGGCCGATGCCGCCGGGTGCCTTGCGCTCGGCTTCGAGGCGGTCGGTCAGCTCGGCGATCGACTGCTCGAGGCACTCCGCGATGGCTGCGAAGTGCTGCTCATCGCCGGCGATCAGCGTCGGATCGGCCTTGGGGGAGAGGCGGTCGGGAAGGTCGAACGCGCTGGTGGTCAGGGGGTTCACTCATCAGCTCCGATTTGAGGTCGCTTGCGACCATTGCGCGCGGCAAAGGGTCTGGTCCGGCGTGACGAACCTGGTGGCCATGACGAGCAACGCTCCGCCTGACGTGGGCCCCGTGGCCGTTGTCGGTTCAGGTCGCCAGGGCGTGCAGGTTCTCGTGTCTGGGTCCTCGCTCGATGATCCGGTGCGGTTCACGCGGACATGGGCGGCCTTTCTCGGCTGACCGAGTCGAGCAGCAGCTTCGCGGCCACCGTTGTCCCGTCGGTGCGGATCGTGCCGGCCACAGCCGTCGCTCGTGCGCGGGTCTCGGGGGTCAGGGCCGTCTGGAGCGCGGCCGACAGGGATTCGAAGGTCGGAGTCGGACCGTCGTGTGCCGCGCCGATGCCCAGGTCTGCCACCCGGCCGGCCCAGTACGGCTGGTCCACCATCTGGGGTACCACCACCTGGGGCGCGCCGGCCCGGGTGGCCGTCGTCGTGGTGCCCGCGCCGCCGTGGTGTACGACGGCGGCCACCCGGCCGAACAGTGCCTGCTGGTTGATCTCGCCGACGGTGAAGCAGTCGTCCTGGCCGTCGATCAGGGCCAGGTCGGCCCAGCCGCGCCCGATCAGTGCGCGGCGGCCCTGCGCGCGGATCGCCTCGACGGCCGCCCGGGCGATGTCCGTCGAGTCGCGCATGGGCATGCTGCCGAAACCCACGTACACCGGTGGTGTTCCGGCGTCCAGGAACGCCACCAGCTCGGCCGGGAGCGGGCGTTCGTCCGGCAGGATCCACGCGCCGGTCTGTACGACGTCGAGGCCCGGCGTCTCCTGCCACGGGTCCAGGACCGGGTCCGTCGCCAGCCACGGCTGGTCGCCGATGACGTAGTCGCGGACGTCGTCCACCGGTGGCAGGCCGATCGACGCCCGGTTCGTGTTGAGCGCCTCACCGAACAGCGCGTTGATGCTCTGGGCGTCCAGGTCCCACAGCACCCGGTTGTCGGTCACCTCCGGCGGGAACGGCCGGCCCGGATACGCCAGCGGCGGGTGGTGCGGCGACGGCAGGGTGAGCTGCTGGAAGGTCACGGACACGGAGCGGATGCCCAGTTTCTCTGCCACCGATCGCGCGCCGGCCGTGGCCGGCAGCGCGCCGGTCGCCACCAACACATCGCATCCCTCGGCCGCCGCGGTGACCGCGTCGAACTGGCTGGCGATCAACTCGGCCGCACGCCGGGGCAGGGATGACGGCGGCGCCGCCGCAGTCATCAGCGCGCGTGCCGACTGGCCGGCCGGCACCAGCGGCACGCCGACACCGGCCAGCAGCTCCGCGAACTCCTCGTCCGGCGGCGCGCACACCCGCACCTCCGCGCCGAGTGCCCGCAACCGCACTGCGAGTCCCACCATCGGTTCGACGTCCCCGCGCGACCCATACGTTGACAACAGCACACGCACTTCGCGACTCCCATTTCCTCAAGTTCTGGCTTCGGTCGGCGATTTTGCGGCACGACCCGGGTCTTGCCGCAAGCCCCCCGGTGCGCTATACGTTGAGAGTGGAAAGGAGTGGGTACTCCCCCTTTCCCTTTTGTCGTCCGCTGTGGACGGACAACCTCCTCGCGAAGCGGCGGCGCGCCGCGTACGGCGATACCGTCGACCCGGGTCGATTTCCCCATGGGCCTACGGATGCAGCGGGGGAACGAAAAGTTCTTCACCCTCTTCAGCAAGGCCGGCTCGAACATCGTCGAGAGCGCCGCCCTTCTCAGGTGGTTCGTCGCCGCGCCGCACGAGCGCTGGGCGGAGCCCGCCAAACGCCGGTGATCCTCGGCGGCGGTAGGAGGATCTTCCCCGGCGACGGCGAGCTGCGCCCGCCGGAGCTGGTCTCCACGCGGTCACCAGCGGGACGGGGGTACACGTCTGCACCTACCGGCCGGTCGCCGAGGGGTAGGTCGGGCGGTGGGGCGCCAGGGCCTTGCGCCGGGCCGACCCTGGTGCCGTAACGGTTCCGGGGCTTGCAGGTTCGCCTCGTTCGACCCGTCCGTCGGCGCGGCGGTCATCCGCCGGTTGCGCCGCTGCCGGCGCCGAGGTCTTGGGGGGAGGGCATGGCCGGCCCGGTGGTGCGCAGCGTCATGCGGCCAATTCCTGCCCGAATCACTCCAGGGCCGCCGGTCGGTGCCTGAGCACGACGGGGCGGGGAGCCCTCTCGACCTCGCGGGACGCCTTCCAGGGAGCGAGCCCGCTTCAGTCGGTGCGACCGACAGCCACGCGGTCAATCGTTCTTCGTTCACCCGAGCCGCAGGCCGGAACCCATGCCGACCGGACGTGCCACGGCGGGTTCGGCGACCGATAAACGCCGTTGTTGCGGACCCCGGCGATGGATACGGTTGCGCTGGGTCGTTCCTCACGCAGAGCGACGTCATCGACAGGAGGTGTGCAGCACATGCGCAGGAGCCGTCAGCACCCGAATCCGTGCACTGCCATGCCACCACTCATGACGGAGACATCTTGTCGATTCGCATCACCCCGCTGACCGACCCCGACAGCGGCCCGGCCGGCCACCGCCTGGCGTGGCTCGCATCCGGTCCCACCGGAGCTCCGACCGGATCAGCTTTTCTGCGTCTTTTCACCACCACCGGTCAGGATCACCTGGCCGAGCTCGAACTCGCCGTCCATCCGTCGGAGAGGCGGAACGGCATCGGCTCACGGCTGCTGGAAGCGGCTGTGGCCACTGCTCGAGCCGATGGCCGGAGCTGCGTCACCGCTCAGGCGGACGAGAGTTCACCCGGTGACCTGTTCCTTTCGGCGCGGGGCTTTCGCAAGGTCCTCACCCTGACCTTCGCCCGGCTCGCGTTGGCGCGGGCGGACCTCGCCTCTCTCACCGAGATCATCGGGAAGCCGCACCCCGGCTACCGGCTGGCGTCATGGGCCGGAACCGTCCCCGATGAGCTTGCCGAGACTTTCGCGGCTTCGCGGCGGGCCATGGACGACATGCCGATGGACGACACCGATTACGGCACGGTGAGCTGGGACGTGGACCGGGTCCGGGCAGTGGCACAGGTCATCGAGAAGCGCGGCGACCTTCTGTACACGGTCGCCGCCATCGACGTGTCGAACGGCACGATCGCCGGTTTTACCGAGTTGGTCGTCCCCGGCGCCGGCAGGGGTGACGGCCAGCACTACGGCACCGGTGTCCTGCCCGAGCACCGCGGACATGGCCTCGGCCGATGGATGAAGGCCGAGGCGATCCGGCAGGCCGTCGAGTATCACCCGGATCTCGGCGGTCTGCTGACCGACACGGCCGACAGCAACCGGCCCATGCGCGCGATCAACGACGCGTTCGGATATCTGCCGACCCATAAATCGCTTCTGTACCAGCTCGATCTGTAGACGCGATGCCGCAGGGCCGGGGTTGCTCCGTCGCCCGGACAGGGCTGCCCCGGCCATGCGTTGCCCTCCCCGAGCGGGTCACCCCGCAGGGATGATGCGGGTGACGACCGTCTCCACAAGCCGGTCCAGGACGGCATCGGTGTGGGGAGCGTCGACGGTCTCGCTCCCGGTGAGCACGTCGGGCAGTGTGAGGTGCTCCAGCAGCAGGCCCGTCATGGCGAGATACAGCACGAGAACGGCGTCGGCATCGCCCGGCAGCCCCGCTTCCCGGTGGAAGCGGACGCTCTCATCCAGATTGGCGCGGATGGTCCGGTTGAGCCGGTCGCGGAGGGCGGGGCGCCGGGTGGCCTCCAGGCGCAGTTCCAGCATGGCGAGGTAGCTGGTGCGATCGGCGGCCATGCGCTGCATCAGCCATCGCATCAGTTCGGTGACCAGCTCGCGCGAGGGAGCCGGACGCATCGCCTCCTCGACTCCGACCGGGTCCGGTGTCATCCGGTCGGTGATCCGGGTGCAGGCTTGCATGAACAGGTCGTCCCGGTTGGCGAAGTAGTTGGACGCCGTCCCGGCCGGTACGCCCGCCCGTGTGTCGACCGCGCGGAAGGTGAGCCCTCGCGCACCTTCGTGCGCCAGCACCTCGATGGCGGCATCGACGAGTGCCGTTCTGCGCTCCGGGTTCCTGACCATGTGTGTGTCTCCTCCTCCTTCGGCCCCTCTACGGAAAGGGGTTGCGCAACCACTACATGTGAAGCACTATAAATGAAGTAGTTCGCATGTCCGAGCCAACACCACATTGAACGGGGATCTTGTGCGAAAGCTGACCTACTTCATTGCCTGCTCCATCGACGGCTTCATCGGTGACCCGAGCGGTGATGCGTCGTCCATGTTCCGGTTCCTGGATGAGGAGTTCCTCGACTACCTCAAGTCCCAGTATCCGGAGACTGTTTCGACCGCAGGCCGCCGGCAGCTGGGATTTCACGGCGTCAGGAATCAGAAGTTCGACACCGTGATCCAGGGAAGGGCCAGCTACCAACTGGCCCTGGACGCCAACATCACCAGCCCGTATGCCCAACTGCGCGAGCTTGTGGCATCCCGGACCATGAAGGAGTCGCCGGACCCGAACGTCGAACTCGTCTCCGGCGACGTGGTCGGCAGGGTGCGGGAACTCAAGGCGGAGGAGAGCGGCCTCGGAATCTGGCTCTGCGGTGGCTCACAGCTCGCTGGGGAGCTGCTCGACGAGATCGACGAGCTCGTGATCAAGACGTATCCGCTGGTCTACGGCTCGGGTATGCCGATGTTCGGATCGGATTTTGCGGCCACGGAGTTCATGTTGGATTCGGTGGCCGCCTTCGACAGCGGAGTACTGGTCAGGACGTACAGCCGCAAGCGCTGACCCCCAGGCCCGTGGGCCGCGAAATCGGGTCGCCGCCGAGTCGATGTGCCGGTACTTGTTGACCATGACCTATTCCTCAGAAGAGTTGCTTCCTGGTACGCAGCGGGCGCTGTTGCACCGCATTGCCTCCGCACAGGTCGAAGGCCGTACGCCCTCGCTCGTCGCTGCGGTGCAGCGCCAGGGCCGGATCGTCTGGAACGGATCGCGCAGTTGCGTTGACGGTCACGCCCCCGACTCCGATACGCAGTTCAGGATCGGTTCCCTGACCAAGACCTTTACAGCCGTGCTGGTCCTGCGGCTGCGTGACGAGGGGCTGCTCGATCTCGACGACCCGCTGGAAAAGCACCTCCCAGGGACAGGCGTCGGCGGGGTCACCGTCCTGCAACTACTGGGCCACAGTGCGGGACTGAGCGCCGAGTCGCCCGCGCCCTGGTGGGAGCGGACGCCGGGGACTCTGCGCCCCGAGCTTGCCGATGTCCTCGGCGAGCAGACACGGATGCATCCTCCCGGCCGTCGTCACCATTACTCGAACCCTGGCTACTCAGTGCTCGGAGCGCTGATCGAGGCGGTGCGCGGCGCATCGTGGGCGGAGGTGCTGCAGCGCGAGATCCTGGAACCGTTGGGCATGCGTCGTACGAGCACCCAGCCACAGGCGCCGCACGCGGGTGGCTGGGCCGTCCACCCGTGGGCCGATGTCTTGCTTCCCGAACCGGCGGAGGACCTCGGTCTCATGGCACCGGCCGGGCAGCTCTGGTCGACCACCACCGACCTCCTCCGGTTCGCCGCCTTCCTCGTCGAGGGGGATGACCGTGTGCTCGGTGCCGCCTCCGTGGAGGAGATGCGTGCTCCGTCGGTGCCGTCCGCGTCCGGTCCCGGGGAGGGCGCTTACGGTCTCGGCCTGCAGGTCGTACAACAGAACGGCCGCACCCTGCTCGGGCACACCGGCTCGCTGCCGGGGTTCCTGGCCACGCTCTGGTTCAGCATCGAGGACGATGTGGCCGCCGTGGTGCTCACCAATGCCACTTCTGGGCCGCCCGCCGCAACGATCGCCGCGGACCTCGTGGAGATCGTCGCCAAGGCCGAGCCACGCATCCCTGAGCCCTGGCGCCCGCTGCCCGAGGCCGACCCGGGACTCCTCGCGCTGACCGGACTCTGGTTCTGGGGCACACGCCCGAATGTCCTGCGCCTGACTGCAGACCGGGGGCTGGAACTGGGGCCGCTGCGTGGCGACGGCCGCGGTGCCCGATTCGTCGCGCAGCCGGACGGCACCTGGACCGGCCTCGACGGTTATTACGAGGGGGAGACGCTCCGTGTCGTCCGGGACTCCGACGGAAGCGTGAGCCACCTCGACCTGGGGTCGTTCGTCTTCACACGTGAGCCGTACGATCCCGCGTCGGCCGTTCCCGGTGGGGTCGACGCGGAAGGCTGGCGGGGCCTCGGCGCCTGAGCGTCACGGCGTCCGGCGTCTCGTTTCACGTGAAACGAGACGCCGGAGCCCACTTATGCCGTCAACTCCCTCTCCAGCGGCGTGCGGAAGCGTGGAGTGATCCGTGTTTTCCCCACCCACTCCGACAGTCGGGATGCCTCAGCCTCGATCGCGCCGGTGGCATCCCGGCCGATGTCGGACAGCAGCCGCCAGACCGGCTCGCCATCGGCTCGCTGTGCCCAGCCACCCACGATCTCGCCGTTCCACCACACTGTCGGGCCGATGTTGCCGGCCCGGTCGAAGAGTGCCGCCCGGTGCTCGGCCGGAAGATGGAAACCGCGATCGGCCCAACCCATCGCGCTCGGGTCGAGGGCGGGAAGCAGTGCCGCCGACGGCTCGAGGGACGGTTCGGGCTCCGTGTCCCCCGGGGAGACCCAGCCCGTCGCGCCGCTGTCGAGCCGCACCTCCTCGGCCCCGGTGGCTGCCAGCGCACTGCGTACCTGGCCGAGGCCCCAGCCCGTCCACCACTTCAGGTCGGTCTCGGTCGCGGGGCCGTACGAGCGGAGATAGCGCAGGGCCAGTTCCGCCTGTGCCTCTGCGGGCTCCCGGGCGGGCCATGGCTCGCCTGCCGTCCAGCGGAACTGGCTGGAGGTCCAGGAGCCGCGCGGCCGGTCCCGGCGGATCAGGCCTTCGGCTGCCAGTACCCGCAGGACACGGGTGGCGACTCCCTGAACTGTCTCCTGTTTCTTGCCGGGGAAGATCGTGATCTTCGTGCGCAGCGCCGGCACGGCGGCGGACAGCTCGCTGCCGGTGGCGGAGCCGCGCGCTGTGAGGGCGGTCAGGGTCGCCTTTTCTGTCTCAATGAGCCAGCTCTCGTCCAGTCCGTTCCCGTCGGCCTGCAGGTGCTTGAGGAAGGTCCGGCGCTCCTTGGCGGCCACGGCTCGGGCGTTCGACGCATCGACATACGGGGCGAGCCTGCTCGACACCGTGAAGAGGGTGTTGCGCATGGAGAGCAGCCGGACCAGCGAGACGTCCTCGTAGAGAGCCCGCTCCACCGTGTCCACGTCTGCCTCGGCGAGCCGGGCGCAGGTGGAAACAAAGACAGTGGCCGCGTCGGTGGCATGCAGGGCAACGACCGCGTCGGCCACGGCCACCGCGGATGCGGCCCGCACGGAGGGCGCCAGGAGGTGACGTCGGCCGAGTCTGATCCGGCGCTGTGTGTCGCTTATGGCGTGCATCGAGCGCTCCTTCGGTCCGTCGGATCCTGTCGATTCCGGGCTGCGGTCACAGAGCGAGCTTGAAACCTACGTGACTGGCGGTGAAGCCGAGCCGCTCGTAGAAGCGATGGGCATCAGTCCGGGTCGCATCGGACGTCAGCTGGACCAATTGGCAGTTCTGGCGTCGGGATTCGTCCACGGCCCACTGGATCAGCCGGGTGCCGAGGCCGCTGCCGCGCTCGTCGGCATGGACGCGAACACCCTCGATGATGGAGCGGGTCGAGCCGCGCCGGGAGAGCCCGGGAACCACTGTCAGCTGCAGAGTCCCGACAACACCGCCTTCGCGGACGGCGACGACCAGGTGCTGGTTCGGGTCATCGGCGAACCGCTGGAACGCGGCGTGGTAGGGGGCGAGATCGTCCGGCGACTCGCGCTGCGCGCCCAGCGGATCGTCCGCGAGCATGGCCACGACGGCCGGGATGTCGGTGGGAGCCGCCGGGCGTATTTCCAGATTGCTCATGACCGGCAGACTACGCATTTCAGGTGGCCTACGCGGGGACCTTCAGCTCTTCGACCGCCGTGACGAGCGGGGCCAACTCGGGGTTCCTGGCCGCCTCGTCGAGGGCGGCGCGCAGAGAGATCCCGGCAGCCGTCACCATCGGCGCCTTCAACCTCGGCAACGCGCTGTCGGCGTGGCGCGGCGGCCTCGTCATTGCCGCCGGTCTCGGTTACACCGCAGCCAACTGGGTCCGTGCCGCGCCGGCTGCTTCGCTCTGGTCCTCGCCGTCCTCTCCAGCGCCCTGGAGCGCCGGACGCCCGTAGCCACGACGGCCCCCCACCCCCGTCGGCATGGGGCCTCCGGGCTTGGGATCAGCCCAGGTCCGGCGCGTGCATCGCCCGGACGCCCTCGATGTTGCCGTCCAGGTAGTGCCGCAGCGACAGCGGCACGAGATGGACGGCGGCGATCCCGATCCGGCTGAACGGCACCCTTACGACGTCGTACTCGCCGCACGGATCGTCGATCTCGGGGCCGTGCCGCCGGGAAAGGTCCATTGAGTCCAGCCGGCAGACGAAGAAGTGCTGGACCTTGACACCCTTCACCCCACCGCCCTCGATGTGTTCCACGGTGTCGACGAAGCAGGGGACCACATCGGTGATCTTGGCGCCGAGCTCTTCGTCCACCTCGCGGTGGAGTGCGTCGACGACGGTTGCGTCCTCGGGCTCGACCCCGCCGCCCGGCGTGAGCCAGTACGGATCCACCCCCGGCTTGGTGCGCTTGATGAGGATGAGGTCGTTGCCGTCGAGCAGGATGGCGCGTGCGGTGCGCTTGACCACAGGACGTTCGGTCATGGCAAGAGAGTGGCCCACAGAACCCTTTCTGAAACACCCGCCCTGCCGTCGGGTCACCAATCGACGGCGGCGCGCACCAGCCACTCGTGCGCCCGCGCGATATGCGACAGCGCGAGTGTGCCGGTCCGCGCGGCCAGGAAGTAGGTGCGCAGCGGTGGCACGGGCGGGTCCAGGAGGGCCACCACCTCGCCGCGCTCCAGTGCCCCCTCGCACAGATAGCGCGGCAGTACAGCGAGTCCGGCGCCCGCCACGGCGCACTCCAGGACCGCGCGCAGATCCGGCGCGATGACGGTGCCCGCTGCGGCCGGCCGCCCGTCGAACACGGCGGCCCAGTAGCGGAAGACGAGCGGAAGGCTCTCATGCACCTCCACCACGGGCAGCTGCTGAAGCAGCACCGGACCCTTGTGCCGCAGCGCTCCGGGTCCGAGGCGTGCCGCCCAGCGCGGGGCGGCGACCAGCACATGCTCTTCGTCGCAGAGCGGAGTCGCGGTGAGCAGATCACCGCGCGGACGGGCCGTCGCAATGGCCAGATCGTGATGTCCGGCGGCGAGCCCCTCCAGCGCCTCCTCGGAATGGGCGAGGAACGTGCTGCGCAGGGCGAGGCCCTGGGAGACGAGGGGGGTGAGCGCGGGCAAGGCTCGCAACGAGGTGAATTCCGGCGGACCGGCCAGATGCAGCGTCCGTACGATCGACTCCTCGTCGAGGCCCGTCTCGGCGATCTCGACCAGTGCGTCCAGATGGGGAGCCGCCCGGTGCGCGAGCTCGTCGCCCATGGTGGTCGGGGTGACGCCGCGGGCCCTGCGCAGGAAGAGCGGACGGCCCAGCTGCCGTTCCAGCGTGCGTATCTGCGAGGTGACCGCGGGCTGGGAGAGACCGAGCAGCGCGGCGGCCCGGGTGAAGGAACCGGCCCGGTGCACCGTGACGAATGTGCGCAGCAGGGCCAGGTCCATGTCCGGTTCCCTCCCGCCCTTTTGACGTGTCCGACCCGAACAACCATAAATACGTCGATAGGTCGCTGTCGCTACCGTGATTGGACTCTGACGTAGAGTCAATTACCCTTGTCCGGACGGTTCTTCGCGCGTGGAACCGGGACGGTCCGAGCCACGAGGGGGGAGGCTCGGACCGTCCGTACCGCTGGTTCTCCGCTGTCCTGACCCGGCCCCCAGGTGCCCCTCCCGCCCTAGGGCCTGTTCTGAGTTCCCCGCCTGCGCCCCGACGCCCGGCACGCACGCTCGCCGCACGGCCCCGCAGGACAGGTGGCTCCGCCACATGACCTGCGACACCGCACGCCGATCGCACGCACCGACCACCGCTGCGCCCGCGCTTCGCGCGAACGACGGGGAACTCAGAACAGGCCCTAGCCCATCGCCTCGTCCAGGGCCCGCTCCACGTCGGCGATCAGATCGTCCGCGTTCTCGGCCCCGACCGAGAATCGGATGAAGCCCTCCGGTACGGCGTCGCCGCCCCAGCGCGCCCGACGTTCGGCGGTGGAGCGCACGCCGCCGAAACTGGTGGCGTCGTCGACCAGCCGCAGCCCGGCAAGGAAGCGCTCCGCGATCTCGCAGTCGGGCAGCACGAACGACACCACGGAGCCGAAGCGTCGCATCTGTCGCGCGGCGACAGGGTACGAGGGGTCGGTGGGCAGCCCGGGATACCGCAGTCCGGTCACCTCCTGCCGTTTGCCCAGCGCCTCGGCGAGAGCCAGCGCGGTCGCGCACTGCCGGTCGACGCGCAGCTCCAGCGTGGCCAGCGAACGGTGCGCGAGCCAGGCCTCCATCGGGCCGGGGATCGCTCCGGCCACCTTGCGCCAACGCCGGACACCCACCGCGAGCTCCGGATCCCGGCACGTCACATGGCCGAGCAGGATGTCACCGTGCCCGGTCATGCCCTTGGTGTCACTGGCCACGGAGAAGTCGGCGCCCCATTCCAGAGGGCGCTGGCCGAGCGGAGTGGCGAGCGTGTTGTCCACGGCCACCAACGCGCCGGCCGCGTGCGCGGCGTCGATGACCCGCCGCAGGTCGCAGACGTCGAGTCCCGGATTGGACGGCGTCTCGATCCACAGCAGCCGGGCCCCTTCCAGGACCGCAAGCTGTCCGTCGCTCCCGGTCGGCGCGGTCCGCACCTCGACCCCGTACGCCTCCAGCTGCTCACGTACCAGAGGCAGCGCCTGATAGCCGTCGTCGGGCAGGACGACGGTGTCACCGGTACGCGCCCGCGACAGCAGCACTGCCGATATCGCTGCCATTCCGGAGGCGAACACCGTGGTCTCGACGGCCTCTCCCGGCGCTTCGAGCTCGCCGATGGCCCGTTCCAAATGGGTCCAGGTCGGATTGGTGTCCCGTCCGTAGGTGTACGGACCGGTCGGCTCGCCGGAGAGATGGAAGTGCGCGGCGAAGACCGGACCGGGCAGGGTGGGTTCGTACTGCTCCGGTTCGGGAAGGCCTGCCCGTACCGCCCGGGTGCCGTCGCCCATGGTGCTCATGTTGCTCTCTCTGTTCTCTCTGGCCTGCGCGGCTTCGGATCAGTCCTCGTCGGGCAGGACCACGTTCAGTGCCCACGACACGATCGAGATGATGAGACCGCCGAGCACGGCGGTCCAGAAGCCGTGGACATGGAAGCTGAGATTGAACTGGCCCGCCAGCCAGGAGGTCAGCATCAGCATCAGTGCATTCACCACGAGGGTGATCAGCCCCAGTGTGAGGATGAACAGCGGCAGGGTGAGCACCTTCACGATCGGCTTGACCACGAAGTTCACCAGCCCGAAGAGCAGGGCGACCAGGATCAGGGTGAGTACCTTGCGACCGGTGCTGCCGCCCGACAGCGTGATGTCGTCCAGCAGCCAGATGGCCACGGCCAGCGCACCCGTGTTGGCGATCGTCTTGACTACGAAATTCTTCATGTGTCTGATCGTGGCAGACACGATCGGTGGCGGACACCGGCTGAACAGAAGCAGGGAGCGGACGGGCCATGAAGGCATTCAGGCTGGACGAACTGGAGGCGGAACGTGCCGCCAACGACGGCGCGTATCTGCAGTTCCTGCGGGAGCGGAACATGTCCGTCGGCCTGTACGCGCTGGACGCCGGCGAACTCGACCCCCAGCAGCCACACCAGCAGGACGAGGTCTACTTCATCGTCAGCGGTCGTGCCTCGATCACCGTGGGCATGGAGACCACGCAGGTGGGCAGGGGAAGCGTGGTGTACGTACCGGCCGGGGTGGCCCACAAGTTCCACCACATCACCGAGGATCTGCGGGTCATGGTGGTCTTCTCTCCACCCGAGAGCTGAGCCCGGCTCTCAGGGATCCCTCGGGGTTCGATCAGGGGACATCAAGGGCTGCGGAGCCCCCGCCGGCGACCCCCGCGCCTCTAGCATCGAGTCAGGTACTCACAGGAATGAGGTAGGGACGATGGCTGTGCGGGAGATATTCGCGGGGATGCCCTGGTGGGTGAAGTGGGTCGCAGTGCCCGTCATCGCGATCGTGGTGTTCGGCGGTCTGATCGCCAGCGTGATCGGGTTCGTGATCGGTCTGCTCTTCAAGGTCCTGGTGTTCGTCATCCTGGTCGGTGGCCTCGTTTTCGTCGTACGGAAGTTCATGTCTTCCTCGTCCTCGCGCGGCGACTGGTAGGAGCGGGCGGTCACCAGCCGGGCCAATTAGCCCAGCTGAGCTAAGCGCAGGACGAAACGACGCCCCCTGCTTATGCGGCCTATACAGTGGCAGTCCGCTGCCGCCGCCTGGGAATTAACTGCCCGTCACCGCTGTGCCCAGTGGTTTGTGCATACGTCCGGTCTCCGGACCTCAGGTTTGCGGCAGGACCGTGGGGGCGGCCCCCACGGACGGGCCGACCGCCCGTCGCCATGCCTGGGGGTGACTTTTGACCACGGCATCGAGCACCGCTGTTCCGACGTTGATCGGTTCGGTTCAGCGGGCGTTGAGGCTGTTGGAGGCTGTGGGCGCCCATCGGGACGGGGCGCCCGCGAAGCAGCTCGCACGGGAAGCGGGACTTCCTCTTCCTACCGCCTATCACCTGCTGCGCACCCTCACCCATGAGGGCTACCTGCGCCGCGCGAACGGTGTTTTCCTCTTCGGTACTGCCGCAGAGAGGCTCGTCGACGACGGCTGTCTGCAGAATCGTCGCAGCAGAATGACCCAGTCGCTGGCCCGCTGGCGCGACATCATCGGCGCACCGGTCTACTGCGCCGTCTACCGCGACGGTGAGATCGAACTCATCGCGGTCGCCGACACTCCTGCGGCTCCCGCGGTGGACGAGTGGGCCTCGTTCCGGGAGACCGGACATGCCCATGCGCTCGGACAGTGTCTGCTCAGCCAGCTCGACGAGAAGGCCCGTGAGGACCATCTGGACCGTCACCCCGTGCGGCCTCTCACCCGCTATTCGGTGCGGGACCGACCGGCGCTTCTTGAGCGTTTGAGGTCGTTGGAGCGGATGGAACCTGTCGTCGAACGACAGGAGTACGCCCTGGGGACGGTCTGCGCGGCCATCCCGATCACGGCCGGATTCACTGCAGCCGCCATGGCGATTTCCATGCCTCTCGAGCAGGAAGATCGATTGCTCCCCGCAGTCGAACGACTACGCGGCGAAGTGGCAAGCCTCTTGCGTTCGTTCGTGTTCTCTATCAGTATCTGAAAAATCACTCCTTGTGATCTGCTATCGCGTGCACCACGATGGCGTCAATAGGGCCATGGGGGATCATTCCTGGCCAGATTCAACTACTGCGGGGTTGGACGATGCGCGAGTCGGTTCAAGCTGAGGTCATGATGAGCTTTCTCGTTTCCGAGGAGCTCTCATTCCGTATCCCGGTGGAACTCCGGTACGAGGTGTGCGATCCGTATGCGATTCGGATGACCTTCCACCTGCCCGGCGACGCCCCCGTCACCTGGGCTTTCGGCCGTGAGTTGCTGCTGGACGGCCTCAACAGCCCCAGCGGCGACGGCGATGTGCACATCAGTCCCACGGAGCCCGAGGGACTCTCCGACGTACACATCCGGCTGCAGGTCGGGACGGATCGCGCCCTGTTCAGGGCCGGTACAGCGCCACTCGTCGCGTTTCTCGACCGTACGGACAAGCTCGTGCCCCTCGGGCAGGAGTGCACGTTGAGTGACTTCGAGGGCAGCCTGGAAGAGGCGCTGGGCCGGATCCTGGCCAAGGAACAGAACGCCGGCTGAGGAAGAACTGCGCGGACGGCCTACTGGCCGATCGAACGCCGTATCTGCCGAACGGGTGATTTGTGCTTCGCGTCGAGGTGCTCAATGCCTCGCCCTGCGACGCCGGCCCCTCCCGCCCCGTACGGGTGCCGAAGCTCCTGCTTCCGCGCCGAGCCCTGTACGGTCCGCGGAGACGACCAGTGCCGCGAGCACCGTCGTCACCGGTACCGAGGCGACCAGTCCGATCGAGCCGACCAGCGTCCGGACGATCTCCTCCGCCACGAGCTCGCTGTTGGCCACCGTCCCCACGCTGCTCTGCGCGATCGAGAACAACAGCAGCAGGGGAAGCGCGGCGCCTGCGTAGGCGAGCACCAGCGTATTGACCACCGAGGCGATATGGTCGCGACCGATCCTGATCCCTGCCCGGTACAGCTTTCGCGCACCCATGGTCGGGTCCGCCTGGTGCAGCTCCCAGACCGCCGACGTCTGGGTGACCGTCACGTCGTCGAGCACACCGAGCGAACCGATGATGACACCGGCCAGCAGCAGGCCGCTCATGTCGATGTGGGGGTAGAGGCCGTGGATCAGGCCGGTGTTGTCGTCGGTGTTCCCCGTCAGGCTCGCCCAGCCGATGAAGAGTGAACCGAGCAGGCCGATCAGCAGCAGTGAGATCAGAGTGCCGATGACCGCGACCGAGGTACGTGCGGTCAGGCCATGGCACATGTAGAGCGCGATGAGCATGATCGCGCTGGCCCCGACGACCGCGACGAGCAGCGGATTCGACCCCTGAAGGATCGCGGGGAGGATGAACAGGGTCAGTACGGCGAACGACACCGCGAGCGCGACCAGCGCCATCAACCCACGCATTCTGCCGACGACGACCACTGCGAGAGCGAAGATCCCGGCCAGCAGCGCCATCGGGAACTTCCGGTTCACATCCGTCACGGAGTACTGCAGGTCATGGGGCGCGTCAGGGGCGTACGCCACGACCACGCCCTGATCCTTGCGCAACTGCCGAGGGGCGTCGGGCTGAACGATCTCGACGAATGTGCGCCCCTTGTCGTGCCCGGTCGTCACCTCGACCGTGACCCTTTCGCACAGTCCCGGTTCCTGACCGGCGCCCCCGTCCCCCAATGGCGTCGTGGCGCCGCCCGTGACCGGCGTCTGCGAGGCATTCACGTCCTTGCAGTCGACCTTGTCGACACTCACCACCTTGCCCTGCTGGGTCTGCCGGTCGAAACCGACACCGGTGCGCTCGTGCGCGGGCGCACCGCCCGGCCAGAGAGCCACCAGGCCGACAACGACCGCGGTGGCGAACGGGATCAGCACGGCCGCGATGACCTTGCGCAGATGTGCGGAGACCGGCGCAGCAGGGCCGTGGCTGTGCGAATGCCCGTGCTGATGGTCCTGCGATCCGGGGGCGCTCTGTAGGGACGTCACCAGGCGATCATCGCAACAAGGAACAGGCCCTCTGTCCAGCACGCCGGAACAGGCGCTAGCGTGGTGGCACCTTTGCACACGCGGGAGCTCGGAGCACCGGGCTGAGAGGGCGCTGATATCCGTACATCCGTACGGGACAGGCTGCGCCGACCGCCGAACCTGTTACCGGGTAATGCCGGCGTAGGGAGTAGGTCTCATGACCACATCGGACGCACGCACGCCTGCCTCGAACCAGAGCGACGAGGCCGGCACGTCCATCGGCTGGCACAAGGGATACGTCCAGGGCTCGCGCCCGGACCTCCAGGTGCCGGTCCGAAAGGTGCACCTCACCAACGGCAAGGACGTGACGCTGTACGACACGTCGGGGCCGTACACCGATCCCGCCACCGAAACCGACGTACGGCGCGGTCTCGCACCTCTGCGGGAGAACTGGATCACCGCCCGCGGCGACACCGAGGAGTACGTCGGCCGCCCCGTCCGCCCCGAGGACGACGGGCTGGGGCACACCTCGCCGCGCGGCGGACTGCGTAACCTCGACGCCGTTTTCCCTGGCCGTCCGCGCCGTCCGCGCCGCAGCCGCGACGGGCAGCCCGTCACCCAGCTCACGTACGCCCGCCGCGGCGAGATCACCCCGGAGATGGAGTACGTGGCGATCCGGGAGGACGTCGAACCCGAGGTCGTACGCGAGGAGATCGCGGCCGGCCGGGCGGTCCTGCCGGCCAACGTCAACCACCCGGAGACCGAGCCGATGATCATCGGCAAGCGGTTCCTGGTGAAGGTCAACGCCAACATCGGCAACTCCGCGGTCACTTCCTCCATCGAGGAGGAGGTCGAGAAGATGACCTGGGCGACGCGCTGGGGCGCCGACACGGTCATGGATCTCTCCACCGGCCGCAACATTCACACCACCCGCGAGTGGGTACTACGCAACTCCCCTGTGCCGATCGGCACCGTGCCCCTCTACCAGGCCCTCGAAAAGGTCGACGGCAGGGCGGAGGAGCTGACCTGGGAGATCTACAAGGACACTGTGATCGAGCAGGCCGAGCAGGGCGTCGACTACATGACGGTCCACGCCGGCGTGCGGCTGCCGTATGTCCCGCTCACCGCCCGGCGCAAGACCGGGATCGTCTCCCGCGGCGGGTCGATCATGGCCGCGTGGTGCCTGGCGCACCACAAGGAATCGTTCCTGTACGAGAACTTCGAGGAGCTCTGCGAGATCCTCGCGACGTACGACGTGACGTACTCGCTGGGCGACGGACTGCGCCCCGGCTCGATCGCCGACGCCAACGACGAGGCGCAGTTCGCCGAACTGCGCACGCTGGGCGAGCTCAACTCGGTCGCCAAGCGGTTCGGCGTCCAGACCATGATCGAGGGCCCGGGCCATGTCCCCATGCACAAGATCAAGGAGAACATCGACCTCCAGCAGGAGATCTGCGAGGAGGCGCCGTTCTACACGCTCGGCCCGCTGACCACCGATATCGCCCCGGCCTACGACCACATCACCTCGGGCATCGGCGCGGCGATGATCGCCTGGTGGGGGACGGCGATGCTTTGTTACGTCACGCCCAAGGAGCACCTGGGCCTGCCCAACCGGGACGACGTGAAGACGGGCGTCATCACCTACAAGATCGCGGCCCACGCTGCGGACCTCGCCAAGGGGCACCCAGGGGCGCAAGACTGGGACGACGCACTGTCGGACGCGCGGTTCGAATTCCGCTGGGAGGACCAGTTCAACCTGGCACTCGACCCGGACACGGCACGGGAGTTCCATGACGAGACGCTGCCGGCCGAGCCGGCGAAGACGGCCCACTTCTGCTCGATGTGCGGCCCGAAGTTCTGCTCGATGAAGATCAGCCGAAGCATCTCGGAGCAGTTCGGCGGCGACGAGCCCTCGGCGACCGAGGCCGAGATCGCCGAGGGCATGATGAAGAAGTCCGCGGAGTTCGCGGCTGCGGGCAACCGGGTGTACCTCCCGCTCACCGACTGAGTACGCCGTACTGGAACGGCCCGCGCCCCCGGAAACCGCCGGGGGAGCCGCGGGCCGCTCCACCGGCCACCGCCGGGTGTCGGCCTGCGCTGTCCGGCGGGCACGGACATGCGGCAGGCCACAACTCCTGGTGAGCCGAGGGGGCTGATCCCACGGCCCATGGCGCCGCGGCTGGTGATTCCCCACCACTCACGAGGCATGCCGGGCCGCGGCGGCCGGTCAGTCCGGTTCGTGTTCCGGGCCGCCGAAGTCCGGGCTGGTGAAGTCCGGGCTCGTGAAAGACGGGCGGGGTCCCGCCGCCGGACCCTCGTCCGGCCCCGTGAAGTCCGGTCGGCTGTAGCCGATTTTTGGGATGCGGTGGGCCGATGGGTGCGGTGTACGCGGCGCGGCGCCTGCGGTGGGATCGGCGAGTGCATCGCGCAGGAACGGCAGGATGCCGCGCTCCAGCAGCGCATGGCGCCAGGCCTCCCGTGCGCGCGCAACCTCCTCCGGCAGCTCGTCCTCGGCGTCCTCGGCGGGCAGCGCGGTCGATCCGTTGCGCAGGGCCGTGATGAGCAGCCCGACGGCGGCGGCCAGTATCGCGGCCGCCGTCGCCGCCGCGAAGAACCACCCGGCGGTGACCATGGTGTCGGCGAACGAAGGGGGCCGGCTGAGCATCTTCAGTAGATAGCCGACCAGCAGGAAGATCAGTGCGGCGGTGCCCGCGAGCATCGGCGCCAGGACCGTGACGACCGCCCCTATCCCGGCGCCCGGCCGGTCCGGATCGTCCGCGTCGGAGCCGAGGCCCGAGCCCTGGGCGGAGTCGGCAGCCGGTCCGCGCAGCTCTTCGCGGGCCTTCACATAGTGGTCGTACTCGGTGGCCGCCGCCGTGGTGATCAATGCCGTGGCGTTCAGTGCCATGGTGCGCAGCTGTTCCGCGTTGAGCCGTTCGCCGACTCCGGCGAGATCCGGTCGTTCGTGAGCGTGACGCAGCGCGTCGCCGAGGATCCGCTCGTACTCGGGTCGGTCCTCGGCCAGCAGGTGCGGAGCGCTGTTCATGTGCATCCCCCGATGCTCCGTTGGGCCTGACTACCCGCACTGGCCGGGCAGTTGGGCGGAAACGGAGGAGATCCTGCTACTGATACGCCGATGGTAGAGCGCCCACGGCACGGGGTGACAGGGGGTTTCCGTAAATAGGCCCAGCGGTCGGCGTGGTCAGGTCGTTGATGCGTCTTCCCCGAAGACCGTCAGTCATGCAACGGCAGCTGGACGACCAGTAGCTTTCCGGCCATGGTCACGCCGCCGTCCATGGCGATAGCGAGCCCGTCCGCGTATACGTGCGGGCCCTCCACCACGGGGCCGGCGCTGTCCTCGCCGTCCTCCGAGCCGACCTCGCCGAGGAGATACGGAATCGGGCTGTGACCATGGACGATGCGCTGTCCGCCGTAGGCCGCCATCAGTTCCTGGACCGCTTGCGGACCCGCCTCGTCGCGGAAGGCGAACCGCTTGGTGAGCTTACGGAAGAGGTCCCAGCACTCGTCGGCGTCGTTACGCGTGAGAATGGCGTGCACAGTGTCATTGACGTCCTCGATGGTGGAGCCGTAATCGAGGTACGCCGTCGTGTCGGAGTGCAACAGCAGATGCCCGTCCTCCTCGACGACCGCGTCGAGCCGGGACATCCACTGGAGGTGGTGGTCCTGGAGCCGCTCCATGTCGTTCTTCTGGCCGCCGTTGAGCAGCCAGGCAGCCTGGAACGTGGCGGTGCCGGCCCCGGAGTTCACCGGTGTGTCGCCGAACCGCTTGGCGCCGATGAGCAGCAGTTCATGGTTGCCCATCAGGGCCTTGCAGTAGCCGCCTGCGGCCGCGGCCTCGGCGGACAGGCGCATGACGAGTTCGATGACGCCGACGCCGTCCGGACCGCGGTCGGTGAAGTCGCCGAGGAACCAGAGCCGGGTGTTGCCCGCGGCCCACTGCCCCTCCGCGTCGATGAGCCCCTGTTCGGCCAGGGCGGCGTGGAGTTCGTCCAGATAGCCGTGTACGTCGCCGACGACGTACAGCGGTCCGAGCCCCGGGTCCTGGGCGGGCCGAGGGTCGGGGCCGGTCTGCACCTGGACGGTGTCACGGTTGATCACGGGAAGATCGCGCGCGGTGGGCGTGTAGCCTTCCGGCTCGTCCGCCGGAACGGCACTGTCCGGATGCGGCGCCGTGGGCGGCACCGGAGTCTGCGCATAGGGCGGCACGCGGAAGTCACGCAACGTCGCCGTCCGCACCACGGGTTCCTGACCGGCCCCCTGTGTCATCGACCCCTCCACCACCGTCGCGCCGCCGTACACCTGACGGGCCCTGCTGGTGGGGTGGTCCGCGGTGTCGTGCGCCCATCATAGGAATGCGCATCGTGTTGTGTGACGCACCAGGGGTGGTGAATCCGGGCGCACGCGGGGTTCACCGGTTGATTTGTCTTAATTGCGCTGATCAGTCCCCTGACGGGGACCGCGGGGCGCTGACCGTGGTGCGGGGCGGACGGCGTTGCGAGGACGTCCGCACGATGAGTTCTGTCGGTATGACCTGTTCCACCGGGCCGTCCTGGTCGACGCCTTCGATGGCGTCGATGAGGAGCTGGACGACCGCCGTACCGATCCGGCGCGGTTTGAGCGAGAGCGTGGTGATGGGCGGTTCGGTCGTCGCGTACACGGTGGACTCGCTGCAGCAGACGAGCAGGAGGTCCTCGGGGACGCGCAGACCGTACCGGCGGGCGGCCGCCAGCAGATCGGTGCCATTGGGATCGAAGAGCCCGTAGACGGCGTCGGGCCGGTCCGGGCGGGCGAGCAGACGGTCGGCGGCGACCGCCCCCGCGCACGGGTCGTGGGCGGGATAGGACTCGTAGACCGGGTCCTGGCCCACGCGCTCGCACCAGTGGAGGTATGCGGTGGTGGAGAGGCGGGTGTACGTGTCGGTGGTGGTGCCGGTGAGCAGGCCGATGCGGCGGGCCCCGGCGGCGGCGAGATGGTCGAGGAGGTCGAGCACGGCGGCTCGGTGGTCGTTGTCGACCCAGGCGGTGACCGGGAGGGTCCCGGCTGGGCGGCCGTCCGAGACGACGGGCAGCCCCTGCCGGACGAGTTCGGTGACGACCGGGTCCTGGTCGGAGGGGTCGATGACGATAGTGCCGTCGAGAGCGACGTTCGACCAGACGTCATGGCGTGAGGTGGCGGGGAGGATGACGAGGGCGTACCCGCGGGCGAGCGCGGCGGAGGTGGCCGCCCTGGCCATCTCCGCGAAGTAGGCGAATTCGGTGAAGGTGAAAGGTTCATCCCCGTACGTCGTCACGGTCAGGCCGATGAGGCCGGACTTGCCGGTACGGAGGGTTCGGGCCGCGGCGGACGGGCGGTAGCCCAGGCGCTCGGCGACCTCGCGGACATGGCGGCGGGTGGCGTCCGGGAGCCTGCCCTTGCCGTTGAGCGCGTCGGAGACGGTCGTGATGGAGACCCCCGCGGCGGCGGCCACATCCCGGATTCCCGCTCGTCCCTGCCGGCCGCCGCGCCGGGGGGTCTCCGTCCGGCTCACCTGGTGCTTCCCTGCTGCTGTCATGGCGAGCCGATAGTAGGGCTCGCGCGGACGGTTGGTCCGGTCGCATATTCACACCTCCACAGGCACGTTTCTGCATGGTCACGTGGCCGTAAATGCCTTGCAAAACAAGGGTGTTGGCGGTGTGGGCCGTAGCGTGTCATGCACTGAGGAGGATGGGCCTACTCAACGGTCGATGTTTCGAAGACGTCTCAACTCACCTCTTCGAGGGATGCGCGCCACGGAGTGAGCCACCGGCGCGCGCCGGTACGAGGAACGCTCCCCCCATTCCTGAGCCCACCGGACGATTCCTCCGCTCAGCCATTCGCAGCAGCGCGCAATCCTCATAAGGTGAGCAGTATTGATGTGTGCGACGGTCGAGGAGGACCTGCGGTGAGCGAGACGAGCCCCAAGCTGCGCGCCGAGCTGGACGGCGTCCCTGCCTATGTGCCGGGCAGGCCGGCGGCGGCCGGCGGACCGGTCGCGTTCAAGCTGTCCTCCAACGAGAACCCGTATCCGCCGCTGCCCGGGGTGATGGACTCCGCGCTGGCCGCGGCCGCGAACTTCAACCGCTACCCGGACATGGCGTGCACCGGTCTGATGAACGAGCTGGCCGACCGGTTCGGTGTGCCCGTCTCGCATCTCGCCACCGGCACCGGTTCCGTCGGGGTGGCGCAGCAGCTACTCCAGGCCACCTCGGGCCCGGGCGACGAGGTCATCTACGCCTGGCGCTCCTTCGAGGCGTACCCGATCATCACCCAGGTCAGCGGAGCTACCTCGGTGAAGGTTCCACTCACCGACGGCGAGGTGCATGACCTCGACGCGATGGCGGACGCGATCACGGACCGCACGCGGATGATCTTCGTCTGCAACCCGAACAACCCGACCGGGACCGTGGTGCGCAGGGCCGAGCTGGAGCGGTTCCTGGACCGGGTACCGGGCGATGTGCTTGTAGTGCTGGACGAGGCATACAAGGAGTTCATCCGCGACGTCGACGTGCCGGACGGCATCGAGATCTACCGGGACCGGCCCAATGTGGCGGTGTTGCGGACGTTCTCCAAGGCCTACGGTCTGGCCGGTCTGCGGGTCGGGTTCGCGGTGGCCCACGAGCCGGTGGCGGCGGCGCTGCGCAAGACGGCGGTGCCGTTCGGGGTCAGCCAGCTGGCGCAGGACGCGGCGGTCGCCTCGCTGCGCGCCGAGGACGAACTCCTCGGCCGGGTCGGCTCGCTGGTCTGCGAGCGCGTCCGGGTGCACAAGGCTCTCGTGGACCAGGGCTGGACCGTTCCGGAGTCCCAGGCCAATTTCGTCTGGCTGCGGCTGGGTGACCGTGCGGTCGACTTCGCCGGGTTCTGCGAGCGGGCCGGCGTGGTGGTCAGGCCGTTCGCGGGCGAGGGCGTGCGGGTCTCGATCGGTGAGGACGAGGCGAACGACGTGTTCCTGAGGGTGGCGGAGGCGTACCGCAAGGAGTTGTAGCGCGGCGCATCCGGCCCGGGTGTATCCGGAAGGCCCCGTACCTCTCGTTTCTCGGAGGTGCGGGGCCTTCGCGTGGAGCGTCCCGATAGGGGACCCCCCTCGAACATCCCGAAAGCCTGTGCGTCATAATGCTTGTGAATGTGAACGCGTTCACAAGCGTGTCCTGTTCCTCCAGTCATCAGTCGGATTAACAGGGCAAACTGCCGCTGCGGTTACGGCGATGTAAGGAGAGACGACGTGGAGCTGGCTCTGGCGCCCGAGACCCTCGCGCGATGGCAATTCGGTATCACCACCGTCTACCACTTCCTTTTCGTTCCTCTGACGATCTCGCTCGCCGCGCTCACCGCCGGCCTGCAGACCGCCTGGGTGCGGACTGACAAGGAGAAGTACCTCAAGGCCACCAAGTTCTGGGGCAAGCTCTTCCTGATCAACATCGCCATGGGCGTCGTCACCGGCATCGTCCAGGAGTTCCAGTTCGGCATGAACTGGTCCGACTACTCACGGTTCGTCGGCGACATCTTCGGCGCTCCGCTCGCCTTCGAGGCGCTGATCGCCTTCTTCTTCGAATCCACCTTCATCGGACTGTGGATCTTCGGCTGGGACAAGCTGCCGAAGAAGATCCACCTCGCCTGCATCTGGATGGTCTCGATCGGAACCATCCTCTCCGCGTACTTCATCCTTGCGGCCAACTCCTGGATGCAGCACCCGGTCGGCTACCGGATCAACAAGGAACGCGGCCGGGCCGAGCTCACCGACTTCTGGCATGTGCTCACCCAGAACACCGCTCTCGCCCAGTTCTTCCACACCATCACGGCGGCCTTCCTGGTCGGCGGCGCGTTCATGGTCGGCATCGCCGCCTTCCACCTGGCGCGCAAGAAGCACATCCCGGTGATGCGCACCTCGCTCCGGCTCGGACTGGTCACCGTCGTGATCGCCGGTCTGCTCACCGCTGTCAGCGGTGACCTCCTCGGCAAGGTCATGTTCAAGCAGCAGCCGATGAAGATGGCCGCGGCCGAGGCGCTGTGGGAGGGGCAGCACTCGGCACCCTTCTCGATCTTCGCGGTCGGAGACGTGGCCAAGGGCCACAACACCGTGGAGATCTCGATCCCGGGGCTGCTGTCCTTCCTCGCGGACGACAACTTCACTTCGTACGTCCCCGGCATCAACGACATCAACAAGGCCGAGCAGGAACAGTTCGGCCCCGGCGACTACCGGCCCAACATCCCGGTTGCCTTCTGGGGCTTCCGCTGGATGATCGGCTTCGGCATGGCGTCCTTCGGCCTCGGCCTGCTCGGACTGTGGCTGACGCGGAAGAAGTTCATGCTGCCACCGGGGCTGCGGACCGGCGAGGACGAAGTGCCGCACCTGGTTCTCTTCAAGAACAAGGCACTGAGCCCGAAGCTCACCAGGCTCTACTGGATCGTCGCCCTGTGGACGCTCCTCTTCCCGCTGATCGCCAACTCCTGGGGCTGGATCTTCACCGAGACGGGCCGCCAGCCCTGGGCCGTCTACGGGGTGCTGCAGACGCGCGACGCGGTCTCCCCCGGCGTCTCGCAGGGTGAGGTAATCACCTCGATGATCCTCTTTACCCTTCTCTACGCGGTGCTCGCCGTGATCGAGGTCAAGCTGCTCGTGAAGTACATCAAGGCCGGACCGCCGGAACTCACGGAGTCCGACCTCAACCCACCCACCAAGATCGGCGGCGACCACGACGACGCCGACCGGCCGATGGCCTTCTCCTACTGAGAGCAGAGGAGCTGAGAGATGGAACTCCACGACGTCTGGTTCGTACTCATCGCCGTCCTCTGGATCGGCTACTTCTTCCTGGAGGGATTCGACTTCGGGATCGGTGTCCTTACCAAGCTGCTGGCTCGTGACCGCAAGGAACGGCGGGTCCTGATCAACACGATCGGGCCCGTCTGGGACGGCAACGAGGTGTGGCTGCTCACCGCGGGCGGCGCGACGTTCGCCGCCTTTCCCGAGTGGTACGCGACGCTGTTCTCCGGTTTCTACCTGCCGTTGCTGATCATCCTGCTCTGCCTGATCGTGCGCGGTGTCGCCTTCGAGTACCGGGCGAAGCGGCCCGAGGAGCGGTGGCAGACCAACTGGGAAAACGCGATCTTCTGGACCTCGCTGATCCCCGCCTTCCTCTGGGGCGTGGCCTTCGGGAACATTGTCCGCGGCGTCAAGATCAACGCCGACATGGAGTACGTGGGCAACTTCTGGGACCTGCTCAACCCGTACGCGATCCTCGGTGGACTGGTCACGCTCTTCCTCTTCACCTTTCACGGCGCGGTGTTCGCGGGGCTCAAGACTGTCGGGGACATCCGGGACCGGGCGCGGACGCTGGCACTCAAGCTGGGGCTGGTCACCGCGGTGCTCGCCCTCGGCTTCCTGATCTGGACCCAGGCCGACCACGGCGACGGCTGGAGTCTGCTCGCGTTGATCATCGCCGTGGCGGCGCTGGTCGGAGCGATCGGTGCCGTCGCGGCGGGGCGCGAGGGCTGGTCTTTCGCGCTCTCCGGGCTGACCATCACGGCCGCGGTCGCGATGCTCTTCCTGGCGCTCTTCCCGAACGTCATGCCGTCCTCGCTGGACGACGCCTGGAGCCTCACGGTCACCAACGCCTCGTCCACCCCGTACACCCTGAAGATCATGACCTGGTGCGCGGGGATCGCTACTCCCGTGGTGCTGATCTACCAGGGCTGGACGTACTGGGTGTTCCGCAAGCGGATCGGTACGCAGCACATCGCCGAAGCGCACTGACGCACCGAGGACGCGTCCCGGCGGATCACGGCCGGGCCCGATCCTCCGGACACGTCCTGGGGGCGGTCCGACACGTCCCGCCTGGTCCACCGCCCGAGCTCATTGGGGATGTTTCACGTGAAACCGATCGACCCGCGCCTCCTCCACTACGCCCGCGCCACCCGCCTCTTCCTGGCGGCCGTGGTAGCACTCGGAGTGGCTGGGGCGGCGCTGGTCATCGCCCAGGCCATGCTCATCGCCGAAGTGGTGGTGGGCGGGTTCGAGGACGGGCTGACCGTTGGCGAGCTGCGGACCCCGCTGATACTGCTGGCGGTGGTCGCGCTCGGCCGGGGGCTGGTCACCTGGTTGACCGAGCTCGCCGCGTACCGGGCCAGTGCGGCGGTCAAGTCCGAGCTCCGCGGCCGGCTGCTCGACCGCGCCGCGGCGCTCGGACCGGACTGGCTGAGCGGGCAGCGCACCGGTTCTCTGGTGGCGCTCGCCACCCGCGGTGTCGACGCGCTGGACGACTACTTCGCGCGCTACCTGCCGCAGCTCGGGCTCGCGGTCGTCGTGCCCGTGGCAGTCCTCGCCAGGATCGTTACCGAGGACTGGGTCTCGGCCGCGATCATCGTCGTCACGCTGCCGCTCATCCCGCTCTTCATGATCTTGATCGGCTGGGCCACCCAGTCCCGGATGGACCGCCAGTGGCAGCTGCTCTCCCGGCTCTCCGGACACTTTCTCGACGTGGTCGCCGGACTGCCGACACTGAAGGTCTTCGGCCGGGCCAAGGCCCAGGCCGAGTCCATCCGCACCATCACGTCGCAGTACCGCCGGGCCACTCTGCGGACTCTGCGGATCGCGTTCCTGTCCTCCTTCGCCCTGGAACTTCTCGCCACCCTGTCGGTGGCGCTGGTCGCCGTCACCATTGGCATGCGGCTCGTGCACGGCGAACTGGACCTCTACACCGGCCTGGTGGTGCTGATCCTCGCGCCCGAGGCATACCTGCCGATCCGGCAGGTCGGGGCGCAGTACCACGCCGCCGCCGAGGGGCTCTCGGCCGCGGAGGAGATCTTTGCGGTCCTGGAGACCGAGGTGCGGGCGGACGGTACGGCGGACGTCCCGCAGTCGCTGAGGCTGGAGCTGGAGGGGGTGACGGTACGGCACGAGGGCCGTACCGCTCCGTCACTGGACGGGGCCTCGCTGGTGGTCGAGGAGGGGGAGACCGTCGCCCTGGTCGGCCCGAGCGGTGTCGGGAAGTCCACACTGCTCCACGTGGTGCTGGGGTTCGCGGAGCCCGACGCAGGGCAGGTGCGGGTCGGCGGCGTGGATCTGGCGGCACTGGCGCCCGAGCGCTGGCGGGAGCGGATCGCCTGGGTTCCGCAGCGCCCGCATCTCTTCGCGGGCACGATCGCGGAGAACGTACGGCTGGCCCGACCGGACGCGGACGACAGCGCGGTCACGGCGGCGCTGCGGGACGCGGGGGCGTACGACTTCGTGGCGGACCTTCCCGACGGTGCGCAGACACTGCTTGGCGAGGACGGCGCGGGACTCTCCGCCGGCCAGCGGCAACGGCTCGCGCTTGCGCGGGCGTTCCTCGCCGACCGGCCGCTGCTGCTGCTCGACGAGCCGACCGCGAGCCTGGACGGCGAGACGGAGGCCGGGATCGTCGACGCGGTACGGAGGCTGGCAGCGGGGCGGACCGTGCTGCTCGTCGTGCACCGGCCGGCGTTGCTCGCGGTCGCCGACCGGGTGGTGACACTGGAACCGCGCGTGGCGCCGGAACACGCGGCGGCCACGGAGCCGGTCGGGATGGACGGACCGACGCGCGCCTCCGACGCCGTACCCCAGGGAACCCGGGAACCCGAGACACTGCGGGAGACCGCGGCACGGTCCGGCCAGGTGCTCGCCCGGGTCCGGGAGGCCGCAGGGGCACACCGTGGGCAGCTGGCGCTCGCGCTCCTGCTGGGCAGCCTCGCCCTGGGCTCGGCCGTCGGGCTCATGGCCGTCTCCGGCTGGCTGATCTCCCGCGCCTCCGAACAGCCCCCGGTGCTCTATCTGATGGTCGCCGTGACCGCGACCCGTGCTTTCGGGCTCGGCCGCGCCGTCTTCCGCTACGCCGAGCGTCTCGTCTCGCACGACGCGGTGCTCAAGATGCTCGCCGAGCTGCGCGTCGCCGTGTACCGCGGACTGGAACGCATCGCGCCGGCCGGGCTGGCCCGGACCCGGCGCGGAGACCTGCTGTCCCGGCTCGTCGCCGATGTGGACGCGCTGCAGGACTACTGGCTGCGGTGGCTGCTGCCCGCCGGGACCGCGGCGGTCGTGGGAGTGGCGGCCGCCGGGTTCACCGGCTGGATGCTGCCCCAGGCGGGCGTCGTGCTCGCTGTCGGGCTGCTGCTGGCCGGGGTCGGGGTGCCGCTGGTGACCGGCGCCTGCGCCCGCCGCGCGGAACGTCAACTGGCGCCCGCGCGAGCCGACCTGGCCACCCGGATCACCGACCTGCTCGGCGGGACCGCCGAACTGACCGTCGCGGGGGCCCTGCCCGCGCGTTCGGCGCGGACCCGCGAGGCCGACGGCGTGCTGACTGGGATCGCGGCCCGGGCGGCAACGGCCACCGCGCTCGGGGGCGGGCTCTCCGCCGCGATCTGCGGTCTGACGGTTGTCGCTGCCGCACTCGTCTCCGTGCCGGCGGTTCTCGACGGGCGGCTGGCCGGAGTGGAGCTCGCAGTGGTGGTGCTCACGCCGCTCGCCGCGTTCGAGGCCGTGACCGGCCTGCCGCTCGCCGTGCAGTACCGGCAGCGGGTCAAGCGGAGTGCGGAGCGGGTGTACGAGGTGCTGGACGCCCCGGTGCCGGTGCTCGAACCTGCCGCCCCGGCCGATCCACCCGCCTCTCCCTTCCCGCTGGAGGTACGCGGGCTGGCGGCCCGGTACGCAGGAGCGCCGCGGGACGCCCTGGGCTCCGTCGACCTGACGCTGACCGCCGGGCGGCGCATCGCCGTCGTCGGCGCTTCGGGCTCAGGGAAGACCACCCTCGCGCAGGTCCTGCTCCGCTTCCTGGACGCGCGGTCGGGGACGTACCGCATCGGTGGTGTGGAGGCCTCCGCACTGGACGGCGACACTGTCCGGCGTTTCGTCGGGCTTTGCGCCCAGGACGCCCATGTCTTCGACAGTTCCATCCGGGAGAACCTGCGGCTGGCCCGCACCGGCGCGACGGACGACGACCTGCAGGGCGCCCTCGCGCAGGCACGGTTGCTCGACTGGGTGCAGGCGCTGCCCGACGGGCTCGACACGCTCGTCGGCGAGCATGGCGCCCGCCTCTCCGGCGGGCAGCGTCAGCGGCTCGCGCTCGCCCGGGCGCTCCTCGCCGACTTCCCCGTACTCGTCCTGGACGAGCCCGCCGAGCATCTCGACCTGGCGACGGCGGACGCCCTGACGGCGGATCTGCTGACCGCGACCCGGGGCCGCACAACGGTTCTGATCACCCATCGGCTGGTGGGGCTCGAAGCGGTCGACGAGGTGGTCGTGATGGACGCGGGCAGGATCGTGCAGCGCGGTCCGTACGCCGATCTTGCGACGGTGGAGGGACCGTTGAGCCGGATGCTGGAGCGCGAACAGGAGACCGTACGGATCCCGGCTCCCGCAGGACGGGCGTAGAAGCACTCGGGCAGGCCCGTCGGGCAGGGGCCGGAGCGGTGTGCCGGACCATCGGCCGACTTTCCTCCCCAAAAGGGGCTAATTAGGCTCTGGGTATGCCAGAGCCGGACCCGAAGGACTCACTCGAAGCCGCAACGCAGGCGACCCGCAGCCTGCAGGGCCTGTCCACCGAGCTCACCGCCCGCGTCCCGCAGCTGCTGGAAGCCATGCGCTCCGTCGGCACCGGTCTCGAACTGCACTCCACCCTCGACCGGATCTGCGAGACCGCTGCCGAACTCGCCCACGCCCGCTACGCCGCCATCGGCGTGGTCGACACCCAGGGCAAGGGACTCTCCGACTTCCTCACGTATGGGGTGCCGGAGGCGGTGGAAGCCGAGATCGGACACCGGCCCGACGGTCAGAGGGGACTGCTCGGCGCACTCATTCACGACCCGGCACCGGTGCGGCTCGCAGATCTGACAGCCGATCCGAGGTTCGCCGGATTCCCCGCCGGCCATCCATCGATGCGGACTTTTCTCGGGGTCCCCATCCGCGTACAGGGAGAAATCTTCGGCAACCTCTATCTGGCCGAGAAGGAGGGTGGGCGCGAGTTCAACGACTACGACCTGCACATGGTGCGGGTGCTCGCCACGGAGGCAGGGATCGCCATCGGCAACGCCCGGCTCTACGAGGCGGCGCGCCACCGCGAGCGGTGGATCGACGGATCGGTGGCCGTGACCACCGCGCTGCTCTCCGGCGGGGACGCGGACGACGCGCTTGCCGTCGTCGCCGAACAGGCCCGCCACCTCGCCGCATCCGCTGCCGGGATCGTGCTTCTGCCGGCGAAGGAGGGCGGTCTGGAGATCGTTGCCGTCTCCGCCGACAGCCCGTCCGCCTCGCTCGGGATGATCATCGGTCCGGAGAGCCCGGTGGCAGCGAAGCTGCTGGCCGGCGAGGCGGTCCTCATAGACGACTCGGCCACCGACTCCCGCGTGATCACCAGGCTGGCCCACCAGTTCGGCCCGAGCATGCTGCTGCCGCTGCACAGCGGTGGGCGGGTGCTCGGTGCGCTCGCTACCCCCCGCGCCCGGGGCGACCGGCCGTTCACCGAGACCGAGCGGACGCTGGCCGCACAGTTCGCCTCGCAGGCCGCACTCGCGCTGATCATGGCCGAGGCGCAGCGGGACCGGGAGCGGCTCGCGGTCTACGAGGACCGCGACCGAATCGCCCGCGATCTGCACGACCTGGTCATCCAGCGGCTGTTCGCCACCGGGATGATGCTGGAGAGCGCCCAGCGCGGGTCGGTCGTACCCGAGGTGCAGGCCGGAGTGGGGCGGGCCGTGGACGAACTGGACGTGACGATCCAGGAGATCCGCACCGCGATCTTCGCGTTGCAGCAGGAACCGGCCGAGGCGCCGCCCGGGCTGCGGGCCCGCGTCCTGCGCGAGATCAATATGGCGGCCGTCCCGCTGGGCTTCAAGCCCTCGCACCGCTTCCTCGGCCCGGTCGACTCGCTGGTCGGCGAGCTGACCGGCAAGAACCTGATCGCGGCGCTGCGGGAGGCGCTCTCCAACGCCTTCCGGCACGCCGAGGCGTCCTTGATCGACGTGGTCGTCGACGCGACCGTCACGCTGCCCGACGGACGCGACGCGGTGCGGCTGTCGGTCGCAGACGACGGCGTGGGCATTCCGGAGGGCGGGCGGCGCAGCGGGCTGCGGAACCTGGCGCGCAGGGCGGAGTCGCTGGGCGGGTCGAGCTGGTTCGGGCCGGGCCTCGGCGAGGACGGGGGCGGTACGACTGCGGTGTGGGAGGTGCCGCTCTGAGGTCCACGTCGGAGTTCGGGCCGGGGATCGTTCAGCTCTGGCTGAGGTACTTCCGGCGCTCGGCCACGAGCCGCTCGATGACGATCGCGACGCCGTCCTCCTCGTTGGTGACGGTCCGCCCGGAGGCGGCGGCGACCGCGGCCGGGTGGGCGTTGCCCATCGCGTACGAGGTGCCCGCCCAGCTCAGCATCTCCACGTCGTTCGGCATGTCCCCGAAGGCGACGACCTCGGCGGGCGAGATGCCACGCTCGGCGCAGCACAGCGCGAGGGTGCTGGCCTTGGAGACACCGAGTCCGCTGACCTCCAGCAGGGCCGTCGGGCTGGACCGGGTGAGGGACGCCCGGTCACCGGCTGCCGTGTGTGCGACGGCGAGGAAGTCGTCCGGGGCCAGTTCGGCGTGGTGTGCGAGGAGCTTCAGTACAGGGGCTCCGGCGCCCGGCGTCTCTTCGTGGAGGAGCTTCTCGGCAGTGGCGACGGTGGCGCCCGGGTCGAGATGGAACGGCGGGTAGGCCGGTTCGTAGTGGATGCCGGTGGCCAGCTCGACAGCGAACGAGGTGCCCGGAGCGGCCGCGCGCAGGGCGTGGACGACATCGAGGGCGGCGGCGCGTTCCAGCGGGCGGACCTTGAGCAGCCTGCCGCCCGCGTGCAGGTCGGCGATCGCGGCGCCGTTCGCGCAGATCGCCAGGCCGTGGCCGTGGACATGGTCGCTGACGACGTCCATCCAGCGGGCCGGGCGGCCGGTGACGAAGAAGACCTCGATCCCGGCCTCCTCGGCCGCGGCCAGCGCCGCGACCGTGCGGTCCGAGACGGTTTTGTCGTCGCGCAGCAGAGTGCCGTCCAGGTCGGTGGCGATCAGCCGGGGAGCGGCAGGCAGAGGCGAGTCGGTAGCTGAGGTCACCCGGCCATTCTCCCGTACAGGGGTGCACGGGTGTGCGGAGGGGCGCGCATTTGAGGGTGCGCGCCCCTGACCAGGAGAACACCCCTGACGCCATATGTCAGGGGTGATGAGAGGGCAGCCGGTGGTGCGCGCGTGGGTGCGCGGGTCAGCCGAGCTGGGACAGCCCCTCGATGGCGATCCGTTCGAAGACCTTCTCGTCCGCCGCGAAGTCGGAGTCCGGGATCGGCCAGTGGATGACGATCTCCGTGAAGCCCAGCTCGAAATGGGTGCCCGCGAAGTCGACGAACGCGTCGAAGGACTCCAGAGGGCGGTCCGGGGTGAATCCGGTGAGCAGGATCTTGTCCAGCTCGGCGACATCCCGGCCGATGGCTTCGCAGGCCGTGCCGAGCTTGCTGATCTGCCCGCGGATGGCTGCCACGGACTGCTCCGGGGTACCCGTCTCGAACAGTTTGGGGTCGCCGGTGGTGACCCAGGCCTGACCGTACTGCGCGGCGAGCTTCAGCCCGCGCGGACCGGTCGCGGCCACCGCGAAGGGCAGCCGGGGCAGCTGCACACAGCCGGGCACGTTCCGGGCCTCGTTCGCCGCATACAACTCGCCCTCATAGGTGACGGACGGCTCCCGCAGAAGCTGGTCGAGGAGCGGTACGAACTCGGCGAAGTGGTCGGCCCGCTCGCGCGGCGTCCACGGTTCCTCGTCGCTCCTGCGCAGCGTGGTGGCATCGAAACCGTTGCCGCCCGCGCCGATGCCGAGGGTGATCCGCCCGTCGGAGACGTCGTCCAGCGTGATGAGGTCCTTGGCCAGGGTGACCGGGTGCCTGAAGTTGGGGGACGTCACGAGCGTACCCAAACGGATACTCTGCGTCACCGCTGCCGCGGCCGTGAGCGTGGGGACGGCACCGAACCACGGCCCGTCCCGAAAGGTCCGCCAGGACAGGTGGTCGTACGTGTATGCGGCATGGAAGCCGAGGTCCTCGGCCCGCCGCCAGATCTTCTGTCCTTCGACCCACCGGTGGATGGGGAGGATCACCGTGCTCAGACGCATGCCCCCGACCATACGCGGGCTTCTCGCTGCCACGGATATGCCGGCGGAGCAGATTCGGGAAGCCGCGCCGACGTCGCGATGGGGGCCGCTACCGTGGCGTCATGGGCACGTTGGGTAGGGCCGAGCTCGAGACCATGATCGAAGAGGCGACGGTGGACGCCTATGGCGAGGACGAGCAGCGGACCGGTCTGTTCGCCATGCTTGAGGAGCACCTCGACCTGCCCTTTGCCACCGCGGTTCTGGGCGTCGAGGTAACTGTGAGCGGCATCGACCTCACGCCGGACGGCAGGATCGTCGCCCTGTGCTCTCGTGGCCGCGTCCGGCAGTCGATCGGCATCCTGGAGCTGCCGTTGCCCAGCCCGGCGCCCGAGGGGGCGGAGTGGATCGAGGCGTACCGCCACTGGGCAGGTTGAGGCCGGGTACCTCTCATTCATGCGGAACCGGCTCGTACGAAAGGACTGAACGTGGCTGAGGCCGTACAGCGCGCGCATCAGGGTGCTGCTGAACCGGCGCTGACCGATCTCATCGAGCGTAGCGCCGAGTTGAAGGGGAAACTGGTCACCTTCGCTCAGAGCGCGCGCTTCGACCGGTGGTTGACGCCCCTCCTGCTGGAGGCCGCTGGGCCTGCACGGCAGCTGGACGAGGGTGAGGCGATCCGGATCACCGACCGATTCATCCTGCGGTACCGGTTGCCGGACGGTTCGACGGTGGTGGACCGGTTTGTTGCCGGGCGGAAGGGCTTGACCACGGCCGACCGGGAGATGTTGCTCGGCTGGCGTGACCCGGTCGAGGGCATCTTCGAGATCCAGCGCAAGGACGGGGATGCCGTCGTCCTGCTGAACCTGGTCGACGACCTGGAGTACCGCACCTACTCGAATGTCGGGCGGGCGGCGTTCCGCGGAGCGTCCAAGGGGGGATTCCTCCACACCTGCCTGGTGCCCCTCCGCTCGGCCGACGGGGCGTGGCTGGTGTCCGGGGCGATGTCGTACTACCCGAGGTCCAGTGCCGCCGACATCGCACAGGCGGCACTCGAACTGGCCACCAGCCAACCCGAGCTGGTCTTCCGCAACCCCCAGAAGATCGAGCAGGGGTGGCAGCGGATGCGGGAGGACCGGGCCGCGTTCGTCGAGTTCTGCGGCGGCGACGAGTTGGTCCTTCCGCCTGCCGAAGCCGAGGACCTCCTCAACGCCTACTACCGCCACTGCCAGGAGGCCGCCGTCGCCGCACAGCCCGGCCGTGCCCGGCGCAAGCGGCTCCCTGGCCTGGACCTGCCCTTCTTCGAGTTTCCGCCGGAACTGGTGGACTCGGACACCATCGGTGTCATCTACGACCAGGTCGACGGGCTCAACTTCTACGCCGACTACGGGATGCTGCGGGACCTCTTTGCGGACCCCGCCCGCACGGGCCGCAGGCGGCACCAGGATCTGCTGCGCACCTACCTGCGCGAGGAGTCGATCGCGCCACTGCCGATTCGCCGTCTGGCCGCCGCCCACCCGGAAACCGCTGATGAGGTGTTCCGGAAGCTCCTGCGGAAACCCGGATTCACCTGGAGCGAGCACGGTGAGACGCTGCTGCGCCGACGCAAGCCCTGGTACTACGAGAACGAGCCCCGTCCGGGCGTCTCCGTGATCGGCGACCGCCTCGGCGCGCTCCTCACCGGCCGTCGGTAGTCACCATTCACACGGGCAGCGACTGCTGGCAACACTGCGCAGCCGCGCGGGGCCGCGCCAGTGGCGATCCGGCAGTGGCATCGGCAATGATCAGCGCTCGCGGTAGCGTGCGATGACGCGGGCACGCTCCTGCTCCCAGGACCAGTCCGCGCCCGTCCGGTAGAACGGTGCCCCTTTGGCCAACTCGAAGAACTGGCCGGCGGGCCTGCCGGTTGCCTTGAGGATCACGAGGGACGAGAGCATGGGCTCAAGCCCCTGGTTGCCCCGGCGGCAGGTGTCAGCCAGTAGGAGGCTGATGATCGGGCAGCGGTAGTGGACGTTGTGCCCCTTCGCCCTCAGTTCTTCGCTGAGGGACCTGGACCGGCAGTCGGTGCGGCCTTCTCGCGCCCAGCGCCGAAGGATTTCGATCGTCTCGTCCAGCGCGGACAGGTACACGGCATCGCCCTGCAGGAACCGCAGAGCAGTAGACCCGGGCGTGCGCATACCGCAGTATGCTCAAGGTATGGCGGAAACGACACGCATCACGGTTACGCTGCCGACGGACCAGGTCGCCGAGCTGAGGAAGCTCACAGACAACGTCTCCGGGTATGTCGCCGAGGCGGTGGCACGGCAGCTACGGCACCAGTTGCTCGGCGCCGACCTGCTGCGTCACCAGGAGGAGCACGGGGAGTTCACCGAGGAGGAGCTGGCCGAGGCCCGCTCAAGGATCTTCGGTATGGCGCAAGTCGGCGGATCGGCGAGCGCCGCGTGATCGAGCACGTCGAGACCGTCGTCCTGGACTCGGAGGGGCTCTCCGCCTGGATCGCTCAGGACCGAAAGATCCTCGCGATGTTCCAGGTGTTCCACACCTTGGGCGCCGACTGCGTCATCAGCGCCAACACCATCGTGGAGGTCAGCCATGCGCGGGTGAACATGCCTCGACTGCAGTGGGTGCTCTCCCGCGTCAAGGTCGAGCCGGTGACCGAGAGCGCAGCGAAGGCGTCTGCGGAACTGCTCAAGGCCGCCGGTCTGCACGGCCACAAGTACGCGATCGACGCGACCGTCGCCGAGGTGGCACTGCGCCAGCCGGGCCCGGTGGCCATGCTGACCTCAGACGTCGACGACATGGCCCGGTTGTGCGGCGACCGCGTCCGGCTCATCGGCATCTGAACGGTCAACCGCGCTCTCCGGCCAAGGGGAATCTTCGCAGGTCAGGACGCGATAGGTGAAAAAGGCTTGACCGAGGTGACGAGGGTGCCCAGGCGCAGCCGCTCGGTGGCGGCCGCCGCGGCGGTCAGGGTCGGCACCGCGCCGAACCACGGCCCGTCGCGGAAGGTCCGCCAGGCCAGATGGTCATACGTGTACGCGGCGTGGAATCCCAGTTCCTCGGCGTGCTGCCAGACCTTCCGGCCCTCGCTCCAGCGGTGAATCGGCAGAATTACAGTGCTCAGACGCATACATACGACCATACGGCGGGAGAGCTGCGGAGCAGAGGCGCGTCAGCGGCCGCTGCGGCCGGGCCGCAGCGGCCGTGTGCCGCGCGGGACGAGCGTCTTGTACGTCCTGTCGCCGGGCAGAGGCAGCCACCAGCAGGGCGGGAAGATCGCGCCCTTCGCATGAGCCGTGCCGGGCGGCTCGGGTTCAGCCGGGAAAGCGGAGGAACTCCGGCGGTACGGAGTCGGTCAGCCAGACCCCGTTCGCGCTGACGTAGAAGAGGTGGCCGGCGCGGTGCATCGCGCCCGCATCCACGGAGAGGATCACGGGCCTGCCGCGGCGGGCGCCGACGCGGGTAGCCGTCTCGCGGTCGGCCGAGAGGTGGACGTGGAGCCGGTTCATGGGGCGCAGCCCCTCGGTGCGGATCGCGTCGAGGGCGCGGCCCACCGTGCCGTGGTAGAGGTACGCGGGCGGCTCGGACGGAGACAGACCGAGGTCCACCGGGACGGTGTGGCCCTGGCTCGCCCGAATACGGTCGCCTTCGATCGCGTAGCGCTGTTTGTCATTGGCGGCGACGACATGGTCGAGCTCGGCACGGGTGATGGGGAAGCCGTGCCGAGCCGCGGCCCGGAGCAGCTCGTCGATCGTCACCCAGCCGTTTGGGTCGAGACGGATCCCGATCCGCTCGGGCTGGTGCCGCAGATACTTTGCGAGGTACTTGGACACCTTGACGGTGCGTCTCTCATCCATCCGGACAGAGTGCCTGTGGCGATCTCGCCGGCGCACCAGAATTTGCTCACGCTTCACACCGACGATTTTCGTCCACAGGTTTGATCCACAAGCAACTGCAGTTATACACAGGCTAATTGGCGAATCTGTGGACAAGTAGCGCCACAATCAACCCATTTGGTCAAATTGCTTTGATTTGCGGGGTGATGTAGCAAGTGCGTCCAATGTCCTTTTCTTTAGCTCGCGTTCAGTGGCGGCGGCGACAAAGGCGGCGACGTTCTGTGGACCAACCAGACGCTGTACGGCCTGCATTGTTTCCTGCGGCAGTGGTACGGAATGCGGCCGGCTCGTCGAGGGGCCCGGAGTGAGCGATGTGTCCGCGACGAGATGGTGCTGCAGATGACGTGTGGCGAACGTCCGCATGGCTCGGGCCAGTTCCGCGTCCACTGTCTGCTGGGCGAGCGGGCGGAGCCGACGGACCAACGAGGCGGCCTCGGCCGCATCAGCGTCCGTCGGTGGACGATGGCCGAGGTAGCGCGCGAACACATGCTCCGTGGTGAACTCCAGGAAACGGGAGGCGATGTGCTCGACCTGGCCGCGAAGTTCCCGCAGATGTCCGGAGATTGCAGTGATGGGCACCCCTGCGGCATGCAACTCGACTGCTACGGCGAGCTCTTGTGGGCTCGGGACCAGGAACTCGTCGTCCCGGTCCGGGATGCACTCCAGTACGCCGAGCTCGACGGCCTCGGCGACCGCCTGATCGTCCTGCGCGCCGCCGAACTTCGCATGCAGCTCGTCCCGGGTGATCCGGTCGGCCTGCTCGTCCGTCCACGGGCCGTGCACCTCGGCGACGAGCCCGAGCACTCCACCCAGCCCGCGTCCCGCGTCCCACGCCTCCAGCAGTTCCTTGATGCTGGCCAGCGTGTAACCGCGGTCCAGCAGGTCGGCGATCTGCCGGAGCCGGGCGAGATGCGTGTCCCGGTACACATTGGCCCGGCCGCGCCGCTCCGGCGTCGGCAGCAGCCCCCGGTCTTGATAGGCCCGGATCGTGCGGACCGTGGCACCGCTCGCATGTGCCAGGTCCTCGATCCGGTACTCGGCGGCGGAGCGCGTCGTTGCCGCGGACGGTCCGGTCCCGCTCACAGCGGCGGCTTCAGCCGGGCGATCCCGCGCAGCGCGCCGGGACTGAGCCGGGACAGGAACCGGGCGGCTCGTGCCTCCGGCGTCACCGGCACCACGGCCCGGTTGTGTGCCACGGCCGCGAGGATTGCGTCGGCGACCTTCTCCGGTGGGTAGTTGCGGAGCCCGTACAGCCGGCTGGTCCGCTTCCGCAGACGCTTCTCCTCATCGGCGTCGGCCCCGGCGAAGTGCGTGGTCGCTGTGATGTTGGTGTTGACGATGCCGGGGCAGATGGCGCTGACCCCGATTGACCGCTCGGCCAGTTCGGCCCGCAGGCACTCGCTGAGCATCAGCACGGCCGCCTTGGAGGTGCTGTACGCGGGCAGCGCCCGGGACGGCTGATACGCGGCGGCGGAGGCGGTGTTGACGATATGGCCGCCCTGGCCGCGCTCGGCCATCTGCCTGCCGAAGATCCGGCAGCCGTGGATGACACCCCACAGATTGACGTCGAGGACGTTCTTCCAGTCCTCGCTCGTGGTTTCCAGGAAGGAGCCGGACAGACCGATCCCGGCGTTGTTGACCAGGACGTCGACGATGCCGTACTCGGCGGCGACCTTCTCGGCAAGCTTCTCCATCGCCTGCTCGTCGCTGACGTCCACCGCCTCGCCCCAGGCGGCGGGCGAGCCGATCAGACGGGCCATCTCCGCCGTTCTGGCCGCCCCTTCCGCGTCACGGTCCACGGCCACCACCCGGGCCCCCGCCTCCGCGAACGCGAACGCGGTGGCCCGCCCGATCCCGCCCGCCGCGCCCGTCACCAGGACCAGCTGACCGCCGAACCGGTCGGCGTACGCACCGGTCGGTGCGGTGTCCGGTGCAGGCCGCCCGTCTTCCATCGCCGACTCATTGGCGGCGACGAACTCGCTGATCCAGGAGGCAAGCTGGTCCGGGCGAGTGCGCGGCACCCAGTGCTTGGCCGGCAGGGATCGCTGTACCAAGTGCGGCACCCACAGCTCCAGTTGGTCGTACAGCTTCTCCGAAAGGAAGATGTCACCCGTCGGCGTGATCAGCTGGACCGGCACATGTGCGTACGCGTCGGCACGCGGTCCGCGCAGCCGGGCGCGGACGTTGTCCCGGTAGAGCCAGGCGCCGTGCACCGCGTCGTTCGGCAGGGACGGCGTCGGGTAGTCGCCCGCAGGCACCTTCTCCATCCGCTGGAGTATCCGCGGCCACTGCTTGCCGAGCGGGCCTCGCCAGGCGAGCTCCGGCAGCACCGGTGTGTGCAGCATGTACACGTACCAGGACTTGGCCCCCTGGCCGAGCAGCTGACCGACCCGGCGCGGGGTGGGCCGCGTCATCCGCTGCTTGATCCAGTGACCGAAGTGGTCCAGGGAGGGACCCGACATCGACGTGAAGGAGGCGATCCGGCCCTCGGTGCGTCTGACCGTCGCGAACTCCCACGACTGGACCGAACCCCAGTCGTGCCCGACCAGGTGCACCGGCCGGTCCGGACTCACCGCATCGACGACGGCAAGGAAGTCGTCGGTGAGCTTCTCCAGGGTGAACCCGCCGCGCAGCGGCTCCGGAGCCGTTGACCGGCCGTGGCCGCGCACGTCGTACAGGACAACGTGCCACTGCTCGGCCAACTGCGCCGCGACCTGCGTCCAGACTTCCTTGCTGTCCGGATAGCCGTGCACCAGTACGACCGTCGGACGCGTCTCGTCGCCCAGCTCGGCGACGCACAGCTCGATCCCGCCCGTACGCACCCGGCGTTCGCGGAACCCCGGCACATCCTGCAGCCTCACGCCGCCACCCTCTCCTCGGCCCAGCGCCGCACATGCGGCAGATCGTCGTCCAGCCAGAAGGCGCTCTGCCCGGGGTCCTTGGAATCGGTGACGACCAGGATCTCCTCGAACTTCGCGCCTGTACACCGGAATCCGAGATGGGGCTCGACCGCCCACAGCCCCGGCTGCGGTGGGTGGTCGGAGAAGCGGTACGGACTCCACAGCGGAGACCAGCCGGCCCGGTGGCCGTGCACCGCATCGCTGACGAGGCCCTTGAGCGACTGCGTACCGAACCCGAACACCTGCGGTGACCAGCGGCGCTCAGCCACGCGGTCGACCTTGTGGGCGATGACGCCGAAAGGATAGGCGCGGTGCCTGTTGGCGTACCCCTGCTTGATCATCAGGCGCTCGACGTCCTCATAGATCTCGCGCAGCGAGCGTCGCTCGCGCACCTCGTCCAGGATCAGCGCGCGGTGGACCTCAAGATCGGCAAGGAGCCTGTCGTGCAACGGGTTGAGCCCGAGACAGCCGGAATATCCGATGTCCGCCGTGAACCCCTTGTACACCGGAGCCATGTCGAGGATGAACGGCATCCCGGGCTCCAGCTTCCGGTTGGTCGGGAAGAACTGCAGCGGCACTTTGAAACCGGCGAACGCCGTGCGGTCCCCGAACCAGGCGAACGGGAGATGGAACCAGTCACGGACCCCTCGCTCGCGCAGCCACTCCCGCTGCATCCGGGCCGCCTCGCGCTCCGTCACCCCCGGTTCGAGCCGTGCGGCGACCGCCTCCGCGCAGGCGTACGCGAGGCGTTGCACCTCTCTGAACCCCTGGAGCGCCTGGGGCAGTCCTTCCTTCACCGGTGAGGCCATGCCACCGTCCGTCCCATGCCGTGTGCGGTACGTGCTCGTAACGTGACACTGATGAATGTGACAATGGCCGGCGGCTGCGTCAAGAGGTGCGCAAGACCTGTGGACAACTCCCCGAGCTCTCCCCTCCGGCCCTGCTCCCGGCCACCACCCCATACCTTCGTCGTCCTCCCTCGCGGGGTTCCCCTACGGGGCCGTACGACTGAAGACTGACGCGGATCCAACCGCCTGGTCTGACGACCGGTGTGGCCCGCGCCACTACCGTCGAAGATGTGACTGTGATCGCGACCGAAAGCCTGAGCAAGCGGTTCCCCCGGGTGACCGCGCTTGACCGGCTCTCCCTGGACATCGGGCCTGGTGTGACCGGCCTGGTGGGCGCCAACGGAGCCGGCAAGTCCACACTGATCAAGATCCTGCTGGGTCTGTCCCCCGCCACGGAAGGCCGGGCCTCGGTGCTCGGGCTGGACGTCGCCACCAGTGGTGCGGCCATCCGGGAACGGGTCGGCTACATGCCCGAGCACGACTGCCTGCCGCCGGACGTCTCGGCCACCGAGTTCGTCGTCCACATGGCGCGGATGTCCGGACTGCCGCCGACGGCAGCGCGCGAGCGCACCGCCGACACGCTGCGACACGTCGGTCTGTACGAGGAGCGCTATCGCCCCATCGGCGGCTACTCGACCGGCATGAAGCAGCGCGTGAAGCTGGCCCAGGCGCTGGTCCACGACCCGCAGCTGGTCCTCCTCGACGAGCCGACCAACGGCCTGGACCCGGTCGGCCGCGACGAGATGCTCGGCCTGATCCGCCGCGTCCACACCGACTTCGGCATCTCGGTCCTGGTGACCTCCCACCTTCTGGGAGAACTGGAGCGCACCTGCGACCATGTCGTCATCATCGACGGCGGCGCGCTGCTGCGCTCCAGCTCCACCAGCGACTTCACCCAGACCACCACGACCCTCGCGGTCGAGGTCACCGACAGCGACGCCCACCCCGACGGCACGGACGCACTGCGCCGGGCGCTCACGGCAGCCGGTGTCAGCCTTCTGGGCCGCGACGGAATCGAGGCGGACGGTCTGCCGGGCGCCGGTCACATCCTGCTGATCGAGGCCACCGGCGAGGAGACGTACGACGTCGTCCGCGACAGCGTCGCCGGGCTCGGACTCGGTCTCGTACGGATGGAACAGCGACGCCACCACATCGCCGAGGTCTTCCGTACCGAAGGCACCGCAGAGACCGCAGAGACGGTCCTGACCGGAGCCGCACAGCAGAAGGGGAGCGGTCGCGATGAGCACTGAGACCGGGGCCGTGACCGGGGGCGACAACACCCGGATCCACAACATCGGGTACCGCGCCTACGACGGCCCGCGCCTGGGCCGCGGGTATGCCCGCCGTTCCCTCTACTCGCAGTCGCTGCGGGGCTCCTTCGGACTGGGCCGTTCCGCCAAGTCCAAGGTGCTGCCGATGCTGCTCTTCGGCGTGATGTGCCTGGTCGCGCTGATCATCGTGGCCGTCGCGATGGCCACGCCCAACGCGACCAAGCTCGCGATCAAGTACACGGACTTCGCGATCTATCTGCAGGCCGTCATCGGCCTCTTCATCGCCTCGCAGGCACCGCAGTCCGTGTCCCGGGATCTCCGTTTCAAGAGCGTGCCCCTCTACTTCTCGCGCCCCATTGAGCGGGTCGACTACGTGGTCGCCAAGTACGCCGCCATGGCATCCGCCCTGTTCATCCTCACCGTGACGCCGCTGCTGGTGATGTACGTGGGCGCCCTGCTGGCGAAGTTCGACTTCGCCGACCAGACCACGTCGTTCGGGCAGGGGCTGGTGTCGGTGGCGCTGCTCTCCCTGCTCTTCGCCGGGCTCGGCCTGGTCATGGCCGCACTGACTCCGCGCCGCGGTTTCGGCGTCGCCGCGGTGATCGCCGTCCTGACCATCTCGTTCGGAGCGGTCTCCACGGTCCAGGCCATCGCCTGGGAGACGGGCTCGGCGGGCGCCGTGCAGTGGCTGGGGCTCTTCTCCCCCCTCACGCTGATCGGCGGCGTCCAGAGTGCGTTCCTCGGTGCCACTTCCCACTTCCCCGGAGGGGAAGGACCGGGCGCCGGGGCAGGTGTGGTGTATCTGATCGTTGTTCTCACGCTCGTCGCCGGCTCGTACGCCGTACTGATGCGCCGCTACCGGAGGGTCGGGCTGTGACCACCATCGAGATCGACCACACCTCGCGCTGGTTCGGCAATGTGGTCGCCGTCAACGACGTGAGCATGACCGTGGGACCCGGCGTGACCGGGCTGCTCGGCCCCAACGGTGCGGGGAAGTCCACGCTGATCAACATGATGGCCGGGTTCCTCGCACCGTCGACCGGCAAGGTCACCCTCGACGGAGCGCTGATCTGGCGCAACGAGGAGGTGTACCGGCAGATCGGCATCGTCCCGGAGCGGGAGGCGATGTACGACTTCCTCACCGGCCGCGAATTCGTCGTCGCCAACGCGGAACTGCAGGGACTCGACGAGGCTGCCGCGCAGAAGGCGCTGGCCACGGTCGAGATGGAGTACGCGCAGGACCGCAAGATCGCCACGTACAGCAAGGGCATGCGGCAGCGCGTGAAGATGGCGTCCGCGCTGGTCCACGAGCCGTCCGTGCTGCTGCTCGACGAACCGTTCAACGGGATGGATCCCCGCCAGCGGATGCAGCTGATGGAGCTGCTGCGGCGGATGGGCGCCGAGGGCCGTACGGTCCTCTTCTCCTCCCACATCCTCGAAGAGGTCGAGCAACTCGCCTCGCACATCGAGGTGATCGTGGCCGGACGGCATGCAGCGTCCGGTGACTTCCGGAAGATCCGCCGGCTGATGACGGACCGTCCGCACCGCTATCTCGTCCGGTCCAGTGACGACCGCGCCCTCGCCGCCGCGCTCATCGCCGACCCGTCGACGGCCGGGATCGAAGTCGACCTGAGCGAGCAGGTCCTGCGCATCCAGGCGGTCGACTTCGGACGGTTCACCGCGCTGCTGCCGAGGGTCGCGCGGGAACACGGCATCCGTCTGCTGACTGTCTCGCCGTCCGACGAGTCCCTCGAATCAGTCTTTTCCTATCTCGTAGCGGCCTGAGTAGTGGCCTGAAAGGAGCTGTGAAGCGTCATGTACAACCCCACAGTCGCCCGGCTCACCTACCGGGCCCTGCTCGGCCGGCGCAGGGCTGCGATCCTCTTCGTCCTGCCCGCCCTGCTGATCGTCATCGCCGTCGCGGTACGGGCGTTCGCCGGGGCCGATGACCAGGTCGCCGCCGATGTGCTGGGCGGTTTCGCCATCGCCACGATGGTGCCGCTGATCGGTGTGATCGCCGGTACGGGGGCCATCGGCCCCGAGATCGACGACGGTTCGATCGTCTATCTGCTGGCCAAGCCGGTGAAACGGCCGACGATCATCTTCACCAAGCTGATCGTGGCGATCGCCGTGACCATGGTCTTCTCCGCCCTGCCGACTTTCGCCGCAGGCATGATCCTCAACGGCAACGGCCAGCAGATCGCGGTGGCGTACACGATCGCGGCGCTGGTCGCCTCCATCGCGTACAGCGCGCTGTTCCTGCTGCTCGGCACGGTCAGCAGGCATGCGGTGGTCTTCGGCCTGGTCTACGCGCTGGTGTGGGAGGCGCTCTTCGGCAGCTTCGTGCCCGGGGCGCGCACGCTCAGCGTGCAGCAGTGGTCGCTCGCGCTTGCCGAAAAGGTCGGCGGGGAAGGTGCGATCACCTCAGAGGTCGGACTGCCGCTCGCGACGGTTCTGCTGGCGGCTGTCACGGTGCTCGCCACTTGGTACGCGGGTCAGAAACTGCGCACGCTGAAGCTCGCCGGCGAGGAGTGAGCCGAAGGGCTCTGCTGTCCCCTGCGTCTGTCAACCCCTGCCCGTCGGGCGGGGGTTGACGTATGAATGGACAGTCGTGCGCGTAACTGTACGTTTATCGGCTCGTTGTTCAGGGTGCGTGGAGGCAATTGGGATCCGTGGCGTCGTAGCGTTCGTGAAATTTGGGGATTGCCGACTCCGGCGAGACAGCGCCGGCCGGGTCGGTCATTGGGTGAGTGGCAACCGTGAGCGACCTCCGCCCCTGAAGCCCGGGGAGAGGGCCGTTCATCGTCGTTTTCGCGAACGGAAGACATGCTCATGCCCACGGAAGTCGCCCTGCTCGAATCGCGCGCGCTGCGCGTCGAGCAAATGGGGCGCGTCGATGTCCTCGACAAGGTGAAGAGCCTTGTCATGCTCCCTGACGGAATTCACGTCCGCACAGAGGACGTGGTTCGTTACTTCGAAGTATCCACAGCCTCTGTCAGAAGGCTGACCGACCGGCACCACAAGGAGTTCGCGGAGAACGGCATGTGCGTGCTACGCGGTGCTGAGCTGCGATCTTTCCATAGCGACATCGAGTCGCTATGGGGCGGCGAGAGGTGAAGAGTTATCCACAGGCTGCCACTCAGCTGAGACTGTTCACCCGTAGGACCGTACTCAATGTCGCGATGCTTCTTCGCGATAGCGACATCGCTCGATGTGTCCGCACCCATCTGCTCGACGCGGAGGAGGATTTGCGGGCGGGGTACGCCTCGCTCGATCGGCGTGTCACCCGGGTCGAGTGTTGCCTGGCCGGAGTCGGCGTGGCGCTCCAGGAACTTGGACCGGTGCTCAACCGGATGTCGCACCGGCTCGACAGTCTCGACCGGAGGCTCGAGGCCACGAACCGGGTTGTCGGGGCCATGAGCGTCCGGCTCGGAGACATGTCCGAGGACATCGTCCGTATCGATGCCCGGATGGACGACTTCGTCCTTCAGCTCAAGGATCTGCGACGCCGTCGTAAGCGCCGCTGGTCCCTGACCTATGCTCGCGGTCCGCCCCGCCCCGGTCCGAACGGGCGGTCGTGGGCCGCGAGCAACCACGTCGGCCGGGGCCCTGGTCGACGCTCGAAATAATGGGTGGCGGACAAGGGCCGCCCCGGGCACAGTGGTTGAGGAAGTGCACGCCACAGGGACCGGGAGAGGAGCGCGACGATGACCGAGAGTACGAGTCCGTCGAGTTCTCACCAGGGCGGCCCGGAGCAGGCGCCGGAGTAACCATCACCTCACTCCGCTGAGCCGCTCCCAGCAGGACGCCCGGGGCGGCTTTTTTGCGCGCATCGCGCGGCCGCCCACCCGGAGGATTGGCCGAGTGGTAAGGCAGCGGCTTGCTAAGCCGTGGTCGGGGCCGTTGACCCCGCGCGCGTTCGATCCGCGCATCCTCCGCACAGATACGCAGACGACTCCGTGCGCTGAGGCCGCACACGATCACGGGCCCGGTGCATGCCTGCACCGGGCCCGTGATTCTCCGCATGCGCGTGGCCTGCGGCTGCCTAGAGCAACTGCTCCAGCACCACAGCGATGCCGTCGTCCTCGTTCGAGGCGGTGATCTCGTGCGCGACGGCCTTCAGGTCGTCATGAGCGTTGGCCATCGCGACCCCGTGCTGCGCCCAGGCGAACATCGGAATGTCGTTCGGCATGTCACCGAAGGCGAGTGTGTCCGCCGCCTTCACACCCAGCCGGCGTGCCGCCAGCGAGAGCCCGGTCGCCTTGCTCAGCCCCAACGGCAGGATCTCCACCACGCCCGGGCCTGCCATGACCACGTCCACCAGGTTGCCGACGGCCCCACGCGCTGCGTCCGCCAGTGCGTCGTCGTCGAGTTCCGGGTGCTGGATGTAGACCTTGTTCAGGGGCGCGGACCACATCTCGGTCGTGTCCTTCACCAAGACGGCCGGCAGGGACCCTTCCTGTCCGCGGAAGCCGGGACCGACCAGCACCTCACCGTCGAGCCCGTCGCGGCTCGCGGCCAGCGCCAGCGGCCCGACCTCCGCCTCGATCTTGGAGAGCGCGAGGCCGGCGAGCTGGCGGTCCAGCGTCAGCGACGTCAGCAGCTTGTGCTCGCCCGCGTGGTAGACCTGCGCGCCCTGGCCGCAGACCGCGATGCCCTGGTAGCCCAGGTCGTCCAGGATGTGCCGGGTCCACGGGACAGCCCGCCCGGTGACGATGATGTGTGCGGCACCGGCCGCGGTGACGGCGGCCAGTGCCTCGCGAGTGCGCTCGGAGACCGTGTCGTCGTTACGCAGCAGCGTCCCGTCGAGGTCAGTGGCGACGAGCTTGTACGGGAAGGTCACTTGGCGACCGGTTCCAGGACCTCGCGCCCGCCCAGGTACGGACGGAGCACCTCGGGCACCCGTACCGAACCGTCTGCCAACTGGTGGTTCTCCAGGATCGCCACGATCGTGCGCGGTACGGCGCAGAGCGTGCCGTTCAGCGTGGCGAGCGGCTGGAGGACCTTCTTGCCGTCGCGGGTGTCGCGCATCCGGACGGAGAGGCGGCGCGCCTGGAAACCGTCGCAGTTCGATGCGGACGTCAGCTCGCGGTACTTGCCCTGGGTCGGGATCCACGCCTCGCAGTCGAACTTCCGGGAAGCCGAGGCCCCCAGGTCACCGGTGGCGACATCGATCACCTGGAACGGCAGCTCGAGGGCAGTGAGCCACTGCTTCTCCCAGTCCAGGAGACGCCGGTGCTCCGCCTCGGCGTCCGCCGGGTCGACGTACGAGAACATCTCGACCTTGTCGAACTGGTGGACGCGGAAGATGCCCCGGGTGTCCTTGCCGTACGTACCGGCCTCGCGGCGGTAGCACGGCGAGAAGCCCGCGTAGCGGAGCGGCAGCTTGTCCGCGTCGATGATCTCGTCCATGTGGTACGCGGCGAGCGGGACCTCGGAGGTGCCGACCAGGTAGTAGTCGTCCTTCTCCAGGTGGTACACGTTCTCCGCGGCCTGGCCGAGGAAGCCGGTGCCCTCCATGGCGCGCGGGCGGACCAGCGCGGGGGTCAGCATCGGGATGAACCCGGCCTCGGTGGCCTGCGCGATCGCGGCGTTGACGAGGGCGAGCTCCAGCAGCGCGCCGATACCCGTCAGGTAGTAGAAGCGCGAGCCGGACACCTTGGCGCCGCGCTCCATGTCGATCGCGCCGAGCGCCTCGCCGAGTTCCAGGTGGTCCTTGGGTTCGAAGCCCTCGGCGCCGAAGTCGCGGATGGTGCCGTGCGTCTCCAGGACGACGAAGTCCTCCTCGCCGCCGACCGGCACGTCCTCGTGGACGATGTTGCCGAGCTGTAGCAGCAGGCTCTTGGCCTCCGCGTCGGCCTCGTCCTGCGCCGCGTCGGCCGCCTTGACATCGGCCTTCAGCTGCTCGGCCCTCTTGAGCAGCTCGATGCGCTCCTCGGGAGAAGCCTTGGGGATGAGCTTTCCGAGCGACTTCTGCTCGGAACGGAGTTCGTCGAAGCGGACACCGGACGACCTGCGCCGCTCGTCGGCGGAGAGAAGGGCGTCGACGAGCGCGACGTCCTCTCCACGGGCGCGCTGGGAGGCGCGAACACGGTCGGGGTCCTCACGGAGCAGGCGAAGGTCAATCACCCCTCCAGGCTACCGGTGTGCGCTTCCCTAGCTCGAACCGATATTGCCAAGCGTGTCACTTTGCCCGAATTGCCTGAATTGGTAAAAGGGGGAGAATCATCGCCTGTGATCGATTCCGGTCGTCAGTAGGGAGCTCCTATTCCCCTAAATGGGGCAGAAAGGGCTTTCGCTCTTGACGTATCAGCCATGCGTGCAGGGGGAGTTGAGGGTGCTTGTCCACAGGGGTGGGAAGTCCTCCATAGTTATCCACAGGCTGTGGGGGAGATCTGTGGACACGGGGAGAGATCATTCCGAAAGCCGCATGAGGGCGCATGGATTCCCCGTTCAAACTCACTTCACACGCTCATTCGGGTGGGAATTCCTCACCCTAAGGAGTTGATCAATGGAATTGAGATGACACGGGCAGCCTGTGGCTCTGTGGGCGGATACGGGGCGACTGGGGTGATTTGTCGACCTTGCCATGTTGAGGTGTCGACTTGTCCCCAGGTCGAGAACCAGCCCTGTGGATAACTCTTGTGGATTGCGAAAATCGGCAGGTAATACCGGCAATGTGCGCGTGCAGCCGTTGGCAGGAAACCCAACCCCGCCATCGGCCCAGGGCTTCGGCGCCGGCCGTCACCCCAGGCCATCAGGCCCGATCGTCCGGTTCCCGGTCAGGCGCGGCCGTCCGGTTCCCGGTCAGGCGCGGCCGTCCTGGACCCGGGCCAGCCAGTCCGAGGCGTCCGTGAACTCCCTGTCCGACGTCCCGTCGCGCAGCGGTCGCACGTCCTCCGGCGCCACCCCCGCACGCGGATACGAACCCAGGAACCGCACCTTCGGGCAGATCCGCTTCAGCCCCATCAGCGCCTCCCCGACGCGACGGTCCGCGATGTGTCCCTCGGCGTCGACCGCAAAGCAGTAGTTCCCGATGCCCGCCCCGGTCGGCCGAGACTGGATCAACATCAGGTTCACCCCGCGCACCATGAATTCCTGAAGGAGTTCGAGCAGTGCGCCGGGGTGGTCGTCGCCCAGCCAGATGACCACCGACGTCTTGTCCGCGCCGGTCGGCGCCGCGGGCCGGGCAGGACGCCCCACCAGCACGAAGCGCGTCTGTGCGTTCTCCGCGTCGTGGATCTCCGTCACCAGCGGTTCGAGGCCGTAGGTGGCCGCCGCGAACTCACCGGCGAAGGCGGCGTCGTACCGCCCTTCCTGCACCAGCCGCGCACCGTCCGCGTTGGACGCGGCCGACTCCCATACGGCCTCCGGCAGATGGGCCGCCATCCAGTTGCGTACCTGTGGCTGTGCCGCCGGGTGCGCGGTGACGGTTTTGATGTCGTGCAGCTTGGTGCCGGGCCGCACGAGCAGGGCGAAGGTGATGGAGAGCAGCACCTCGCGGTAGATCATCAGTGGTTCACCGGCGGTCAGCTCGTCGAGGGTCGCGGTGATGCCGCCCTCGACGGAGTTCTCGATCGGTACGAGGGCGGCTGCGGCAGCCCCGCTCCGTACCGCGTCCAGTGCCGCCGGTACGGAGACCATCGGTACGAGTTCCCGAGTGGCGGCTTCCGGGAGCGTACGGAGGGCGACCTCGGTGAAGGTGCCTTCGGGACCGAGATAGGCGTAGCGCGTGGCGGACATACCGTCACCCTAGTGCGCCTTGCCCGCTCAGGACTCCAGGAGCCGCTGCCCCACGTATTCCCCTTTTGCCGCACCGCCCGGCACCGCGAAGAGGCCGCTCGCCTCGTGCCGGACGAACGGCGACAGCGCATCGCCCCGGTCGAGTTTGCGCTGCACCGGTACGAATCCCTTCAGCGGATCCGCCTGCCAGCAGATGAACAGCAGCCCGGCGTCGGGAGTGCCGTCGGCTGCGATGCCGTCGTGGTAGGAGAAGGGGCGCCGCAGCATCGCAGCCCCGCTGTTCCGCTCGGGAGAGGAGATCCGGGCGTGGGCGTTGTCCGGGATCAGCAGCCTGCCGTCGGGGCCGGCCTTGTCGAGGTCCATCGGGGTGGTCTCGGTGCCACCGCTCAGCGGCGCGCCGTCCGACTTGCGCCGCCCTATGACCCGCTCCTGCTGCTCCACCGGGAGTTTCTCCCAGTCGTCGAGCAGCATCCGGATCCGCCGTACGACCGCGTAGGAGCCACCGGCCAGCCAGGCGTACTTCGCGTCGTCGCCGGCCTTCGGCTGAGACGGTACGAAGATGCGCCGGTCGAAGTCGCTCTCCGAGGGCTTCGGGTTCCCGGTGCCGTCGATCTGCCCCATCAGATTGCGGGCGGTTGCCGGCGCGGCCGTGGCACCGGGGGTGCGGTTGAAGCCGTTCATCTGCCAGCGGGCCCGGGCCGTCGTGGCGGCCTCCTTCTGGACGGCGCGCAGGGCGTGGAAGGCGACGAGCGCGTCGTCGGCGCCGATCTGCACCCAGAGGTCGCCGTGGGAGCGCTTGGCGTCGAGCCGGTCGGCGGAGAACGGCGGCAGGGGATCCAGCCCGGGCGGCCGGTGGTCCGCCAGGCCCGTGCGTTCGAAGAAGGTGTGCCCGAAGCCGAAGGTGATGGTCAACGAGGAGGGGCCAGCGTCCAGCGCTATCCCGGTGTCGTGTTCCGTGCCGTCCGCGCTGCCCCCACGGGTGGGTTCGCCGGCCATCAGGCGCTGGGCCACGGCCGACCAGCGGCGCATCAGGGCGGCGGCTTCCTTCCGCCCGGTGCCGGGTGCCAGGTCGAAGGCGATGAGATGCCCACATGCCTGAAGCGGAGTGGTGATCCCCGGTTGATGTTTCCCGTGAAACATTTCCTCGGTCGAGCCGACCGTCGTCAGTGCTGTCGGCTCGTCGGGGCGGGCTGCGGCGTAACCGATCGCACCACTTGCCGCGCCCAGCACCACTCCGGTCGCCCCGGCCGCACCCATGGTGCCGAGCAACCGCCGCCGGGAGATCTCGCCGGTGGAGTTCTCCCCGTTGTTTCCACTCTTCTTGCTGTCTGTGCTCACGATCCCGCTCAGCCGATCTTCACGTTCTTGCCCATAGTGGTCTGGTCGATGTCCGACGTACGGACCGTCACCGCGACCGTCCAGTCGCCTGCCATCGGGATCTGGACGCCGCTCGCCGTCCAGTGCCCCTCGGTGAGCCGGTCGGGGAGGACGGGCAGCGGCCCGATGCCCTTGGACTTCAGGGTGAAGGCGAGCTTCACCTCGGGGACGTCCATGGGCTGTCCGTCGGGTCCGTCGATCCAGAGGTGAACGCCGTTGGCGCCAGTACGGCCGGGGTCGATGTCCATCCGGACCGTTCCCTTGCCGTTTTGGCCTCCGGTGTCGAACGGCAGGCTCAGCGTGACGGGTCCTTCGGCCGCGGGCGCGGATGCGCCGGTCGAGGCCCGGGCTGCTTCCTCCTCGGTACGTCCCGGCTCGGTCGAGGTCAGTACGGTCGTCACTGCCAACAACGCCACCGCGACGCCCACTTCCGCCAGCACGGAGCGGCGGAGTCCGGACCGCTCGCGGTCGGCATCGCGGATCCGCTTCTTCGTGGCGGTTGCCACAGCGGCTTTCTGCCGGGCGAGCTGGGCGGCCCGTGACGGGTCCTCGGACTCGTCCGCCGGTTCGCTCTCCGCCTCGGCGGAGGCATCCGCGTTCATCTGGGGGGCCACCGCGGTCCCGACCTCGGTCGGGACCGCCGTCAGCCGAGCCGTCCATTGCCGCGAGATCCATGCGACCCCGACCAGTACGGCGACGAGTCCCACCTTCACGAGCAGCAACTGCCCGTACCCCGTGCCCGTGAGCGCGGACCAGGAGCCCACCTGGCGCCAGGACTGGTAGAGCCCGGTCGCGGTGAGTACGAGCACGCTGCCGAACGCGATACGGGAGAAGCGCCGTACCGCCGTGGCTCCGATGTCCGGCGTCCGGTACAGCGCGACCAGGAGCGCTGCGAGTCCGCCCAGCCAGGCGGCGACGGCGAGCAGGTGCAGCACGTCGACCGGCATGGCGATGCCGGGCTGGATCCCGGTCGAGGCGTGCTCGGCGAGCGCCCACGTTCCGGCGATCCCGGCGGCGATGACCGCGCCGCCGATGGCCAGTCCGAACGTGAGGTCCTTCTTCTCCCGCTCGTCCTCGCGCTTCGCGTACGTCCCGAACAGGACGGCGATGAAGAGTGCGGCGGCCCCGAGCAGCAGCAGCCGTGAGACCAACGCGGCCCCGGGCTTGGTGTCGAGCACGGCCTTCAGGCCGCCCAGGTCGAAGGCGTCCGCGAGCTTCCCGGAGCCGGTGTACGGGCTCCGCAGGAACAGCATGGCCAGGGTGGCCGCGGTGAGGGTCAGCCAGCCGCGCACGACCAGGCGCTGCAGCGGGCGCGCGCCCGCCCCGCGCTGCCAGCAGGCCAGGATGAAGGCCGCGCCACCGGCCAGCACGATGAACCCGGCGTACGCGGCGTACCGCGCGATGTCGTAGAGCGTGCCGACCAGGCCACCGCCGGCTTCGTCCGACGGGAGGGCGACGGTGGTCTCGGAGGGGGCCCCGATGGAGAAGGTGAAGGCACCGGAGACCGGGTGGCTGTCCGCGGAGACTGCCTGCCAGGCCACGGTGTATGTACCGTCGGGCAGCCCGGAGTGGAGCGTGATGCCGTACTTCACGGTGGAGCCGCTCTGCAGATCACGCGGAGGCGCACCGGTGTCGGCGCGCTTGCCGCCGGGGTCCAGGACCCGGATGGAACCGTTGCCCATGGCGACCTGCTCGGAGAAGGTGAGCGTGACCTCCTTGGGTGCGGAGGCGACCACCGCCCCGTCCTGCGGATCGCTCCCGGTGAGCGCGGCATGTGCGGACGCGGGTGCCGCGCCGCCCAGCAGCAGGCCCGCCACCATGGTGACGAGCGCGGCGAGGAGTGCGGCCGCGGCGAGTGGCCGGCGCACCGGGGGCACGGACGGGGACGGCCCGAAGGGCGGGGCGGTGGCTGTCATGGTGTGTCAGTCCCTCACTGCTTCTTCGGGTTGTGGGTGGTCTCCTTCACAGGAAGGTCGACCGCTATCGGGTCGGCCTTCTCGAAGTGCAGTTCCACGGTCACCGTCTCGCCCTGCTTGGGCCGCTCCTTGAGCGCGGTGAACATGATGTGGCTCCCGCCGCGCTCGAGATCCAGCTCGCCGCCGGCGGGCACCTCGAAGGACGTCACCATGCGCATCGTCTGGTTCTTCGTCTCGTGGATCGTGACGTGGTCCGAGAGCGGGCTGGTGACCGACGTGAGCCGGTCGGAGCTGCCGCCGGTGTTCCGCACGACGAGGAAGCCCGCCGCCATGTCGCTGACGGGCTGCGGCATGAACGCGCCGGTCACCTTCAGCTCGGGCTTGCTGTCCGAGGCCGAGCATCCCGCAAGCGCCAGCCCGGTGGTGAGGGCGACGGCGCCGGCGAGGGTGGTGCGGCGGTTCACGGAGTCTCCCCCTTGATGATCTTGGGGAGGTCCTTGGCGTAGTCGTCGGGCGAGGTGTCCTCGCTGTACAGCACGTACCCCTTGTCTGTCTTCGGGGAGAACGCGATGACCTGCGACCCGTGCATCGAGACGACCGTGCCGTCCTTCTCCTTCTTCGGCGGGTCGATGCCGATGCCGATCTGGCGTGCGCCCGCCTGGATGGCCGGGAAGTCGCCGGTGAGGCCGATGAAGGAGGCGTCCTGGGCCTTGAGCCAGCTGCCCAGCGAGGACGGGGTGTCCCGCTCGGGGTCGGTGGTGACGAAGACGACCCGCAGCTTGTCCTGGTCGGCCTTGGGCAGAGACTTCTTGGCGATGGCGATGTTGCTCATGATCAGCGGGCAGACATCGGGGCAGTTGGTGTAGCCGAAGTAGATGAGCGTCGGCCTGCCCTTGGTCTCCTCACGCAGGTCGTACTTCTTGCCGTGGGTGTCGGTCAGGACCAGATTCGGCTTGGTGAACGGCTGGTCGAGCACCGTCGCGGCCTTGGTCTTCGCCTCGGCGGAGACATCGGCGATGGGCTTCTTGGCACTGTCGTCGCCGCTGCCGCAGGCCGACAGGGTGAGTGCGGCCGTGGCGACGAACGCCGCGACCAGCACATTTTTCTTACGCATGGATCGCTGATTCCTGATGGGTCGGTGAAAACGGTGGGGTGTGGGGCCCTCTTCCGGATCGGTCCGGGCTCCTGGGCCCGGTCCGATCCGAAAGAGAGGGCCGGGGGTCTCAGACGTTGCGGCGGCGGCCTGCGAGGAAGCCGAAGGCCACCCCCGCGATGCCGATGGCGATGCCGACCACTCCGAGGACACGGGCGGTCGTGTCACTGGAGGACGAGGCGGAGGCAGCTTCCGTGTGCTCGTCCTTCTTCTCATCAGCGGTCGCCGCACCGCTCTTGTCGTCGGCGGTGCTGCCGTGCTCGTCGGCGGTCGCGGCGGTCAGCCTGAGGACCGGCGCCGGGCTCTCGGGCTCCTCGGCGCCGTCCTTCTGCTCCTCGATCCAGCGGACGACTTCCTTGTTGTCGTACGTCTGGATGGCCTTGAAGACCAGTTGGTCGGCGTCCTCGGGGAGCTGGCCGACGGAGAGCGGGAACTGCTGGAACTCGCCCGGGCGGATACCGAGATCGTTCTTGTTGCCCTCGGCGGTCCAAGTGACCTTGGAGACGGCCTCGTTGATCTTCTGGCCGTGCATGTCCAGCGGCTTCGCCAGCTTGCTCTTGGTGACGTCGATCTTCCAGCCGGGCACCGGCTGCGGCATCACCGAGGCCAGCGGGTGGTCGGTCGGGAAGCTGACCTCGAGCTTGGTCGTCGAGGCGTCGTCGCGCTCGTTGGGGACCTTGAAGTTGATCGTGGCGTAGCCGCCCTTGGCTGCCTCCCCCTGGGGTTGCACGCTGACGTGCGCGGAGGCAGTACCGGCGAGGATCAGCACGGTGGAGGCGGCGACGCCGCCGACCAGGGCGATGCGGGAAACGTTCATGGCAGGAATCACTCCACAGAAGCACGAAGGAAGGGTGGTCCGCCGCACAGGTGCGCGACGGCATCGCGACACCTCTTCCTCACGTGCGGCGTGCGTGCACCGTGCCGGGCGGGCGCCACCAGGCATGGGCCGGGTGATGACCGCGAACGGTTCGTGCGTGCTACGAGCGGAGGGTGTCGCGTCAGGCTGCGAGGGTGAATGCGGGCGGCGGCCCGCGCCTGATCACCTGGTGCTGCAGTGGATCGCCGGGGACCGGAGCCGGCGCGTCGGCTGCGGTACGGGGGGCGCGCGGCCCGGTCGCCGCCTCAACCAGGAGACCGGCCCGCAGCGCTCGTACGAGAACGAGCGCGGCCCGCAGCGCGCGCAACCGGGCCTCGGCCGCGAGCTGCTGGGCGCCGTGTGCGGACAGCCTGGCCAGCTTGAACAAGGCGATCTCGCCGCGCCGCAGCAGCCAGCCCGTGGCCAGCGCGGCCAGCAGATGGCCGAGCAGCATGGGCAGGCTGGGCAGCAGACTCGTGAGCGTCGGGTCGGTTCCGGCGGCGGCCATGGACTGATGGTCCATGCCTGTCACCGTCGCCGGATCGATGCCCGCGTTGCTGACGATGCGGTGGGCTTCGGCGGCGTTCAGCTGCGCCGGTCCGGCGCCGCACACCAGGCTTGCGGCGAACCTGACCAGGGAGCCGTTATCCGCCGCTGCTTGCGTCGGCGTACCGGACGCGATGTGCGTGCCCAGCCCGAACAGGGTGTGCAGGGCGAGCTGCCCACCGGCCAGGGTGGTGGCGATGGACGGCAGGGAACGCTCGCGTCCGGCGAGCGCCACCACCACTGCGAAGACTCCGAGGAAGCCTGCGAGCAGCGTCCACCAGGGGACGTCGGCGCAAGAGGCCAGTGCATGCCCTGCCGCGGACAGCGCGACACAGACCGCGGTGAACACCGCGGCCCTCAGGAGCCGCAGACCGGCTCCGGCGCGTGCGACAGGCGTAGACATGGCCGGGCCATCATCGCACTGCGCCCCGGGAATCGGTACGGCAGGCCCGGAAGGTCGCCTTCCGGGCGATTGGTGCGCGGCGTTCCTGCTGTCGGGCCTGGCATACACGGGTGCCCCAAGTGCGGGTATCCGCCGAATGAGCGGTTTCACATCAGGTCTGTGCTTACGAACCGCCCAGTGCGGCAATACGTATCGGTATGTCGAGCCGCAGCCAGGAGGCTGGAGCATGAGCATGTGGTGGTCACTCCATCTGCGGCGCGAAGCTGCGAGCGTTCCGCTCGCCCGTCGTTTCCTGCTCGGCACCATGGAGACCGCCGGCGTGGATCCGGACATCTCCTTCGACTTGTCGGTCGCGCTCAGCGAAGCCTGTGCGAATGCCGTCGAGCACGGCGGGGACCGGAGAGACCTCGACGCCCCCGGGGCCCCATGGGACACCTGGGACGCCTGGGACGAGCAGTCCGGTTCGGCCTCCGGGCAGTACCGGGTCACCGCGTATCTGGACGGCGAGAAATGCCGTATCGAAGTCGCCGACTCGGGGCCCGGTTTCCCCGCGCGGTGCGCGCTTCGCACTGCTGATCAGCCGCAGTCGGATCAACAGCAGCAGTTCCTGCCGCCCGTCGGCGCCGAGGACGGCCGGGGGCTCTGTCTGATCGAGCAGCTCGCCGACCATGTCCACTTCGGCAACCGGCCGGGCCGTGGCGCGGTGGTGAGATTCGACAAGGTTCTGAAATGGCGGGAGGGCGCCCTGCTCATGGTGTCCTGAGCAGGGCGCCCTCCGGCGCATGGGTGCGGACTTCCGGTGGTCAGCCCTTGAGCTGGGCCATCCAGGCCTCGATCTCGTCGGCCTGGCGCGGCAGCTTGTCGGAGAGGTTCCGGTTGCCGTCCTCGGTGACGAGGATGTCGTCCTCGATCCGGACGCCGATGCCGCGGTACTCCTCCGGCACGGTCAGGTCGTCGGCCTGGAAGTACAGGCCCGGTTCGACGGTGAGGCACATGCCTGCCTCCAGCGTCCCGTTCACGTACGTGTCCGTGCGCGCGGTGGCGCAGTCGTGGACATCCATGCCGAGCATGTGGCCCGTGCCGTGCAGGGTCCAGCGGCGCTGGAGACCCAGCTCCAGGACCTTCTCCACGGAGAGGTCGCCCAGCAGGCCCCAGGCGACGAGCTTCTCGGCGAGCACGCGCTGCGCAGCGTCGTGGAAGTCGCGGAAGGCCGCGCCCGGCTTGACGGCAGCGATGCCCGCCTCCTGGGCCTCGTACACCGCGTCGTAGATCTTCCGCTGCAGCGGCGTGAACGTGCCGTTGATCGGAAGGGTCCGGGTCACGTCGGCGGTGTAGAGGTCGTTGGTCTCGACACCGGCGTCGAGGAGCAGCAGCTCACCGGAGCGCACGGGGCCGTCGTTGCGCACCCAGTGCAGGGTGGTGGCGTGCGGGCCGGCCGCGCAGATCGAGCCGTAGCCGATGTCGTTGCCCTCGACGCGGGCGCGCAGGAAGAACGTTCCCTCGATGTAACGCTCGCTGGTGGCCTCGGCCTTGTCGAGGACCTTCACGACGTCCTCGAAGCCGCGCGCCGTGGCGTCGCAGGCCTTCTGCAGCTCTGCCGTCTCGAAGGCGTCCTTGATCAGTCGCGCCTCGGAGAGGTAGATCTTCAGTTCCTCGTCGCGCTCCGCGGTGACCTTGTCGGTGAGCGCGGCCTCGATGCCCGCGTCGTGGCCGCGGAGGTTGCGGACCGGGCCGGTGGCCTCGGCCAGCGCGGCCGGGAGCTCGCGCACATCCTTCGCCGGGAGGCCCAGCAGCTGCTCGGCCTCGGTGAGGGAGTGGCGGCGGCCGACCCACAGCTCGCCCTGGCCGTCGAGCCAGAACTCGCCGTTCTCCCGGTTGGAGCGCGGCAGCAGGTAGATCGTCGCCTCGTGGCCGTCGTCCTTCGGTTCCAGGACGAGCACACCGTCCTGGGTCTGGTCGCCGGTGAGGTACGCGTACTCGGTGGACGCGCGGAAGGCGTACTCGGTGTCGTTGGCGCGGGTCTTCAGCTTGCCTGCGGGAATGACCAGACGCTCCCCGGGGAAGCGGGCGGACAGGGCGGCGCGGCGGTCGGCGGTGTGACCGGCCTGCGCGATCGGCTCGAGACCGTGCAGCTCGGTGTCGGCCCAACCCGACTTCATGCCGGCGGCGAGCTCATCGGAGACGCCCGGGTACAGGCCGTTCTTCCGCTGCTTGACGGTCTCGGCCTCTTCGGTCTCCGGGTTCTCCGGGATGAGCTCCTCAGACACGGCTTGACTCTCCTTGATACGACACTGGATCTCGTCCATCGTACGGGCGCACGGAAGGGGGCCCAGGGCCGTAGGACCTCTTACACGCGGAAGCCGGGAGACACCACTCAGCCGAAATGATCGGTTCAGTCGAAGCGTGCGGCGAGGATCACGACGTCCTCCGTGCCGTCGGCCAGGTCGAGCCCGTCCGGAAGGACGGTCCGCAGGACGTGGTCGGCGACGAACCCGGCGTCGTGGCGCAGCGCCCTCGGCACGCTCGCGGCTGCCGAGTGCAGCCGTGCGAACGCCCGGTCCATCGAGTCGCCGGTACGGCGCAAAAGTCCGTCGGTGTAGAGCAGAACGGTCTCGCCGGGCACCGGGGCGATTTCCACGCTCGGCGCTTCCCAGCAGGCAAGCATGCCCAGCGGTGCGGACAATGAGGTCTCGACGAACTCCGTGCGCCGGTCGCCGATCACCAGCGGCGGGGTGTGCCCTGCGCCGGCCAGCAGGATCCTGTGGCGGGCGGGTTCGCAGTAGGCGAAGAGCGCGGTCGCGGACCGGGCGGGTTCGGTCAGCCGCAGCAGCAGTTCCAGATCGGACAGGACGGCGACCGGATCCTCGCCCTCCATCACCGCGTACGCCCGCAGGCCCGCCCGCAGCCGGCCCATGGCGGCCAGGGCGCTCGGCCCGGAACCGCCCACCGAACCGACGGCGAGACCGAGTGCGCCCTCCGGCAGCGTCAGCGCGTCGTACCAGTCACCGCCGCCGCGCGGTGCCGTGCGATGGCGGGCGGCCAGTTGTACGCCGGTGACCCGGGGCAGTCGGCTGGGCAGCAGCTCCTCCGTGATGGTGGCGACGTCGGCCCTGGCCCGTTCCAGCTCCAGCAACCGGGCCAGATGCTCACTCGCGTAGCCGGCATACAGGCCGACGAGATGACGTTGGCGCTCCAGCGGCTCGGCGGGCTCGTCGTACAGCCAGACGGCTGCGCCGAGTCGTCCGGTCGCGTCGGTGGTGATCGGCAGGGCGTAGCTGGCGGCGTATCCGAGCCGGGCGGCGACCTCGCGGTGGTGGGGGTCCACGCTTGCGTCGCCGAGAAGGTCAGGGCTGGTCAGCGGGGTTTCGGTGGCCGGAAGACCGTCCAGGATCCGTCCGTACGAGGTGGCGCTGCGCGGCACTGTCTCGATGTGCCCGAGCTCGGCATGGGCGAGCCCGAGGCCGATGGTGGAGACCGGGCCGCGACGGTCGGAGGGTTCGAACACGATCAGCCCGCGGCGGGCGCCGACGAGAGCCGCGCCGGCATCCAGAAGTTCGTGCAGTGCGTCGTCGAGGGTGCTGGTTCTGGCCAGTCGCTCGGTGAGTTCATGGAGCGTCGTGAGGTCGGACACCCAGCCGGCCAGACGGTCCTGGATGAAGGCTCCCGGTGCGGCGGCCACATCGGCCAGGGGCCCAGCAGTGTGCGCTGAAACAGGAACCATGGGATCGATTCCAGCCACTTTCGGTAGGTGAGGGGCGCTCATGGCAACCGGCTTTCCGACCAGTGCGTTTCGTCGAATAGCATCGCAAACCCCCATGTCATTCTGCGCCGCTATCAGTGCATCCACATGTACACGCACAAGTGAGCCGATGTCCAGCATTGTCCCTACGGCATTTGTGGTGTCCGTGGGACCAGCAAGTTGGCCAAAAAATGCACCCTATGGCGGCTAATTGCGGTCGACTGGGTCTGGCTCGACAGGAGGCGCCCGCGGGGTGAAGACCCGGCGGGAGCGTCATTCCGGGCCTGCGGGGGTACGTAATCGGTGAGGAACCAGGGGCAGTTCCGGTCGCCCCGGAACCTGGCAGAGAGCCCGGGCGTCCTCACTACGACGACCGCGCCCCACCCCCGAGTGGCGGGGTTGTGCACCATCGGACGGCAGGCGCGATGCGCGCTGCCCCTTGCCATGCTTTTGGCTGGACCTGGCTCAGCTCGACTCGGCTCACGCTCGGTACCGACGGGTGACCCCGTACCGCAGATATAGAGAGCATGTACGCACGGTGAAGTAGTGCGTACGCGATGTGACGTACGCGTGATGTGATGTGGCCCTCGGCGTTCAACGGAAAGGAACGAGCGCTCATGCGCGAGATCCTCGGAAGGCGACGCAGGCTCCGGCGCAAGGCAAGGCCCGCTCAGCTCGACGCGGCCCTGACCTGTGCCACTGCATGGCAGTGGCCCGTGCTCCCCGGAGTGGGACTGGACGCAGCCAATGGCCGCGGTGACCGTGGCCGTGGCTGTGCCTGCCCCGATCCCGAGTGCGCCGTACCCGGCGCACACCCCTTCGACCCCGGTCTCCTCGCGGCGACCACCGACGAGCGCATGGTGCGCTGGTGGTGGAACAACCGGCCGACCGCGCCGATCGTGCTGGCCACCGGTGGCCGTGCCCCGTGCGCGCTGAGCCTGCCGGCTGTGGCCGGTGTCCGGGCGCTGGCCGAGCTCGACCGCATGGACATGCGGCTGGGCCCGGTGGTGGCGACACCGACGCGGTGGTCGCTGCTGGTCGCCCCGTACACCCTTGAGCGGCTGGGTGAGCTGTTGCATGCCAAGGACTGGGTCCCCAGTTCGCTGCGCTTCCACGGCGAGGGCGGCTACCTCGTCCTTCCCCCGTCGGGGGTGGGTGCGGGACAGGTGCGCTGGGAGCGGGCTCCGCTGCCCGGCTCGGCGACGCCCTGGCTGCCGGACGTCGAAGCCGTCCTGGACGCACTGGTCGAAGCGAGCACCAGCGCTCCCGGCGGCGGCAGTCGGCTTGCTTACTGACGGGCGCGGCTGCCAGGGCCGGTGTACGAGCGGTTCGGTGGACGGCCCGGGGCGGGTCGGCTCACTCCTTCGGGTGTGAGCCGGTCCGGGTTCTGCGGTGCGCGGGCGTGGTCCACCCGGGTACCTCCATGACGCCGATATCTTCGGCGCAGCGTCAGGAATTCCCGTCGGCCGACAGGTGGGACCACCGTGAATCTCCGCATGATCGTTATGGCGGGTGTGGTGGTGTCCGCCGCCGTGCTTCCGCTTGTTGCTTCCGCCGAACCCACGGAAAGTCCCGATTCCGTAGCCGGCCATGCAAAGTCTGCCTATGCAAAGTCTGATGTCGACGGGCTTTCTGATGCACCTTCCGAAAAGGGTTAGGAGGGCATGAGGGGCACTGTCGCAAAAGGATCTTCGGGCGGGAGTTTCGGTAGGGGACTTCTGTCCTATACCGACCGCTCCCGTGAGGTCGGTGAGACCAGGGTGGTCCCCGGATTCGGCGTCGCCACCGGCCCAGGCGCTGCCGGTTCCGCTCCGCGGACCGTTACCCGCTGCGGCCCCGAGCTGATGTCCCCCGAGGGAGTCCAGGCGCAGACCTGCGTCATGACCGAAGGAGGGGATATCTGGGCGCGCAGCTCCTACCGCAATACGACGGGTGGCGAACTCCGCTCCGTACTCACCCTGATGGGGCCCGGCGGCTGGACCGTCGAAGTGCGCTGCACGGTGGACGCACAGGATGAGCCGGGAGTCTGCGAGACGCCTCGCCACTCGTCGCACGGAGGCCTCGACGCGTACACGGCAGTGGCTGAGTACGCGGGTGAGGGGGCGGCCGATGAGGCGCCGCTTCTGCTGAGGGCCGGTTCCAATCCGGCGTACGCTGCGGCGGGTTGACGCCGGTCCGCAGGTGCTGTGCGCCGGGCGCCGTCCGCTCCGTGGACCGCGTCGCGCGCCGAATCAGGGCATGAGAATGCCCGGTCGCTGGCGACGGGGGATGCACCAGCGACCGGGCTTCTAGAACGGTAACAAGAGATCTGCCGTTCGCAAATTCGATCTCACGTATTCGGACAGCGGTTTACCTGCGGGTATGACAGATGTGACGCGAGTCACCTGGCGGCCCGCAGGGGTCGTCACGTCCGCACGGTCAGCTGAGCGTCACCTGGCGGTTGGTGAGCCCGCCACGGGCCCGGCGCTCCTCGGCGGTGAGCGGGGCGTTCGAGGCGAGTGCCGTCGTCAGCCGCTCCGCGAACTCGGCTGCGGGCTTCTCGCACTCCTTTGCCCCCATCGCGCTCGGCAGGTCCCAGACCGGAACCATCAGCCCGTGCGCGCGGAAGGAGCCGACCAGCCGGGTCCCTTCGCCGAGCGAGGAGGTGCCGGCGGCGTGCAGCCGGGCGAGCGCGTCGAGCAGCTGCTCCTCGGGGTGCGGCATGACCCAGCGCAGGTGGTTCTTTTCCGGGGTCTCGCACCAGTACGCGGCATCCACCCCGGAGAGCAGGACGGTCGGGATCGCCGCTTCGTTCGCGCGTTCCAGGGACGCGGACACCTCGGGCGTGGCGTTCTCCGCGTCCGGGACCCAGAACTCGAAGCCGGAGTGGACGACCGGCTCGAATGCCGCTTCCGGGTCGAGCAGGTCCTGCAGGCGCGGACCGTCGGCCGGCGCGCGGCGGGCGGCGACGGGCGAGCCGGGCTCGGCGGTCAGTGCTCGCTGCAGGGTGTCCGCGAGGTCTCGGCTGAGGTCACCGGAGGGGGTGTCGTTCTGCAGGGCGACGAGGACGGAACCGTCGTCGCGGCGCAGTGCCGGCCAGGCCATCGGCAGCACGGTCGCGAGCGTCACGGACGGCACACCCCCGGGCAGCCCGCCCTTGAGTGTCAGTTCGACGGTGGCGGCGGGCACCAGCTCGCGCAGGGCAACCCAGTCGCACTCGCCCGCCAGGCCCTCGAAGGGGCGGTGGACCAGCTCGGTCACGGCCTGGACGGCGGCGCGGCCGTGACACGCCTTGTAGCGGCGGCCCGAACCGCACGGGCAGGGCTCACGAGCCCCGACCACCGGGATCTCTCCGGCCTTGAGTTGCTGCTTCCCGGCCTTGGTCTGAGGGCGCTTCTTGGCCATGGTGGGCTTTCTCCCGATTGCGACAGTGCGGTCTGGGCCGCGAGCCTAGCGGCCCGTGTCGGGTACGGGGCACAGACGCCCGGGCGCCTGCGTGTACATACGCCGGAAGGTCGGCCGGGGCATGGGCCGGGGCACCGGTTGGCACGCGGTCCGCCTGCCGGCCCGTACGGGGGTCTGTCCGCAGGGTGGCGCCTCTGCCTTGCGTCCGGCCGGTGTGCAACGGGTGTGTCGGCGTCAGCCCGCGTCGTCGAAGTCCAGCCCGTCGAGCCTTGGCGCGTGTCCGTTCCCGGCCCCATGACCCTCGCTGACCACCACCCAGACGGTGACCTCGCCGGACGAGCCGTCGCGTACGCCCCACTCCTCGGCGAGGGCGCTGATGATGTTGAGCCCGCGTCCGCCGCGCGCCGTCACCGAGGGAGTGGCCGGAATCGGTCTGGTGGGACCGCCTCCGTCGGTCACTTCGACAGTCAGTCCGCCTGTTCTGTCGACGCGCCATGCGGCGTGGACGTCACCATCACCCACATCCGTGTGTCGCCCCAGCGGCCTGCCGTGTCGACAGGCATTGCTGAGAAGTTCGGAAAGGATCAATACAGCATCGTCGACGACCGAATCCGACACCCCGTAGCTGCGCAATTGCTCGCGCATCCGGTGCCGCGCCTGGCCCACGCCCGCAGGGCCATGGGGTACGGCCATGCTCGACGACGTGGGCACTTCCTGTGCCACCACCAACGCCACCCCCGAGACCTCCTTTGCCCCACGCCACGGAGTGAATGCCCTCCTGGACTGGGCCGGAAACCGGCCATTGGTCTGCCAGTGACGCACTTGTAACGGTCGAATACAGATCGAATGCGCCGGTGTACTCCCTGTAACTGATGTTAAAGATGACCCAGTTGCGACAGGACCTGTTTTGGGCGATTCGTGATGATTGCCTCGACGCCCAGATGGGTGCAGAGCTCGACGTCTTCCGGTTCATCGACCGTCCAGACGTGCACGCGGTGGCCCGCGCGGTGCAGTCGCTCGATGTAGCCGGGGTTACTGCGTACGATCCGCAGGCCCGGACCGGCGATCCGGGCACCGGCGGGCAGCCGTCCGTCGCGCAGTCGCGGCGAGACGAACTGCATCAGATAGACGGTGGGCAGGGTGGGTGAGGCCGCCTGGATGCGGTGCAGGGAGCGCGCCGAGAAACTCATGATCCGTACCGGTGAGGGGCCGTCCGCCGGTGGTGTGTCGAACCCGTACCGCTTCAAGAGGTGCAGCAGCCGTTCTTCCACCTGTCCGGCCCAGCGCGTGGGGTGCTTGGTTTCGATCGCCAGTTGCAGGGGGCGCCCGGCGGCGCGCGTCTCGACGACCAGTTCGAGCAGTCGTTCCAGAGTGAGTACGGAGGTGAGCTCGCCCGGCACCGGGTCCCAGTCCGGAGACTCCTCGCGGTCCTTCCAGGAGCCGAAGTCGAGTGCGGCGAGTGCGGAGAGCTCCAGGGCGGAGACGGCACCCCGCCCGTTGGACGTGCGGTTCACCCGGCGGTCGTGGACGCAGACGAGGTGGCCGTCGGCGGTGAGACGTACATCGCACTCCAGGGCGTCGGCACCGTCCTCGATCGCCTTCCGGTATGCGGCCAGGGTGTGCTCGGGTGCGTCGTCGGACGCTCCGCGGTGTGCGATGACCTGAATGGGGTGGTGCGGGGTGTGCTGCCGTGCGTGGGTCACCACGTCATCGTGTCACCGTGGGGCGACGGGCGCGTGCACCTCGCGACGAGGGACCGTTTTGCCGGATATAAAGATTGGTGTGCGGACGCACAGGTCCTGCTTACAGTGGCCTGACAGGTCATGGGAAAAGCTGGATCCAGGCACGTGTACAGCGGATCTCTTGCCGAAACTGATGAGGAACCGAGGAGTAAAGAGCTGTGAGCACAGAGAACGAGGGCAACGAGGGCACCGCGGCTCAAGCCGTTCCGTCCGTTCCGTCCGCACCTCCCGTGCCGGCCGCTGCTCCTGAGGGCACGCCTGCCTCCCCGCCGGCGCCCGCGAGCCCGGAATCGTCGGAGGGGACGGCAACGGAGCAGTTCCAGCAGGCGGAGCAGCCGTCTCAGCAACCCCAGCGCTCGAATGACTGGCCGCCGCCGCAGCCGCCGCAGTCCCAGCCTGCGGGTACCTGGCCGCCGCCCCCGGCCGCTGTTCCCACGTACGCCCACGGTGCGGGTGGTGACGGTGGTCCCGTGTGGGGCGCCCCCGGCCAGCTGCAGACGCCCGGAGCCCCGCGCAAGCGGCGAGGTGGCGGCCTGGTGGCGGCGGTGGCAGTGGCGGCGCTCGTGGCGGGCGGTATCGGCGGCGCCCTCGGCTTCTGGGCGGCCGACCGGAACGACAACAACTCCTCCGATTCGACCACGGTGACGGCGTCCAACCCTCAGGTCCTCAAGCGCGATCCCGGTACGGTCGCGGGTGTCGCGGCCAAGGCGCTGCCGAGTGTGGTCACCATCAACGCGCAGAGCGGCGACGGCGAAGGCGGCACGGGCACCGGTTTCGTGTACGACAAGGAAGGCCACATCCTCACGAACAACCACGTGGTGGCCTCCGCGGCGAACAGTGGGCTACTCACGGCGACGTTCTCCAACGGCAAGAAGTACGACGCCGAGGTGGTCGGCCGCGCGCAGGGTTACGACGTCGCAGTGCTGAAGCTGAAGAACGCACCGTCGGGTCTCACGCCCCTCGCCCTCGGAAACTCGGACCAGGTTGCGGTCGGTGATTCGACGATCGCGATCGGTGCGCCGTTCGGTCTGTCCAACACGGTCACGACGGGCATCATCAGCGCCAAGAACCGCCCGGTGGCCTCCGGCGACGGTTCCGGTGGCAGTAACTCGTACATGAGCGCACTGCAGACCGACGCCTCGATCAACCCGGGCAACTCCGGCGGTCCGCTGCTCGACGCGCGCGGTGCGGTCATCGGCATCAACTCGGCTATCCAGTCCACCGGCAGCAGCGCCCAGTCGCAGGCGGGGTCCATCGGCCTCGGCTTTGCGATCCCGATCAACCAGGCGAGGAATGTCGCCCAGCAGCTGATCAAGACTGGTCAGCCGGTCTACCCGGTGATCGGTGCCACGGTCACGATGGACGAGCAGACCGCCGGAGCCGTCATCTCGGACCAGGGTTCGGGCGGCACCCCGGCCGTCTCGCCGGACGGTCCGGCGGCCAGGGCCGGTCTCAAGGCGGGCGATGTCATCACGAGGTTCAACGACTCGGTGATCGATAGCGGCCCGACCCTGATCGGCGAGATCTGGACCCACAAGCCGGGCGACAAGGTGACGCTGACCTACAAGCGCGACGGCAAGGTGTCGACCGCCGAAGTCACCCTGGGACAGCGCAAGGGCGACAACTGACCGGACCGGCTGTCCGCAGTCAGGAAAAGTACAGGTGAGGGGGGGTGCCGAGCGATTCGGCGGCCCCCCTCGTGCCGTTTCACGCGTTCCGGCCGGCGCGTACCCAGCTGGACCAAGGCGAGCTCGACCAGGCGTGCCACACCGCCACGCAAGCTCTGGGGCCCGCGTCGGTGGTGGCTTTGAAGTGAGTGTCGGGCCATCTCGGGGAGTTCTGCGATCAGTTGGCCCCGCACAGGCAGGAACCCGTAGCCCTGGCCTTCGAGGCGAGCCTACGGGAACTCCTTCCACCGGTCAGCGGATCGCTTCATCCATATGGTCTTACGGCACCGTTCCCGCCGCTGCGGCCCACCGGGTTTCACCCCTATGCTCAGGGGCATTTCCCAGCGCTGACGCGAGGTCCTCATGAAGTTCCTTCCTCAGATCGCGGCTACGACGGCCGCCTTATGGGTGACGGCAAGCGCCGTTCCCAGCGTCGGCTCAGCCCCCATGGATGCAGATCACACTGCAGCTGAGGCCGCAGCGGCTGGTTGGCCGCTGGCATATGAGGCGGACCCCAGGGCAGGGGACTACACGCCTCTGGGGTTCGTGGGACCAAACGGCCGAGTGGTACCGCTCTCCATGGGGCAGCAGGGCTACATTGCTGATCCGCGTACCGGCAAGCTCGCGCCCGTAAGGGAGGGGCAGACCTTCTCCGCAGCGCTGGCCGACGAGGCCCAGCAGCCAAGGCAGTGAAAACAGCGATGTCCCACCGTCGGTGGGGCATCGGCTATTTGTGGCGCGTGCCAGACGAACTGGCCTTGGGTAATTGGGTACGGGGGTCACTCCCCCCAGTGCGGCATCAACGAGCTCGTTGGCCTTGTGGAAGCCGGCCCGAGGGGGGCCGGAATGAGAGACTGCACCGAGGCGCGGATCCGTTCCGGCGGAACCCGTCTTCAGCGGGTCAGCTATGCCGCTGAAGGGGTCGTAGCCATCCTCTGGCCAAGGTTCCACGGCCGAAACGATGAGCCGGTACGCTGTAAGCGCTCCGCCCCAGGTGGGACGGGGCAGGGGTGGGTTGCCCGAGCGGCCTAAGGGAACGGTCTTGAAAACCGTCGTGGCGCGAGTCACCGTGGGTTCAAATCCCACACCCACCGCAGATGAACGGCCCCTGACCTGGGATTGAGGTCGGGGGCTTGTTCATGCCCGAGTACCGCAAGGCACCGTGATTCCCCGCTCTGTCGGGCACGGAGGGGGCACGGAGCTTCAGCGACTCCAAGGGGGGCTGAGTTGAACGAGGACGAGATCGCAAGAGGCGTCGCGCGCGGCATGCGGCACTGCCCGAGTTGCCGGCCAGCGTACGGCCCCCTGAACATGCCCGACCCCAACCCGAACAGGACACCGGCCAAAGCCGCTCCGGCCGACCGCGATGCACAGCCGCTCCAGCCGTTACCAAATGCCACAGACGGAGCGGGAGTTAACGCACGCGAGCCCCAGCGCGGAGCGGTGCGCTGGGGCTCGTATCGGAGGCGCCAATCAGGCGGTCGGATGGTGATGGCGCTCTTTGAAAAAACGGCCACCCCCCGCTCGGGAGTCACCCCATTCCTGCTCGATGGATCTCCCTAGGCATGGCACCTGACCTACCGCCGGGCGCCACAACGGAGAGGCCGCCATGGGCAACCGGCTCCCCCGGGGGAGGGGGGCTGTCCAGCGTGGCCTAAGGCCAGCGCGTAGCGCCGCCGTAGGCGCCGGAGCGTACGGGCACCGTCGACGACTACGGCCCCCTCGTGGCCTTCTTGCCTCCAAGGACGCGTGCTGGCTCACCGGGGATGCCATCCCCGTCTCCGGCAGCCTGGGCTGACACCACGCGGTCTTCGCCGCTGCACTGGAACCAGCCGGAGTCGTTGCTCACGGTCAGCGAGGTGTGAGGAGGCAGAACTCGTTGCCTTCCGGGTCGGCCAGAACCGTCCAGGAGATTGCGGACTGATCGATATCAGGGTCGGTGGCGCCCAGGGCGCGCAGCCGGGCTGCCTCTGCGGCCAGGTCGTCACCGGGGTAGGGGCAGACGTCGAGGTGGACGCGGTTCCACACGCTCTTGGTGTCGGGGGTGCGGAGGAACTCCAGGTAGGGGCCGATGCCTTTGGCGGAGCGCATGGTCGCGTGGTCGTCGGCGACCTCGTGCAGCGTCCAGTCCATCGCCTCGCCCCAGAACCGGGCCATCCGTCGTGGGTCGGTGCAGTCGACCACCACCGCGGCGATCGGCCCGGTGTCCTGGTAGATCGGACGGGGCTCCAGGACGCAGAACTCGTTGCCTTCCGGGTCGGCCATGACCGTCCAGGGGACGTCGCCCTGCCCCACGTCGGCGAGCGTCGCGCCGAGATCCTTCAAGCGCGCGACCAACTCCGCTTGATGGGCAGCCGAGGTGGTGGCCAGATCAAGGTGCACGCGGTTCTTGACCGTTTTGGGTTCCGGGCGGGCGACGATGTCGATGCATACGGCCACGGGGTCGGGGTAGGCGAAGCCCACGGGTTCGAGGTTGGTCACGCCGGGTCCCTCGCTGTCGACACCCCAACCGAGTGCCTCCGCCCAGAACCGGCCGAGCGCGGAGTCGTCCTGGGCCTTCATATTGATCTGCACGAGTCGTGTTGCCATGCCGCAGATCCTAGAAGCTCCGCCAGCCCAGGCCGCCGCGATCAGACATGTGCTCGACCAGGTGCTGACTGTGGTCGCGCTTGCCGAGACTTCCGACCGGGGCGAGTCCTTGCGAACGAAGGCAAGCCCCGACGCCGACGCCACTGACCGATCGAATGCTGCTCAAGCATGCGCCGGCCGACTCAACCCGCACCCTCCCCGAGCGGGCAACCCCAGCCGACAACACGCGCGACGCCGGCTGAAGCTACGCCACTCCGTTGAACTCCGGACCAAGTGGGGCGACGAGCGGGGGCAGGAGGCCGCAGCGAGGAGACAGGCGGTGCCCGGCGAGGCCCCCGGGCGGATGAACTCGGCGAGTTCGGGAGTGACGAGGCCGGGCAGCTCGCCGCCGTGCAGGGGCGGCGAGGGGCCCGGAGGGCGGGGAACGAGCAGGTCAGCCACGGTGAGGACGCTTCCCGCAGCACTCTCATGAAAACCGTCGTGGCGCGAGTCACCGTGGGTTCAAATCCCACACCTACCGCCTCACCTGTGAAGGGGCGTCCGAGAGGGCGCCCCTTCTGCGTGCCTGTCCGGCATGTCGGGTCAAGGCGAGAGGTCGGGGCTGCCCTCCGGGCCGACGGGGCGGCCGGAGGTGAGGCGGGCGGCCGAGGCGATGGTGGCGCGGGCTTCGTGTTCGGTGAGGCCGGTGCGGACGGCGGCCCCGGTGAGCGCATCCGCGAGGGCGTCGCCGAAGCCGTGTTCGTACGCACGGCAAGCTGCCCAGAACAGGCGGGTGTTGCGCTGTCCTTCGTGTGCCGCGAGGACGAACTGGACCAGGCCTCGGCCGTGGTCGGGGCGGGGTGAGGTGCGGCGAGGGCGCGCGGGGGGTGTGAGCAGCCGCAGGAGTGCGCGGGGGCAAGGAGCCGGGGAGAGATCGGCGGCGCCAGGGGCGAGTCGGTAGGTGCCGCCGGTGGTGACCGAGCCGGGGCCGACCAGGTAGCCGCCGGCGCCGCGGATGTCGATGCCGGGGGCGAGGCGGCCGGCGGAGTTCGGCACGGGCACCCCGGGCGGACCGGTGAGCCAGATGTGGCGCCCGCCGCTCGGTGTGATGACCGTGACGGTCGGCGGGATGGTGAACCGATGGTGCAGCGCCAGCTGCTGGAGGGCCGCCGCGGAGTCGTTGCGGCCAGAGGCGTCGATGTCGAGGTCGATGCCGATGAGGTGGTGCGGGGCGCGTCCGCAGGCGATGCCGTAGCCGGTGGCCCACGGAGCGGCGGCGAACAGGGCTCGTACGGCGGCGGGGTTCGTGGTGGCGTCATGGACCCCGTGTCCGGGAAGGCCGCAGGCGCCCCGGCAGCTGACCGGCCGGCCGTCGCCACGGTGGGGGGAACGCAGGGCGGGGAGCTTGGTGGTGGACAGCGGGATGACGGGGAGCCCGTGCTCGGCGGCGGAGAGCGCGTGGGCGAGGGCCAGGGTGGCGGACTGCCGGTCGGTGATGGCCATACTCGTTTTTCGTACAGTTGTTCGAGAAAAGGAAGGGGGTGAGGTGGGATCGACGTGCCGATGGGTGGGCTTGGGGGCACCTGGGGGCCGATGGGGAGGATTGTCGGGAAATGTATTGAAATGCTTTTCCTCCGGGGGTGCGCGGGATCGCGTGATGCGGATCCATGCGTAGGGGTGTGAGCCGGAGCTTTGGAGGGCGCGCGGGAGGTTTATCAGGTGTTCCTCATGCTTGCGGGGGAATCGTGGATCATGGGTGGTTCATGGAGGATTCGGTGGGCAATTTTGGTCTCGCGACGTCGTGACCCACACCGGGGCGGTCGGCCAACCGCCTTGGGAAAAGCTGCACTTCCGGTTCCTGGAGGAATTGACATGGCAAGCATTCGTACCGCTCGCGTCCTCGCCGCTGTTGCCGCACTGCCTCTCGCCACCGCACTCTTCAGCGGCGTGGCCCAGGCGGACAACGGCTCGTCCGCGAGTGATGGATCGAACGCCGGTGTTGCGACGATCAGCGGCAGCGGAGTCGGTGGGGACAACGTCGGTAATTCGTCCACGTCGCAGCAGCAGGCCACCGGCTCCGGGGCGTCGGACCGGAGCAACTCGGCGCAGGTGAACGGCTCGGCCTTCACCATGATCGATCAGTCCAATAGGAGTATCACGGTGAACTTCACCAATCTCTGGTGAGCCTGGGGCTGCCGCGGGCCGGTCGGGGGGCGGGGGCGGCGGGGTGAACAGCGGCCTGTGCGAGGACACTTCGGTCTCCTTGCGCAGGCTGTTCGCGTTCCGGAGGTGCGGGGCGGGAGTGTTCGGGCGCCGTCGGCCTTGACAGCGATCAGTAATCTGACGGACAGTCAGAAACCCCTGATCCGTACGCCCGCGTCCGGGAGGCCGCCGCCGTGCACCTCGCCCCGACGGAACGTCAGCAGCAGCTGCGCGCCGAAATCCGCACGTATTTCCGCGATGTGATCTCCGGGACGGATCCGACCGCTCGAGCCGACGCGGCCCCCGCGACGGACGGAACTCCTGGAGCGGAAGGGAAGCCCAAGCCCCGGACGGCGCCAGAGGACCCGGTTGAGCAGCGTCGGCTGTTGCGGCGTATCGGTGCCGACGGGATGCTCGGGCTCGGCTGGCCCGTCGAGTACGGAGGGCAGGGCCGCGGACCCGACGAGCAGTTCGTCTTCTTCGACGAGGCGTACCGGGCGGGCGCACCCGTGTCCATGGTCACGCTCAACACCGTCGGCCCGACGCTGATGAGGTACGGGACCGAGGCGCAGAAGGAGTATTTCCTCCCGCGGATCCTGAGCGGGAGCCTGGTTTTCGCGATCGGCTACAGCGAACCCGAGGCCGGCACGGACCTGGCCGCGCTGCGGACCAGGGCGGTGCGGGACGGAGGGGGCGCCTCCCGCTCGAGCGAAGCCGGGAGTGGGGGCGACTGGGTGATCGACGGGCAGAAGATCTTCACCAGCAATGCGCAGAACGCGGACTGGATCTGGCTCGCCTGCCGTACGGATCCGGAGGCGCCGAAGCACAAGGGCATCTCGATCATCCTGGTTCCGACGGACGCGCCGGGCTTTTCCTGGACCCCGATCGAGACCGTGGGCGGACTGACCACGACGGCCACCTATTACGACGGGATCCGGGTGCCCGCCACGAACCTGGTCGGCGAGGAGAACGGCGGCTGGGGACTGATCACCAACCAGCTGAACCACGAGCGGGTGGCGCTCGCAGCGATCGGGATGCAGGCCGAGGACTTCTACGAGGCGGCGCTCGCCTTCGCCCGTACCCCCGATCCGGTGACGGGGCGGCGTCCGGTTGACGTGCCGTGGGTGCGGTCCCGGCTGGCTGAGGCGTATGCCCGGCTGGCCGCAACCCGCCTGCTCAACTGGCGTCTGGTGGGGGACGTCGGGGCAGGCTCGGTGGCCCCCGGGGACGCGAGCGGCGTGAAATTCGTGGGAACCGAATCGGCCGTCGAGGTGTATCGAATGTGCCAGGAAATCACCGGCGAGGCCGGGATGGTCAGGGGTGGATCGCCCGGCTCCTTCGGGGATGGAGAGCTGGAGCGGATGAACAGGGCGGCGCAGATCAACACCTTCGGGGGCGGGGTGAGCGAGGTGCAGCGGGAGATCGTCGCGACCATGCGGCTCGGCATGAAGAGGGGGAAGCGGTGACGGACGCAGGGGACCAGTTGTACGGGAGGCTCAAGGCGTACGAAGGGCACGCGGCCGCCACAGCCGGCGTCGGCAAGGACCTGGTCAACGAGGCGATGATCAGGCACTGGTGCGAGGCGATGGGGGACGGGAATCCCGCGTACGTGGGGCCGGGGGCGATCGCGCCGCCGACGATGCTGCAGGCGTGGACGATGGGCGGCCTGTCGGGGCACACCGACCGGTCCGGGGCGTACGACGAGCTGTTCGGCTTGCTCGACGGTGCCGGGTACACCTCGGTGGTCGCGACCGACTGCGAGCAGGAGTACCTGCGGCCGCTGCGGCCCGGGGACCGGATCACTTTCGATGCGGTGATCGAGTCGGTGTCGGAGCGGAAGACGACGAAGCTGGGGACGGGCTATTTCATCACGACGCGGATGGACGTCCGAGCGGCCGGCGAACCGGCCGGGACGCATCGCTTCCGGATCCTGAAGTACACGCCGGCAGGGGGAAAAGGGGGACAGAGCGGTGGAGGACGCGGGTTGAGGCAGAGCGGCCGGAGTCTGCGGCCGAGACCGGTGATCAACCGGGACAACGCCGGTTTCTGGCAGGGCGTTGCCGAGCACAGACTGCTCATCCAGCGGTGCCGGGAGTGCGGGACCCTGCGTTTTCCCTGGCTCCCCGGGTGCAATGAGTGCGGCTGCCAGGAGTGGGACACGGTCGAGGCGAGCGGCGAGGGCACAGTCTTCAGCCACGTCGTGATGCATCACCCGCCCTTCCCTGCCTTCAGTACCTCCAGGGACGCCGGGCCGTACGCGGTGGCGCTGATCGAGCTGGCGGAGGGCGTGCGGATGGTCAGCAATGTGGTGGGCGTGCCCTACGACAAGGTGCGGACGGGAATGTCGGTGAGGCTGGAATTCCTGCGTACGGACCCCGAGTTGGAGCTTCCGGTCTTCCGGGGGAGCGAGGGCTGACATGGACTTCACGCCCACGGAGGAGCAGGGCGCGGCACAGGGGCTCGCCGCGCAGATCTTCGGTGACCTGGCCACGCACGAGCGACTGGCCGCCGCAGGGTCGGGGACGGATGCCGAGCTGTGGAAGGAGCTGTGCGCAGCCGGGCTCACCGCCGCCGTCGAGGAGATCGGGCTGCTGGGCCTGGTGCTGCTGTTGGAGGAACAGGGCAGGACGACAGCGCAGGTGCCGTTCGCCGCGAGCTGTGTGTACGGGCTGCTCGCCGTCGCCGACCACGGTACGGACGAACAGCGGGAGCGACTGCTGCCACCCCTGCGGGACGGCACGGCCGTGGCCACCGGAGCGTTTCCGGCACACTCCGGTCTGCGGACCGACGGGGAAGGGCGGCTGAGCGGCGTCGTGCCCTATGTGCCCTGGCTGCGGGACGCCACCCTGGTGCTCGTGGCGGATGCGGACCGGGTGCTGTGGGTCGTGCGGACTGCCGATCCGGGCGTGGTGGTCGTGCCGGTGGAGACGACGGCGCCGTGGTCGGCGGCGCGGCTCGTCCTGGACCGGGCTCCCGGCGAACGGCTCGGCGGGCCGGAGCCGAGCCCCGAGCCGAGCCCGGAACCAGAAGCAGAGGCAGAGGCAGAAGCAGAAGCAGAAGCAGAAGCAGAAGCAGAAGCAGAAGGGCGAATGGGTCGGGAGCCGGAAGCGGAGACAGGACAGACAGCGGCAGCCGGGATGTACGGGGCAGTGCTGGCCACGAGCCGGACGGCATTCGCGGGATTGCAGGCTGGGGTGTGCGCCGGGTCGCTGACCCGAGCGGTCGCCCACACCACCACCCGGGAGCAGTTCGGGCGCCCGCTCTCCACCAACCAGGGGGTGCTGCTGCGCGCAGCCGACGCCCATATGGACACCGAGGCGATACGGGTCACGGCGTACGAGGCGGCATGGCGCCACGACCAGGGTCTGGCCTATGGCGCCCAGGCGCTCACCGCGGCCTGGTGGGCCTCGGAGGCCGGCAAGAGAGTCGTACACGCCGGACAGCATCTGCACGGCGGTACGGGCGCCGACCTCGACCACCCCGTCCACCGTCACTTCCTCTGGGGCCGTCAGCTCGACTCCTATCTGGGATGCGGCAGTGAAGTGCTCGAGGAACTGGGTGAGTTTCTGGTGAAGGAGGGATCGCAATGAAAGTCGGCGAGGAGCTGGCACCCCTGGAGATCGCGGTGACCCGCACCCTCATCGTCGCGGGCGCCGTCGCCTCCCGCGACTATCAGGACGTGCACCATGACGCGGAGCTCGCGCAGCAGAAGGGTTCCCCGGACATCTTCATGAACATCCTGACGACCAACGGCCTGGTGGGGCGGTACGTCACCGACCACTTCGGGCCGTCTGCGGTACTCCGTAAGGTCGCCATCAGGCTGGGGGCACCCAACTACCCCGGGGACACCATGGTGTTGAGCGGCACCATCACGGCCCTCGATGACGCTGGGACGGCCGAGGTGACGGTCGTCGGCGCCAACGGGCTCGGCAGGCATGTCACCGGCACGGTGACCGTCAGCGTTCCGGAGGGATCGGCATGAGCGTGCGCAGGGCCGATTCGCTCGGCGGCCGGGCAGCGATCGTCGGGATCGGAGCGACCGAGTTCTCCAAGGATTCCGGGCGCAGTGAACTCAAGCTGGCCGTCGAGGCGGTGCGAACCGCCCTCGACGACGCCGGGCTGACCCCCGCCGATGTCGACGGTCTGGTCACCTTCACCATGGACACCAGCCCCGAGATCACGGTGGCCCAGGCGGCCGGTATCGGAGAGCTGTCGTTCTTCTCCCGCATCCACTACGGCGGCGGGGCGGCCTGCGCGACCGTGCAGCAGGCGGCGCTCGCCGTGGCGAGCGGGGTGGCCGATGTCGTGGTCTGCTACCGCGCCTTCAACGAACGCTCGGGGCGGCGTTTCGGATCCGGGGTGCAGCACCGGGAACCCACCGCCGAGGGGACGGCGCTCGGCTGGAACCTCCCCTTCGGGCTCCTCACCCCCGCCTCCTGGGTGGCCATGGCCGCCCAGCGTTATCTGCACACCTACAACCTGACCCCGGAAGCCTTCGGCCATGTCGCGGTCACCGACCGGCGCCATGCGGCGCGCAACCCGGCGGCGTACTTCTACGAGAAGCCGATCACCCTCGCCGACCACGCCGCGTCGCGCTGGATCGTCGAACCTCTGCGGCTGCTCGACTGCTGCCAGGAGACCGACGGCGGACAGGCGATCGTCGTGACCAGCGCCGAGCGGGCCAGGGACCTTCCGCGTCCACCTGCGGTGATCGTCGCCGCCGCACAGGGCGCAGGGCGGGCGCAGGAGCAGATGACCAGTTTCTATCGTGACGGGCTGACCGGGCTGCCGGAGATGGACGTCGTCGCCAGGCAGCTCTGGCGTACTTCCGGACTCACCCCGTCCGACATTGATGTGGGCATTCTCTACGACCACTTCACCCCGTTCGTGCTGATGCAGCTGGAGGAGTTCGGCTTCTGCGGGCCGGGCGAGGCCGCCGACTTCGTGGCGGACGACGCGCTGCCCCTGAACACGCATGGAGGTCAGCTGGGGGAGGCATATCTGCACGGGATGAACGGCATCGCGGAGGCGGTCCGGCAGGTCCGGGGCACGTCGGTGAACCAGATATCCGGGGCGGCCCGAACCCTGGTCACAGCGGGCACAGGGGTGCCTACCTCCGGACTGATTCTGGGCACCGACGATTGACCGTGGCGCAGGAGAGAGCCCGTTGTCTCAGGGGGAGACCCTGAGTCCTGATGGCGAGCTCTACTCCTCCAGGAGGTGGGGTCGGCCCTACCCCTACAACCTGAGGCGGACGCGGCTTCGGGACCTGGGGCCGATCCCCCGGGTAGCACCCGCTCCTAGCGTGGACCTATGACCACGCCAGTCTGCACGGGCGCCTCCAGGGGAGCCACTGCCGCCACCGGACACGCGCCGCTCACCTTGCCGGCGTCGCACACGCAGCATGCGTCGCATGGTTCACCGGGATCGCACGGTTCGTATGCAGGGCGGGCGCCCTACGTTCCCTACCCGTCGTTCTCGTCGTTCGTGCGGGCGCGGGGGCCCGTGCTGCTGCGTACCGCGCGCTCGCTGACCGCGAACCCGAGCGATGCCGAGGATCTGCTGCAGACCGCGCTCACCAAGACGTACGTCGCGTGGGAACGGATCGAGGATCACCGGGCGCTCGACGGCTATGTCCGCCGCGCCCTGGTGAACACCCGCACCTCGCAGTGGCGCAAGCGGAAGGTGGACGAATTCGCCTGCGACGAGTTGCCCGAGCAAGAGACGGCTCCTGCGCCCGATCCGGCCGAGCAGCAGTCGTTGCACGATGCGATGTGGCGAGCCGTGCTGAGGCTCCCGGACCGGCAGCGGGCGATGGTCGTCCTGCGCTATTACGAGGATCTCAGCGAGGCGCAGACGGCCGAGGTGCTCGGGGTGTCCATCGGTACGGTCAAGAGTGCGGTGTCACGGGCGCTCGGCAAGCTGCGCGAAGACCCGGAGCTGACCCCCGTCCGCTGACTCCGCGAGCCAGTCCGTCCGCGATCCGGCTCACACCCGCGAGACCGCCGGCCTGTGAGCCCCCCCGGTGAGTTCCTCTGAGCCCGCACACGCCGGTGAGCCCGCGTGACCCGCACACGCCGGTGAGCCCGCGTGAGCCCCCGATCCCGCCAGTCCGTGAGTTCGTGAGTTCGTGCCCCCGCTCGTCGGCGACCAGACCCGTCGAAGTTGACGAGTGCATGGAAGACATCCGGGTCACCGGCGGATCCCGGTCCTCAATCCCGGGGATTCCGTGCCCAGGGCGCTCCGCCGATGCGGGCAGGGAGAAGCCGACGCACACCGATTCGTATGCCCGGGACTAGTGACATACCACTTGGTATGTGCGCAGAATCAGCGGAACCTTACTGCCGCGTAGCGCCCACCGGGAGGACGCCGTGCTGAGCACCATGCAGGACGTACCGCTGACTGTCACCCGCATCCTGACGCATGGGATGACGATCCACGGGAAGTCGCAGGTCACGACCTGGACCGGCGAGCCCGAGCCACAGCGGCGAAGCTTCGCCGAGGTGGGGCGCCGTGCCACACAGCTCGCCCACGCCCTGCGCGACGAGCTCGGTGTCGTCGGCGACATGAGGGTCGCGACCCTCATGTGGAACAACGCCGAGCATGTCGAGGCGTACCTGGCGATCCCCTCCATGGGAGCCGTGCTCCACACGCTCAACCTGCGGCTCCCCGCCGAGCAGCTGATCTGGATCGTCAAGCACGCCGACGACAAGGTCGTCCTCGTCAACGGCTCGCTGCTGCCGCTCCTCGCGCCGCTCCTCCCGCAGCTGACGTCGATCGAGCACGTCGTCGTCGCCGGGCCCGGCGACCGTTCCGTGCTCGACGGCGCCGCGCCGCGGGTGCACGACTACGAGGAGCTGATCGTCGGCCGCCCGACCAGCTACGACTGGCCGGAGCTGGACGAACGTCAGGCCGCTGCCATGTGTTACACCTCCGGCACCACCGGCGACCCCAAGGGCGTCGTCTACTCCCACCGCTCCGTCTACCTGCACTCCATGCAGGTCAACATGTCGGAGTCGATGGGGCTGACCGACAAGGACACCACGCTGGTGGTCGTCCCCCAGTTCCACGTCAACGCGTGGGGGCTGCCGCACGCGACGTTCATGTCCGGCGTCAACATGCTGATGCCGGACCGGTTCCTGCAGCCCGCCCCGCTCGCGGACATGATTGAGCGCGAGAAGCCGAGCCACGCCGCCGCCGTTCCCACCATCTGGCAGGGTCTGCTCGCCGAGGTCGCCGCCAACCCGCGCGATCTGACCTCGATGGCCCGCGTCACCATCGGCGGCGCCGCCTGTCCGCCCTCCCTCATGGAGGCGTACGACAAGTTGGGCGTCCGTCTCTGCCACGCCTGGGGCATGACCGAAACGTCGCCGCTCGGCACGATGGCCAACCCGCCCGCCGGGCTGACGGCGGAGCAGGAGTGGCCGTACCGCATCACCCAGGGACGATTCCCGGCCGGAGTCGAGGCGCGACTGGTCGGCCCCGGCGGCGATCATCTGCCCTGGGACGGGGAGTCGGCCGGTGAGCTGGAGGTCCGCGGTCCCTGGATCGCCGCTGCGTACTACGGCGGCGCGGACGGCGAGGCGCTGCGCCCCGAGGACAAGTTCAGCGAGGACGGCTGGCTGAGGACCGGTGATGTCGGCGTCATCAGCGAGGACGGTTTCCTCACCCTCACCGACCGCGCCAAGGACGTCATCAAGTCCGGCGGCGAGTGGATTTCCAGCGTCGAGCTGGAAAATGCCCTGATGGCGCACCCGGATGTGGCCGAGGCCGCCGTCATTGCGGTCCCGGATGAGAAGTGGGGCGAGCGTCCGCTGGCGACCGTCGTGCTCAAGGACGGCGCAGTCGCGGAATACGAGGCGCTGAAGGCGTTCCTCGCCGAGTCCGGCATAGCCACGTGGCAGCTGCCGGAGCGCTGGTCGATGATTCCGGCGGTGCCGAAGACCAGTGTCGGGAAGTTCGACAAGAAGGTGATCCGCAAGCAGTACGCGGCGGGCGAGCTGGACATCACGCGGCTCTGAGCGGTGCGCTGACGGCGAGGGCGGTGCGGGAAGTCCCGTACCGCCCTCGTCCGTCGGCGACGACAACCGCCTCAGTTCGTGCCGATCTTCGCCAGCAGGTCGACGATGCGGGACTGGACCTCTTCGCTCGTCGAGCGTTCCGCCAGGAAGAGCACGGTCTCGCCGGAGCTGAGCCTCGGCAGCTCCGCCCGGTTGATGTCGGCCGAGGTGTAGACGACCAGCGGGGTCCGGTTGAGTTGGCCGTTCGCGCGCAGCCAGTCGACGATCCCGGCTCGGCGGCGGCGCACCTGCAGCAGATCCATCACCACCAGATTCGGCCGCATCCGGGTGGCGAGGGAGACTGCCTCGCTGTCGGTCGAGGCGCACGCGACCTGCATGCCGCGGCGTTCCAGCGTCGCCGTCAGCGCCACCGCGATTTCCTCGTGCTCCTCGATCAGCAGCACCCGCGGCGGGTGCTGCTCGCTGTCGCGAGGGGCGAGCGCCTTGAGGAGCACCGCGGGGTCGGCACCGTACGCCGCTTCCCGCGACGCCTGTCCCAGACCGGCCGTCACCAGCACCGGAACCTCGGCCGCCACGGCCGCCTGGCGCAGCGACTGAAGCGCCGTACGCGTGATCGGCCCGGTCAGCGGGTCCACGAAGAGCGCGGCGGGGAACGCCGCGATCTGGGCGTCCACCTCCTCGCGGGAGTGCACGATCACCGGTCGGTAGCCGCGGTCGCTCAGCGCCTGCTGGGTGGAGACGTCGGGCGCGGGCCAGACGAGCAGTCGGCGCGGGTTGTCCAGCGGTTCCGGGGGGAGCTCGTCGTCGACCGGCTGCGGCGACGGGCGGTTGGCGACCTCGACCGCGCCGCCCGGGCCGTCCAGCGGCTCCGGACCCTCGGCTCCGGCGTCGGGCGCCCCTATGGCGTACGCACGCCCCTCGGCGGCCGGGGTGGAGAGGAGCTGCCCGGAGGCATTGGTGGTGGGCGCGGTGCCGGGCTGGGGGGCGGCGGTCGATGCGGTGGCCGACTGCGGCAGGGCGGGGTCCGCGGCGGGCTCGTCCTCGGGCGGGGCGGCGAGCTTACGCCGACGCCCGGCACCGCCGAGCGTCTGGTTCTGCTGGTGCGTGAGTTGCTGGGCGAACGGCACGCCCTGTCCGAGGGTCCGCACGCTGAACGCGCGCCCTTGCGTCGAGTCGGCGGAGGCGGGTGCGGCAGCAGACACCGGCGCCGGCGCGGGCATCGGCGCCTCGGCGGGCAGCGGCTGTCGCCGGGGGTCCGGCGCGCGCTCGGCCACGGCAGCGGGCTCGGGTGCGATGGCGCCCGGACGGCTATCCGCCGGGCCGGCAGGGGCAGTGGTGGCCGTGGTGCCGGTGGTATGCCCCGTTCCGGGCCGGGTCAGGTCGTCACCGGGGGCGTTCAGGGCGGCCAGGCCCTGTCCCGAGGTGCCGTTCTCCGGCCGGTCGGAGGGCTGCTGGGGCTGCTGCGCGGGTTCCGGCTGTTCAGGCTGCTGCTCGGGCGCGTCCGGGGCGTGACGGGCTCGGCGGCGGCCGGTCGGTGCGGGGTGTTCCCGCGGCGGCGTGTGGTGGTTGCTCTGGGGCGTTCCCGCGGCGTCATGGCGTCCGGGCAGTGAGGCATCCGCCTCACCGGCCGTGGGCGGGATCCGGTCGGCATCGGCGGGTGGGAGGGCGAATGCGGTACGCGGCCCCACCGGTTCGGCCGCGGCGGCTCGGTCCTGCGCGGCCGCCAGCGCCCGGCGGGCCCGTCGCCCGGTCGGCTGATGCTGGGCCTGCTCGGTCTGCTGGCCCTGTGGTGTCGGCGGTCGGCCGGTCCGGGACGCGGTCCGGTCCTGCGCCGGGGCAGATGCGAGGGCCGGGAGGGCCAGCTGGTTCTCGTTGCCCTGGCGCGCCCGGCCGCCGCCTGCGGGCACCCGCACGGGCGCGTCGGCGGGCACGCCCTGCGGCGGCACGGTCTGCCCAAGCTGCGGACGGTTGCCCACGCCCTGAGCGCCCTCGGCCGCCGTCACCACCGACCCCTCGGACGTCGCCGCGGCCGCGGGCAGCGCCAACGCCTGCCCAGGCAGCTCCACCAGCTGACCGGTGCCCGCCTCGGCCGGGCTGGGCCGTCCCCGCCTGCGACCGGATCCCTCGCCCTGCTGCGCCGGGATGAGGTCGTGGGGCGACTGCTGGGGCTGCTGCCCGCCGTACTCGTCCTGCGCCGCCGCTTCACGACGCGCCCTGCGCCGCCCCGTCGGCTCCGCCGCAGCGGTGTCACCGGACTCGGCCCCCGCAGCGGCCGTCCCACCGCCCACCGGGCTCTCCAGGAAGGCGTCCGTCGACGCGCGTCGCGCCCTGCGCCGTCCTCCGCCCGACGTCCCCTGCTGCTGCCCGATCTCCTCGGGCACAGCCGGAACGGGAGGCGTCGGCGGCGCCATTACGGTCCCCGCCCCCGCGCCCAGCGGCACTTCGAGGACGTACGCGCTGCCGCTCATCCCCGGCATCTCGTGCGTCTGCAGCACGCCGCCGTGCGCCCGTACGATCCCGCGCACGATCGGCTCGTGCACCGGGTCGCCCCCGGCGAACGGTCCGCGCACCTCGATCCGTACGACCTCACCGCGCTGAGCCGCCGCCACGACCACTGTCGAGTCGACGTAGCCGCCGCCCGGCGCCACCCGCGCCCTGCCGGTCGAGTCGACCCCGGCGACGTCCGCGACCAGGTGGGCGAGCGCCGTCACCAGCCGCCCCGCGTCCACCTCGGCCTCGATCGGCGGCGCGTGCACCGCGAACTGCGCGCGCCCCGGGCCGATCAGTTCCACAGCGCCGTCGATACCGGCCGTCACGACCGAGTCGAGCAGCACCTTCTCCTTGACCAGCGCTTCCGCTCCGCTGTCGAGACGCTGGTAGCCGAGCACGTTGTCGACGAGCGTCGTCATCCGGGCGTAGCCGGCGGCCAGGTGGTGCAGGATCTGGTTGGCCTCGGGCCACAGCTGGCCTGCCGGGTCGGCGGCGAGTGTCGAGAGCTCGCCGCGCAGCTCCTCGAGCGGCCCGCGCAGCGACTCGCCGAGGACGGCGGTCAGCTGTGCGTGCCGAGCGGTCAGTTGTGCGAGCCGCTCGGTCAGCTCCTCCGACTCGGCCGCGGACCGCTCGGTCCGGTCGGCCAGCTCGGCGGCATGCCGTTCGGTCAGCCGGGTGACCTCGGCGGTGTGCTGCTCGGTCAGCCGGGTGACCTCGGCGGTGTGGCTCTCGGTCAGCTCGGTCAACCGCGTCGTGTGCTGGTTGGTGAGTTCCTCGTACGGCCGACGGTCGGTGAACGTCATCACCGCACCGACCAGCTGGTCCCCGTCCCGGACGGGCGCGGTCGTCAGGTCGACCGGCACCTGCGCCCCGCTCTTGGACCACAGCACCTGCCCGCGCACCCGGTGCTTGCGACCGGACTTGAGCGTGTCGGCGAGCGGCGACTCCTCGTACGGGAACGGCTCGCCCTCCGCACGCGAGTGCAGGATCAGCGGATGCAGCTTCTGGCCGCCCAGGTCGCTGGCGCGGAAGCCGAGGATCTGCGCGGCGGCGGGGTTGACCAGGACGACCCGGCCGTCGGTGTCCGTGCCGACGACCCCCTCGGCCGCGGCCCGCAGGATCATCTCGGTCTGCCGCTGCGAACGGGCCAGCTCGGCCTCGGTGTCGACGGTGCCCGACAGGTCCCGTACGACGAGCATCAGCAGCTCGTCGCCGGTGTAGCTGCCGTTGTAGCCGGCCTGGAAGTCGTTGTACGCGGCCTGCCCGTCCTCCAGGCTGGCGCTGGTGACCTCGACCGGGTACTCATTGCCGTCGGTCCGCCGCGCGATCATCCTCGTCGGCTTCGTCCGGCCCCGCTCGTCCGCCGCCTCGGGCCTGCGCATCGACCCCGGGATCAGCTTGGAGTCGAACTCCGGAAGCAGATCGAGGAGTCCGCGACCGACGAGTGCGGTGCCCGGCGTCTCGAACATTTCGAGGGCGATGGTGTTGGCGTTGACGACCGTGCCGTTGCAATTGACGAGCAGCAGCCCGTCAGGGAGAGCGTCGAGTATGGCTGCGAGGCGAGCAGCGCCTCGGGATGGCCTGCTGCTCACGACGACGCTTCCTCCCTGGTTACCGCACCTTGCCGGACAGCGGGCCCCATCTTGCCCCTCGGGCCGCAGGCTGTCACTGGAGGAGTCTAAAGGCAGGGGAGGGGCATCCGGTGGCGGATACGCGCGGAGCTCTCACCAAGGTTCTGTGCATACCGCGTACGACCCCTGCCCCCGACATGTCCCGTGACGGCCCCGGCTACCCCGGGTCACCGGACATTCGGCAGCACGGGCCGCAGGTTGTTCCAGCGTGCGATCTCGCATCCGTTGCTCCGGTCGAAGGCGGCGTCGACACGCTGCCCGTGCCAGGTTCCGGTGACCCGGGCCGTGGCCGATCCGCCGAACTGCTGGGTGCACAGGGTGCCGGCGGGCACCGGACGGAAGGGGTTTCTGCCGTCCCTCGTGGGCTCCCCCAGCTCCGCGAGCCGGTCGCACGCCTGCTGCGCCACCGGGTGGCTGCCACCGGCGGGTAGGCACTTCAGTTCGTACACGCCGTCGGCGGCGCGGTCTCCGGAATCCGAGACCGTGACCGTCAGCTGGGTCTTTTGCGCGCCGTCGTCGCCCTGGAGCGCCGGTACCGGCAGCGGGAGGGGCAGCGGAAGGTGGCCGGTGGCCGCGGTCGCGGCCGGTGCGGCGGCGGACAGCACGGCGAAGGATGTGACAGCGGTGAGGGCGAGACGGCGCAGCATGCGGGCTCCTGTGGACGTGTGGAAGACAGCGAGGCGGTACCCCGTCATCACTAACGCTCCGCATGCCCCGGCGTTGCGCAACCCGAAGGCTTTGCCCTGGCGGCCGTAGGCCTAGTACCGTAGGCGGCGATTGGTGAGGCAGTGCTCAGCTGTGTCATCATCTGCACGCACCACTCGCGTTCGCGCGGGGTGTGCTGGAGGCGTCGCCTAGTCCGGTCTATGGCGCCGCACTGCTAATGCGGTTTGGGTCTTAAAGCCCATCGAGGGTTCAAATCCCTCCGCCTCCGCTTGATCACTGAAGCCCCGTGCCACTGGCCGGGGCTTCAGTCGTATCCGGAGGGGGCGCGCGTCCGTGACGGCGCGTGCAGAGGTGGCCCAACATGACGTTTTCGCAGGTCAGGGGCGGTTTGGGTAATGGATTTCGCGTGACGGCGCAGGTCATGTAATGTTGTTCCCGCAACGCCGACCAGGCAGAAAAGCCCGGAACGCCAAGCACTCGTAGCTTAACGGATAGAGCATCTGACTACGGATCAGAAGGTTGCAGGTTCGAATCCTGCCGAGTGCACACAGCTCAGAAGCCCCTCGGGATCATCCCGAGGGGCTTCTGACATCAACGGGTGACATCAACATCGTTTGCGGAAGTCGTGCTCGATGCGCCATCGGAGCTTGGCGAGCCGGACCAGCGTGGTCAGCGGGGTGTCTGCGGGAAGGTCGGACAGAAACCGAATCAATCCCGATGCCGTCGTCCGGCCGAAGGGCGGGCACGCGGTAGACGGCAGCTTGCCGCGCCAGTCAGGGGAGTTCGCGGTATTCGGTGATGAGGTAGTCGGCCTCGTCATCGATGGCATTCTCCAGCCAGTCGATGTGAATCTCAGCGGGGTGTCCATCTGCGGCAAATACCGTCTCCGCGACTTCAGCCTGGCCTGCACGGGCCTTCTGGACATCAGTGAGGAGACCGCCAAGCGTCGGGACATCCTGCGGATTCTCCTCGACCGTGCGCCGGGCCGGCTCGTCGAGGCCGATCGCTTTGACGACCTTCCCGTTTCCCACGGTGATCCGGTACTCCCCAAGGCCGCCCCGCTCTCCGGACTCGGAGAGAAGCCGGAAGGAATACCGATTCGGTTCGGACCATCGGGCTGCCTTTGCTTGGACGCCGCCTCCGGCGGTGGCCGGTGTGGACCCTGCGCCGCAGCCGACCACGGCGAGGGCAAGCGCAGAGGATGCGACGAGCAGGTACATGCTCGATTTCGTCACGGTTAGGCCTTTCAGAGCTAAATTGCCCCTTCGACGGCATCGCGATTGATTCGGTTCCCCTAGCCAGTCTCCTCGTTAGCGTCCTCGAGTCCCAGTGCGTCGTCCATGCGCTCGGCAGCCGCGCGCAGGGGTTGTCTGCATCACGTGGGCGTAAGTGTCCAGCGTCATGGTGATCGTGCTGTGACCGAGGGTTTCCATGATCGTGCGGGCGTCTACACCCTGGGCGAGCAGCAATGAGGCGCATGTGTGCCGCAGGTCGTGTACCCGGACGCGCCGCACCTTGGCGTTCCGGCACAGGATCGTCAGCATGCGGTTTAGGCTGCGCGGGTCGGTGGCGCGGCCGGTGGCAGTGGTGAAGACCAGCCCCTTGGGTTGGCCCGCCGGCGGCTGCCACTTTTCCCCGGTGACCTTCTGTTCCTGCGCTTGCATCGCCTGGTGGGTGCGGAGTGCGTCTACGCAGCGCTTCGGCAGAGAGACGGTTCGGATGGACCGTGCGGTCATAGGTGTTCCGAACAGCAGCTCCCGTTTGATTCGCTGGAGGATGCGACGTCTTCAAGCAGCCGCCGGACTGTCCGCCAGCGCGGTGCCTGGTCATCCGGGACATCCGGGGAAGCGAAGTGAAACGGCACGCCAAGATAGCCGGCCAGCGCCCGGCCTGCCTTGGCGGCAGCAACGCCGGGCGGAGAACCGCCAGGGTGGTGGTAGACGGTCGCCAGGTGGCTCTCCCCGTCTGGGGAGTCCAGGACCGCGACCAGGTCCACGAACCAGTCATGCACGGTGTCGCCGTCCCAAATCGCCTCTACCGCCGCCACACGGCCCCGGAGGGCTGCGGCGCGAGCTGTGAGTGAAGGGAGGTCGAGCAAGTCGGGCAGCGTGCGCTGCACGCGATCGTCGAGGGCCTCGTATCGCGCGTGGACCACTCGCTCGGCCTCGTGGAGGCCCACCCCCAGCGGACGCAGTGCTTCCCAGACGGACCTGACCGCCGACAGCCGACGATCCCGCAGCACGTCGGCGTCGACCTCCCGACAGGTCCGTTCCTCCAGGTAGGCCCACCAGCCACTCACTGGACCACCAGCCGGGATTTCAGGGCGTGCCTCATAAGCCCGAACGTACGTCAGGGCGCGGAGCCCGACCCAGCCGCCCCTTGAGCGGATCTGGAGCGGGAATCCCAACACGATGCTGGTCCGTGAGGTGGAAGGCCCCGGGCGCGCCCTGGACCTCGGATACGGTGAGGGGGCCGACGCGGTGTGGCTCGCCCGCTGGGGGCTGGCAGGTCACCGCCACCGACATCTCGCGCGTCGCCCTGGGCCGGGCCGCCGAGCATGCGGCGGAGGCGGGGGTCGCCGACCGGATCGACTGGCAGTTCCACGACCTCGGGGTCTCGTTCCCCGAGGGGGAGTACGACCTGGTCTCCGCCCAGTTCCTGCACTCGATGGGCGACCTGCCGCGCGAGCAGATGCTGCGCCGGGCCGCGGCGGCGGTCGCCCCCGGCGGGGTGCTCCTGATCGTCGGCCACGCCGGCTTCCCGGCCTGGGAGCACGACCACGCGGACGTGGAGCTTCCCACCACGGACGAGGTGCTCGCCTCCCTCGAACTCCCCTAGGGGGAATGGGAGGTGCTGCTCAGCGCGGAGCACGAGCGCACCCGGAAAACCCGGAGCGGAACCCCACCATCCGTACCGAAAACGCGCTCAAGGTGCGCCGCCGCTGACGGCGGATGTGGTCCGGCGAGAGCGAGGGCCTTCGCCCGGAAGCGGAGGCCCTCGCGGCAGGTCGGAAGCGGTAGGTCAGAAGGGGCTGCTGTCCAGGCCCCACCAGCCGGCGTTCTCCCACTCCCCGGGTCGCAGACCGCCCGTACCCAGCCCCCGGTACTGGACCAGCCAGAAGCCGCTCGTCGCGAGCAGGTCGGGGTGGCCGTCGGCCGACCAGTCGCCGACGGCGACGAGAGAACTCATGCCGTTCCAGCCGCCGGAGCCGATCAGCACGCGGGAGCCGACGGAACCGGACCTTCCGGGGTAGAGCCAGAGCTTGCCGGTGGACGCCTCGCGCGCGATCAGGTCGGCGCGGCCGTCACCGTTCATGTCGCCGGCGCCTACCAGAGCGTTCATGCCGTTCCAGCCGCCCGAGCCGATCAGCTTGCGGGTGCCGAGACCGCCGGTGCCGGTGCCGGGGTACAGCCAGAGCTTGCCAGTGGACTTTTCCACGGCGACCAGATCGGAGCGGCCGTCCCCGGAGAGGTCACCGAAGGCGGTGACCTTGGACATGCTGTTCCAGCCGCCGCTGCCGATCAGCTTGCGGGTGCCGAGACCGCCGGTGCCGGTGCCGGGGTAGAGCCAGAGTTTGCCGGTGGACGCCTCGCGGGCGATCACGTCCTCGCGGCCGTCCCGGCTGAAGTCACCGTGCCGGGTGACGGCGTTCATCGCGTTCCAGCCACCGGTGCCGACCAAGCGGCCAGTGGAGTCCCCAGGCAGAAACCACAGGCGCCCGATCGGGTCGCGGAGCAGGAGGTCCGATGTCCGGTCGGCGTTCATGTCGCCGAAGCCGGACGGCTTGGGCGCGGGATCCGTGTACCACTCGGGGTAGGGCTGCCCCTCGCACTCCCGCATGGTGCGGGCGAACTTCACCGAGCTGTAGCTCGGGTCCATGCTGGTGGGGTAGGTCTCCCGGGGATCGTGGATCCTGTAGCCCTTGGTCAGACCGTAGTTCGGGTCGTCGAAGAGGCAGGCGATCAGGGACGAGCGGTTGATGACCAGGCGGATCTTGTTGTCCCAGGTGCCCAGCGTCGCCTTGTTCGTTTTCGTCTTGAACATCGAGCCTGTGCCGTTGTCGTACTTCCAGGCACAGAGGTATCCCGACGGGCAGTCGCTGACCGCGGCTTGTGCGGGCGCAGCGCCCGCACCGGCCAGGCCGAGCGAGAAGAGCCCCAGTGTCGCGGCCACGGAAGCCACACGCCGAAGCAGTGATGTGCGCATTCTTCCCCCTCCCTGTCGCGGCGCTCCCGGCATAGGGGCCGCGCCGCGAGGAGGACCGTACCGCTGCCATTCCTCGCCCCGCCGCGCGGGTCACCCGGTCCGCACGTACACGTCGCCGCGAACGGCCGCCGAGGCGGGCGCCGTTCAGGTCGGGGCCCCAAGTCAGCGACCTGGGGCTTGTTCGCTGTTCGCACCTCTCACCTCCGCGTGCCATTTCGGCTGGTCAGAGGAGCGGGTCCAACCCGGTAATGCGGGCACCGGGGGGCTCGGTAGCGGGAAACGGGGCCTTCCACTGACCCGTGCCGTAATAGAACCTCATGTATGTGGAGGGGCCGCTGTCGCTCCCGGGGACGGTGACCAGGTCGCTCCAACCGTCACCGTCGACGTCCCCCGGGCCGACGATCCGGTACCCGCTCCAACCGCTGCCGATCCGTGTCCGGGGCGCGAACGTGCCGTCGCCCTTGCCGAGGTAGAGCCATAGCACGCCGGACCTGTCGCGGGCGACGAGGTCACCGGCCGGGGCGCCAGCGAGGTTGCCAGTCGCGGTCAGCTGGTTGTAGATGCCCCAGCCGCCGCCGATTCTCTTACGAACGGCGAAGGTTCCGTCTCCCTTGCCGGGGTAGAGCCACAGCACGCCGGCCTTGTCCGTGGCGAGGAGGTCGTTCCGGCCGTCGCCGGTCAGATCGGAGCCGCTGGTGAGCTTGTCGTAGATGTTCCACCCGCCGCCGACGCGCTTGCGGGGGGTGAGGGTGCCGTTGCCGTTGCCCACGTACGACCAGAGGATGCTGGCCTTGTCGCGGGCGACGAGGCCGGTGGCGGCGGGGACGATCCGGTCGTACATGTTCCACCCGCCGCCGATCCCGGTCCGGCGCGGCGTCTGGTCGTACGTCAGATGTTGGAGCTGGCCGACGTCATACAGGGACAGAACGCCGGTCGAGGAGCGGCTGAAGATGTCCGGCGAACCATTGCCGTCGAAGTCGTGCGGACGGGGCGCGCGAGTGACGGTGAACGAACCGGTGCGTTCGACGGCCGGGCCGATGTCGTTGGCGGGCTCGGCCCTCATCGTCCACGTGTACGCGCCCCGGTACGCCGGAAACGTGTCGAGGAGGCCGTCCCAGTCCAGGCGGAAGTCCGTCGTGTCCGTCACGGGCGCCCAGGCCATGACGGTGCCGGACGTGCCCGTGGCGGTGTGGACCAGCTTTAGGGTGACGCGCGCGTTGGAGCGGCTGAGCGTCCAGCCGGCCGGTACCTTCCCGCGCGCCTGGTCGAGGTCGATCACGCCGGACGGAGCCAGGGGCTCGGACAGGGCGGTGAGTGCGGTGGGGACTCCGGTGGTCGCCAGGACGGACACGGTCGGTCGACCGCCGTTCGCGCCGGGTGTGATCTGGTACAGCCCCTCGCCGTGCTCGATCGTACCGCCGGTCGCGATCAGACCGCCGTCGGCGGTCGGGACGACGGAGGTGGCGTGCGCGAGGAGTTGGATGGTCTCGCCCGTCATCAGCGATTGAGCGGTCAGCCCGGGCAGACCGAACGGGCGCAGCGCGGTGAAGGCACCGGGGTCGCTGTACACGGCCCAGTCGCCCGCGAGGCCGAGCGTCAGCGTGGTCTCGTTCGCCCTCTCCACCCACTTGCTGCGGCTGATCCCCTCGGAGCCTCGCCGTGCCACGGCCAGGACGGCCTTCCCCTCGGCATCCCGCTCCTGCCAGACCACGTGGGTCCGCGACCCGCTGACGGCACGGACGACGTTCTTGTTGTTCAGGATGTCGTACGCCGCCGTCACCGAGGCCGAGGCGAGGTCCACGACGGCCAGCCGCTGCTCCCATGTCCCGTCCGTGAGCTTGAAGCCGCGGAGCAGCAACGCGTCCGGGTCAGAGTTCTGCGCGGCCTGCCACGCCACGCCCTCCGGCAGGCCGGTCACCGTCCGGTCCACGACCCGGCCCTGGTCGTCCTCACCGAGCAGGTGCAGCTCCTGCCGAGTGTCCACGCGCTTCGAGGCGACGAGCGTGGTCCCCTGGTACCCGATCGCGCCGTAGACCCCGCCGAGGTCGTAGGAGACCAGCTCCTCGCCTGTGGCCATGTCGAGGAAGGCGCGTGTGGTGCCGTCGGTCCGGACGACGGTGTCCGTGCCCGGGTTCGCCCCGTACGGGCCGCCTGGCAGCGGGGTCCGGGTGCCGTCGTACCGCGTCCACGTGTAGACGTCGGTCTCGCCCTCCTTGTGACGCGACAGGAAGCCCGTGGGCCCGCCGGAGAGGGCGACCGTGCCGGGCGGCACGGAGATCGCCTGCTGCTGGGTCGCGACGGATGCCGTCACCACCGGGCCGGCCGCGAGGGCCGGAGTGGTCAGGGCGCCGGCCGTCACAGCGAGGGCGACGGCGGCGGCAACGGCGAGGCGCCGACCGGCGGGGCTGAGGTGGTTCAAGGGAAGTCCTCCCGAGCGCTGTGGTCGTGGCGCCTCTAGGTGCCACGACCACAGCGACTCACGACAGCCGTTCAGGGTTGTACAGCCGTTCGGAAGTTCGCGGGTCAAGTGATGGGAGCGTATGCGGATGCGGCAGCCGTTGTGGCCTTGCTGGCCGCAGCCGTCGCACAGCAGCGGCGTACCGCAACCCCAGCAACCGACCCCGTCCGATAGCGTCCCTCCGGGGCCTCGGCGCGGCCGGTATGACCGTCGCTGACCAAACCGGCCAGAGCTACGGATCAGAAGATTGCAGGTTCGAATCCTGCCGAGTGCACAGCAGCCAGAGGCCCTGTGGAGTAATCCACAGGGCCTCTGGCTTTTGCTTTGACGCCAGTGCTTGACGGCAACCGCCTGAGCGGGGTGCGGGGCGGATCAGACCGCTACGAGGGCGGCCGCCACGCTGTCCTCCTCATCGGGATCGTTGTGATCCTGCGAGTGTCGGCGCCCTGCTCGTGGAGCAGGGACGTGAACATGTGGCGCAGGTCACGGAAGCAAACCTTATGGACCCCGGTGCGGGCGCACAGGGCCTCGAAGGGCCGGTTCAGGTTGCGCGGCTCTATGGGGGTCCCCTTCTTCGCGGTGAGGACGAGGCCTTGGCCGGTCCCCTTCCAGTTCGTGTCAGCGGCCTTCCGGTCGGCGATCTGCTGGGCACGGAGCAAGGTCACGCACTTGGCCGGCAGGGCCACGCGGCGGGCCGAGCGCTGGGTCTGCGCCCATGTTTGTACCGGTTGTCGACTGCGGTGCTCTTCCATCCGTATGGGCCGGAGTGCGGCCGAGCTCCCGCGGCGTGGTGGGAGCTGCGCAACCTCGGGCGGGGAGGAAGGGGCTGGGGGTGACCGGCTTTATCCCGCGCGGGGGCGGTGCCGGCCATGACCGAGGTGCCGCCTGATGCCCCCCCGGCTCCGGGTGATCCCGGGCCCCGGCGTCCTCGCTGCGCATCGCGTGGGTGACCGCGGACGTGCTCTGCAGGTGGGCCTCCGGTGTGTGGGAGGCCCCTCGCCGCCTGTGCTCGGGGTGCTGCCTGTTCGCCTACTGGTGACTGGTGTCGCGGGCCGCGCTCACGATGAGATCGGTGACCGCCTGGGGGTGGGAGATCAGGGACACGTGCGAGGAGTTGATCTCCACCGTCTTACGCGCGTGTGCGCGCTTGGCCTCGTACCGCTCGAGGCTCGGGTCTATGGCCCGGTCCTGCGTGCCGACGAGCACGTAGACCGGCTTGTCCCGCCAGGCCGCTGCGGTGAGCTTGTCGGCGAACGCCGACTGCGCGATCGGGCGCTGCGTCGACGCCATGACGGACGCCTGCTGCTGCGGGAGGTCCTGGGCGAAGGTCGCGTGGAGCTTGGCGGCCTGGATGTACACGTCCGTGCCCGTGGTGCCGTCGCCGTTGCGGAACGGCACTTGCCTGAGCGCCTTGGTGAGCGGGGCGGCCGGGAACTTGCCGGAGAGGCTGGCGAACGACTCACCTTTGTCCGGCATGATCGCGTTGACGTACACCAGCGCCTTGACGTTGTCGAGCCCGGCGGCCGCCTGCGAGATCACCCCGCCGCCGTAGGAGTGTCCGACGAGGACGATCGGCCCCTTGATGGTCTTCAGGAGGCTGTTCAGATACGTCGAGTCCTGGGGTATGCCGCGCAGCGTATTGGGTGGGGCGATGACCTGGTAGCCGCCCCGCTGCAGGCGCTGCACCACTCCATTCCAGCTGGACCCGTCGGCGAATGCTCCGTGTACGAGCACCACGGTCGGCTTCTGGTCCCCCGGGGCCGTGCCGAGGTCGTCTGCGGCATGAGTCGGCACCACGGTCAGGGCGGAGAACATCGCCACTCCGAGGGCCAGTCTTCCCCCGCCTGATTTCAAGATCCCAGAGATGGTCATGTGCTTCCATTTCGTCGGCGTGCAAGGTGAAATCGGCCTTTTCGGCGACTGAGAACGGCAAGGATCGTGCGGAAGGAGTCGGCCATAGCTGCCGCGATTGCCGTATCCGGTCGGCGACGTGAACCCGGAGGGGGAGTCTCCGGCGCGGAAAGCGGAGAGCCGGCGCCACGTGCTTAGTGCCGTGACCGGCCATGTGTGCCCCATGAGGAGCGCCATCCGGTGCGTGCGATCGCAAGACGGCCGGACGTCCTTGGACGGGGTCTTTCCTGCTCGAACGGAGCTGAGAGCTTGGGGAAGGAGCTACCAGGGATTGTGGCCGACGCGGCGAGCGGGCGTGCTGGCCAACGCTAGGGGGCAAAGCTTGCCGGGAAGGGCACTAGATCAGCGTAGCCATGAATCGACTGCGGGCAAGCCGAGCGGTTACCCAGAGATCGGTGAATGACACCCACTCGCATATCGAATTACTCGTTGATCTGTCTCACATAATCTTCAAGACCGTGTCCGGTGTGGTGAGGCGGACGAGTCGCATGTGGCAGCAGATGGCGGCTGCCAGGCCGAGAAAGACACTTCTTGCCGGAGGCCTGGTGAGGGGTCAGGCGCCAGCGCAGGCCTTCAGGCCGCGGGCGTCTGCGAAGCGTTGGCGGTCGTCACCGATCTCGGCCGACACCCGGGCGCTCGCGAGCCGCGTGCCCACCTGTGGGTGCAGGAAGCCGAACCCGCCACGCCGACGGCTGCGCCTCAGGCCCGACCCTGGAGCGTCTTCTGGCGCGCGCTGCCCGCAGCGGCGCCGTCGCGGACCACTCGACTGGACGCAACAGAGGTGCAGATCGAAGCTCCCAGATTGACTCTGGGACAGGGGACGCCGTGAGTATCCAGGCCAAGTACTGGTCTTCACAGTGCTGGTGGTTCGGATTCGGGGCTTGTGATGGGGCTGCACACCAATAAAGGCAACCGGCACGATGGCTTTCACGAGGCCCGAGCAGGTCTGGATCAGGTGTCATTTCCAGGTGGGCGAACGTTCCGACCTGGAAACGTGAATGGCATAGCTGGGCGAGTTGGGGATCAAGCACACTCCGATCAAGAGCGAAACGGAACCGTTCGTGTACTCGACGGTCGATTCCGCGACGCAGACAACGTCCAACTCGAGTTCGTCGCCGTCGACTAGAAGACGGAACTGCGCGAGGCGTCCCCCACTCGGCGGCCAGAGCCTCGATGACCGCTGAACCAGCAATATGAAAGGAAGCACATCAACATGGCGAGTGCAGCACTCAAGAAGGTCCTCATCACAGGGGCGGGTACCGGCTTCGGGTATGAAACCGCCATGCGCTTGGCGGAAAAGGGCTTCGTCGTGATCGCCGCGGTGGAGATCTACGCCCAGGTCCAGACGCTGAAGCGGCAGGCGACCGAGCGAGGGGTAAGCCTGCAGGTCGAGAAGCTCGATGTCACCAACGACGGTGATCGTCGCAAAGCTCTCAACTGGGGTGTGGAGATCCTCGTGAACAACGCAGGAGTCGGCGAAGGTGGCTCAACAGTTGACATTCCCGCACCGAACATCCGGCACCAGTTCGAGGTCAACGTCACCGGACCGCTGCTTCTCACTCAGGGGATCGCCAAGCAGATGGTCAAGCGCGGCGCCGGAAGAATCGTTTGGGTCTCATCCCGAGAGGGCCTGAACGTCAACCCCTTCACCGGCCTCTACTCCGCCTCCAAGCACGCGGTCGAGGCGATCGCCGAAACCATGGCCTACGAGCTGCAGGAGCACAACATCGAAGTCGCCACGGTCAACCCCGGGCCATTCCTGACCGGCTTCAACGACCGGATGTTCCAGACCTGGGAAAGCTGGGAGGACGATCCGTCTCAGCGGCTTTTTGACTACTCCAAGCTCGCCTTCCCCCGAGCACAGTTCGATCCTGAAGCGGTCTATGCGACGTTGACGTCCGTCGCGGCCGGAGAGGTCGACAGTTTCCGTAATCTGGAGCCCACGTCGATGCTCGAAGAGACCAAGCGCCTCCAGCAGATTCCCTGGGAGCGTAAGGTCACGGATGGCCTCGGGACCCAGCATCAGGCCATCCAGCACTCCTACGAGATGCAGCCTGAGACTCCCGTCGCCGGCTGACCGCTTCCCAACGGACATAAGCAGTCCGGCCTGAGATGCGCTGGAGCAGATCACAGCCGGACGACGGTGATCGCAGACGGCGGCTACCGAGGCAGCAGTCTGGTCATCCGCGGCGGCGAGAATGGCCAGGCCGAAACTGCCGCCCTGGAAAGAGGAACACAACGCCTCCTACCGGTACACGCACACGTCGAACACGCTTTTGTCCGCATGAAGAACTGGAGGATCATCCGGCCGCAGGTTGCGGTCTCCAAGCTGCCCGCCCACACTTTCTGTAGACGTTTATTCCCTATGTCCTTTCGAGGGCAACGGCTTCCACAGGAGCGTCCTATGGCCAAGATCCTGTGTGTGCTGACAGGCGCGAGCTACTGGACCCTGAAGGATGGGCACCGACACCCCACCGGGTACTGGGCCGAGGAGTTCGTGGCGCCTTACAGCGTGTTCACCGACGCCGGACACGAGGTCACCGTGGCAACTCCGCGTGGGGTCGTCCCCGTTGTGGACACGATGAGCCTGGAGCCCCGCATGGCGGGCGGCGAGGAGAACGCCCTCCGGGAGGAGGCCGTCATCGAGTCGGCGGATGAGCTTCGGCATCCCATCTCCCTCAAGGAGGTGCGCCTCGAGGACTACGACGCCGTCTACTACCCCGGAGGTCACGGCCCGATGGAAGACCTCTCGGTCGACACCGACTCCGGGACACTGCTGCGAAAGGCACTCGCTTCCGGCAATCCACTCGGCATCGTCTGCCACGCCCCGGCCGCTCTCCTCGCGACCCGTGACGCAAAAGGCAACACGCCCTTCGCGAACTACCGTCTGACGGGTTTCTGCAACGAAGAGGAGGCCGGTGTCGGTTTCGCCGACAAAGCCAAGTGGCTGCTGGAGGACGAACTGAAGAAGCTGCCCACCCAGTATTCGCGAGGTCCTGCCTGGGAGCCCTATACGGTCGTGGACCGCAAACTCTTCACAGGGCAGAACCCCGCTTCCTCGGGCCCTCTTGCCAAAGAGCTCGTCAAGGCGCTGTCCTGACGGAAGACCAGGTCAGGGGAGATGTCAACTACCCTCCCGCCCCTGCACTGCGGGTGCGGTTCGGTCCGCCGAATACCCTAACCGGCGCTGGTCGGTCTTCCGGGAATGTCAATCCAGCGGGCGGCTGCGTCGAAGGTCCCCGCCGGGGTGCTGTTGAACGCGATCGCCGCGTCGGGAGCGTGTCGTCGAATCAGATTGAGCACCTGCTCGAACAGCTGGAGCTGGTCTTCGGCCTTCCGCACACCGCCGCCGACAACTACGCACTCCCAGGGTCGGGCAGCCAAGGCAGCGGCGACGACCGCCTCCACGTTGTCGCTGCCGTCGAGGCCGAACAGACAAGTCTCAACGCCGACGCCGTGCTCAGCGAATCGAGCGATCCCCACCTCGATTGCGTCGGCTACCGGCTTGGGGTCCCAAGGTCCGGGAACCCGGTACGGATCGAGCCCAATCACGAGGACGCGGGGTGTCGGGGCCGTTGTGTCCACCCCTGGACCCTACGTCGCAGTAATCGGAAGGAGTAGTCAAAAACGCGGATCCGCGTGTCGAGAGACTTGAGCGTCTACCCCCGATTCGTGCTGCTCGGGTCGCTCCCGGTGATCTTCTCGCCTCCCTCCGTCAGGAGCGATCCACAGGTACTGAGCATTGCTCGTTCGAATCCTGCCGGGTGCACAGCAGGCCAGAGGCCCCCGGGAGGAATCCCGGGGGCCTCTCGCGTTGTCTATACGGGAGTGCGTTCGGCAGTCCGTACGGCAGTGAGCTGCGTCAGTTTCGGTGGGAGTTGTTTGCGCATGGGGTCGCAGGACCAGCGGGGCAGGCGGCACCCGGATACGGCGTGGACGCGGCCGGGGAGCGTGGAGGGCTTGTCCGGGTCTGTGGTTTCCACGGGGGGCTGGCGGTGCAGTGGGCTGCGGTGGCCCGAGGGGGCCGACGCGCCCGTGCTCGGGTGGCTGGGGAACGCGGCGCGGGTGAGTGTCCTCGGGTACGGGAAGGAGCTCGGGTTCCGGGCAGCGGGTGAGCGGCACTGTGTGGGGGCGCGGGGAAACGTGTGTCCGCTGGGCGCCCTGGTGTCCGGGCGGAGTACGGGGGCGCGGTGCCCGGAGTGTGCGCGGCTGGACCGGGCGCATTCGGTGGCCGCCGACACGATCGCCGACGACCCCCGGACGTACCGCGTCTATCTCGCCTGGTTCGGGCCCGGGATGGTGAAGGTCGGCATCACCGCGGAGGAGCGGGGTGCGGCGCGGCTGCGGGAGCAGGGAGCCGTGGTCTTCAGCTGGCTGGGGCGCGGCCCGTTGATGGCGACGCGGCGGACCGAGGAGCTGCTCCGGGCGGCGCTGGGGGTACCGGACCGGATCCCGTACGCACGCAAGCGCGCCGTGCGGGCCGTGCTGCCGGGTGCCGCCGAGCGGGTCGCGGAGGTCGAGGAGCTGTACGGGCAGGCGGCGGCGCTGGAGACGGGGGCGGGATGGCCGCAGTCGCTGGAGCGGCTGCCGTTCGATCCCGTCGACCACACAGGGGTGTTCGGACTGGACGGGCCGGTCGAGGTGGGGCGGGCGGTGACCGGGCTGGTGGACGGCGGGGTGGTCGGCGGGCGGCTGGTCGCGGCCGCCGGGCCCGATCTGCATCTGGCGACCGCGGACGGGGTGGTCGTGCTGGACACCCGGCTGATGACCGGCTGGGAGCTGGTGGGGGCCGATGCGCGGTCGGGGGTGACCGTGCCGGTGGTCGGCATCGGGGGCGGCGGCGTGCAGGACGGGCTGTTCTGAGATCGTCGGTGCTCCGGGCGGGCCGGATGAGGAGTGCGCGATGAGTGGCGAGAACAATGACGTGGTGCGGTTCTGGGAGCGCCTCGGGCTGCCGGGGCTGATCGACGTCCATACGCACTTCATGCCGGAGCAGGTGCTCCGCAAGGTGTGGGCGTACTTCGACTCCGCCGGACCGCTGACCGGCATGGAATGGCCGATCGCCTACCGGCACGACGAGGACGAACGGCTCGCGCTGCTCCGGTCCTTCGGGGTGCGGCGGTTCACCTCGATGCTCTACCCGCACAAGGCGGGGATGGCGGCCTGGCTGAACGGCTGGGCGGCCGACTTCGCGCGCCGGGTGCCCGACTGCCTGCACACGGCGACCCTCTTTCCCGAGGAGGGCGTGGAGCGTTATGTCCGCGAGGCGGTCGAGGCGGGGGCGCGCGTCTTCAAGTCGCACCTCCAGGTCGGGGCGTACGACGCCAACGATCCGCTGCTGGAGCCCGTGTGGGGGCTGCTCGCCGACGCCGGGATCCCGGTGGTGATGCACTGCGGGTCGGGGCCCGCGCCCGGCGCGTACACCGGGCCCGAGCCGGTCGGCCGGCTGCTCGCCCGGCATCCGCGGCTGCGGCTGGTGGTGGCGCACCTGGGGATGCCCGAGTACACGGAGTTCCTGGCGCTGGCTGAGACCTACCCCGAGGTGCGGCTCGACACGACGATGGCGTTCACGGACTTCTCGGAGGGGTTCACGCCGTTCCCGGTGGCGGAGCGGGGGCGGCTCGCCGGTCTCGGGGACCGGATCCTGCTGGGGACGGACTTCCCGAACATTCCGTACCCGTACGTGCATCAGCTGCACGCGCTGGAGCGGCTGGAGTTGGGCGACGACTGGTTGCGCGCGGTCTGTTACGGGAACGCGCACGCGCTGTTCGGCCGGGGCTGAGCGCTCCCGGGCACGTCCGCATTCTTAGGGAATTCACAGAATCGGGAAAGGACCCTCTCAGAGGCGTGCCGCATCGTCGGGGCATGACGACGACCTCGCCCCAGGGGCGTACCGAACTGCTGAGTCCGGACCGCAGTCCCGTCCGTGTGCTGGTCGTGGACGACGAGGCTCCGCTTGCCGAGCTGCTCTCCATGGCCCTGCGCTACGAGGGCTGGGAGGTGCGCAGTGCCGGAGACGGTGCGAATGCCGTCCGGGCGGCACGCGATTTCCGGCCCGACGCCGTGATCCTCGATGTGATGCTGCCTGATACGGACGGGCTCTCGGTCCTCGGTGACCTGCGCCGGGAGCTCTCCGAGGTCCCTGTGCTGTTTCTGACCGCGCGCGACTCGGTGGAGGACCGGATCGCCGGGCTCACGGCGGGCGGCGACGACTACGTGACGAAGCCGTTCAGCCTGGAGGAGGTCGTGGCGCGGCTGCGCGGGCTGATCCGGCGGTCCGGGACGGCGGCGGTACGAAGTGAGTCGACGCTCGTCGTCGGTGACCTGGTGCTCGATGAGGACAGCCACGAGGTGAGCCGGGGCACGACGTCCATCCACCTCACCGCGACCGAGTTCGAGCTGCTGCGCTTCCTGATGCGCAATCCGCGAAGGGTGCTGAGCAAGGCGCAGATCCTCGACCGGGTGTGGAACTACGACTTCGGCGGGCAGGCGAACGTCGTCGAGCTGTACATCTCGTATCTGCGCAAGAAGATCGACGCCGGACGGACGCCGATGATCCACACCCGGCGCGGGGCCGGGTATCTCATCAAGCCCGGTGAATGACCCGGTGAGCGGTCGGGCGCGGCGGCGGTCGGAGCGGAGAGGGCGGCGGTCGTGGACGCTGCCTCGGGTCGCCGCAACCGCCACCCGGGATTCCGAACTCCGTGTGCACAGTGGCGAGGTGGCGCCCCTGGAGCGGGTCCCGGACGCCGAGGTCCGTCCGCGGACCGAGGCCGGGCAGGTGGCGGTGGCGGCGACAAGGGCGCCTCGTCCCGGATAACTTCATGGGTGGAGGACACCTTCACGAAGGTCACCGTGGGCAGTTCGACCTTCTCTGACCTGACCCGGCCGACCGGCTGACTTCGCAGTCCCTCAGCGCCGGAGCAGCAGCAGATCTGCGACGACCGGGCGGTGGTCCGAGGCAAGTGTCTCGGCCACCGCCGCGTCGCGTACCCGCACGCCGTCCTTCGACACCGCCACGAAGTCGATCCGTTTCACCGGGTTCAGTGCGGGGAAGGTCGGCGCATTCGGGTCGGCATCGGTCAGGTCCTCCCACAGCGGGGCCAGCTCCGGGGCGCCCGGTTCCGCGTTGAAGTCGCCGAGAAGCACCTTCCGCCCCTCGTCCTCCGCCATGATCCGCCGGGTGTCGGCGACCTGTGCGATCCGTACGGACGGGTTGCCGCGGTAGTCGAGGTGCGTCACATACACATGCACGGGCATCCCCTTCACCCGTACGACCACTTCACCGAACCCGGGTGCGGGCTCCGGCACGGGGTTGGGGACCTGGGTGGAGAGCCGGGTGATCTCGTGGTTCTCGGCGCTGAGGATCCGGTACTTCGACAGCACCGCGACCCCGAACTCACGCCGGGACGCACCGGGAGTCTCCGGATCGAGGCTGTAGATCGGGGCGAACGACACCTGCATGTCGAGCCGTTTTGCCAGCTCGCCCGCGACATCGCGCCACTCGCTGCGCGTGCCCCAGTGGACGTCGACCTCCTGAAGCCCGATCACATCCGCGTCGAGCGAGCGGAGGTCCGCCGCCTGCCGGTCCAGATCGAAGACGTTGTCCATGCCCGAGCCGGCATGGATGTTGTACGTGGCGACGCGCAGAGGCACCGGATGCCCCTGCCCGGCAGCTCCGGCGGGCGGGGCGGCGACCGCCCCCAACAGACCCGCCGCAATCAGGACTTCCACCGTACGACGACGCAGTGACATGCCACTCCAGCCCTAGTCGGCTCCCTGTTGATCAGCGTCGAGCACCGTACCCAGCGAAAGTAACTTGTACACCGTATGGGGCTGCTTTACGGTGTACAACGCTTTCCCTTGTACACCGTAAAGGAACCTCAGGAGCTCAAGGAGCCCGCATGACGGCGACCGCCGCCGAGCAGAACCACCTCTCGTCACCGAGCCACCCGCAACGCTGGCTGATCCTCGGCGTCATCTGCCTCGCCCAGCTCACCGTGCTGCTCGACAACACCGTCCTCAATGTCGCGATCCCCTCCCTCACCCGGGAGCTGGACGCGTCCACCGCCGACGTGCAGTGGATGATCAACGCCTATTCACTGGTCCAGTCGGGTCTGCTGCTCACGGCCGGAAGTTCCGCCGACCGCTACGGCCGCAAGAAGATGCTGGTCGCCGGCCTCGCCCTGTTCGGCATCGGCTCGCTGGTGGCCGGACTGGCCCAGACCTCCGTGCAGTTGATCGCCGCCCGGGCCGGCATGGGCATCGGCGGTGCGCTGCTGATGACCACGACCCTTGCTGTCGTCGTCCAGATCTTCGACGAGACCGAACGGGTCAAGGCGATCGGCGTCTGGTCGACCGTCAGCTCGCTCGGCTTCGCTGTGGGACCGCTGATCGGCGGAGTGATGCTCGACCACTTCTGGTGGGGTGCGATCTTCCTGATCAACATTCCGGTCGCCGTCATCGGCCTGGCCGCGGTGATCCGTCTCGTCCCGGAGTCCAAGAACCCGCACGGCGAGCGCCCCGACCTGCTCGGCGCGCTGCTGTCCACCATCGGCATGGCCTCCGTCGTGTACGCGATCATCTCCGGCCCGGAGCACGGCTGGACCTCGGGCCAGGTGCTGCTGACCGCGTTCATCGGGGTCTCGGTCCTCACCGGATTCGTGCTGTGGGAGCTGCACATTCCGTACCCGATGCTGGACATGCACTTCTTCCGGAACCAGAAGTTCGTCGGGGCGGTCGCGGGCGCGATCCTGGTCGCCTTCGGGATGGGCGGCTCGCTCTTCCTCCTCACCCAGCAGCTCCAGTTCGTCCTCGGATACGAGCCGCTGGAGGCGGGTCTGCGTACGGCTCCGTTGGCGCTGAGCGTCGTCGCGCTCAACCTCACGGGCCTGGGCGCCAGGCTGGTGCCCAAGCTGGGCACGCCTGCCACGATCGCCGCCGGGATGAGCCTGCTGGCCGCGGGTCTCGCCGCGATCGCCCTGCTGGGCGGCAACGGCTACGGCGGCATGCTGCTCGGCCTGGTCGTCATGGGCGCGGGCATCGCACTCGCGATGCCGGCCATGGCCAACGCGATCATGAGCGCCATCCCGCCGGCGAAGGCGGGGGTGGGCGCCGGGGTCAACGGCACGCTCGCCGAGTTCGGCAACGGTCTGGGGGTCGCGGTCCTCGGCGCGGTGCTGAATTCGCGGTTTGCGGCGCTCGTGCCGGCGGCCGTCGGGGCCGCCTCGCTTCCCGCGGCGCTCGCGGCGGCGACCGACGACGGCGAGCGGCAGCGGATCACCGACGCCTTCGCCTCGGGACTGGAGACCAGCCAGCTGGTCGGGGCGGTGGCGGTGCTGGCGGGCGGGCTGCTGGCTGCCGTGCTCCTGCGCCGGGCGGAGCGGGCAGAATCTGTTCAGGCAGACTCGGCCGCGGCAGCGGCATAGCATCAGGCGGGGGCGTACCGGACTGTACGAATCCGGTTCGTGCGCACGGGGCACGGATCCGGTTCGGTCATCCCGTCCGTCCCGCAGGCAAGACGAGGAGAGTGCGCCATGGTGTCCGCGGCCGACCGTGCGAAGAACCCTGTCAGGACCAGTGTGTGGCTGGATCAGCGGGCACCGTCGCGCACCCGTAAATCGGACCAGCCGGCCGGTCTCGACCGAGACAGGATCACCGAGGCGACGGTCCGGCTGCTGGACGCCGAGGGTCTCGCCAAGTTCTCCATGCGCCGGCTCGCCGCCGAGCTGGACGTCACCGCGATGTCCCTCTACTGGTACGTCGACACCAAGGACGACCTGCTGGAGCTGGCCCTCGACTCGGTCTACAGCGAGATCGCGCCTCCCCGGGAGGAGGCGCACTGGCACGACCGGCTCCGCGAACTGGCCACCAGCTACCGGGAGCTCCTGGTCCGGCACGTCTGGGTGTCGCCGCTCGCCGGATACTTCCTCAACATCGGCCCGCACTCGATGCTGTTCTTGTACGCCGTCCAGGACGTGATCCGGGCGACCGGGCTGCCGCTGCACCAGCAGACGGGTGCTCTCTCGGCGGTCTTCCAGTTCGTGTACGGATTCGGCACCATCGAGGGCCATATCGTGCAGCGTTCCGCGGCGGCGGGGCTCAGCCAGGACGAGTTCTTCCAGCAGGCGTTGGGCACCATCCGGTCCCAGCCGCGGCTCAGCCGGATCGTCGAGTCGTCGCAGGATCTGATGGACGCCCGCGGCGGTGACACGGTCGAGGAGATGCGCGAGCGGGACTTCACCTTCGCCCTGGACCTGCTGATCGCGGGGATCGAGGCGATGCGGGGCCGCTAGTTTCGAAAGGGGCGTCGTCCGCCTGTAGGGCGGGCCTGGCGGCGTCTGGTGCGTGCGATCGCAAGGCGGAGGGTCGCCCCGCTACTGGGCGTATCGGGGCGAGCCTGACAACGCAGCGAGCGTGCGTGCCGGGCGGCGCGACGGGGCAAAGCCTGCCGGGAGGGGCATTTGTGTCCCTCCCGGCAGGGAACCACACCAGCGGCCCGCCCCGCGGCGCATCCGGCAGGGCTGCCCCTGCACGGATGAAGGGTTTCTCCGGCGGCCCGCCGGAGAAACCCTGTTCCACCGGGCGGCCGGTGATCCGCTCCAGACCGCGGACGACGGAGGCGCCGACGGCCGGTGCGGCCTGCAGCCGGGCCCGCGTGAGCAGGCCCGGCGCCGGAAGGACGTTCCCACTCATCCTGGAACAGCGGTCAGCTGCCGGGCGCCAGGCGGGCGGGGAAACCGCCCGTGGCAATGGGCCCCCACCGCTCCGGGGTGATCCGGATGATCGACTTGCCCTGCTTCACCATCGCCGCCCGGTACTCGTCCCAGTCCGGGTGCTCTCCCGAGATGTTCCGGAAGTACTCGACGAGCGGTTCGACCGAGTCCGGTGCGTCGATCACCTCGGCCGACCCGTCGATCTGCACCCACGGCCCGTTCCAGTCGTCCGACAGGACGATCACGCTCACGCGCGCGTCCCGCTTCGCGTTCCGGGTCTTCGCCCGTTCGGGGTAGGTCGAGACGACGACCCGACCGGCGTCGTCGACGCCGCACGTCAGCGGGGATCCCTGAGGGCGGCCGTCGGCCCGGGTGGTCAGCAGGATCGCCCGGTGCCGGGGCCGTACGAACGCCAGCAACTCATCGAGGTCCACGGCGGTGTTGGTCGCGATGTGGGGTGCCATGGCCGCAGACTACGACGGCAGGGACTCGCCCTGCACGGCCTGGATGTCCAGCTCCACCCGCAGCGTCGTGCCGATCGCCGAGATCCCCGCCTGTACCACCTGGTTGTAGTTCATGGCGAAATCGTCGCGGCGCAGCTCCGCCGTTGCGCTGAATGCCGCGCGCACCCCGCCCCACGGGTCGGGGCCGGTGCCGAGGTAGCTCAGGTCCAGGTCGACCGGGCGCTCGACGCCGCGCATCGTCAGCAGGCCGTGCACGGTCCAGCGGTCGGGGCCGGCCGGAGTGAGCCCGTCCGAGCGGTACGTGATCTCCGGGAACCGGTCCGCGTCGAGGAAGTCCGGCGAGCGCAGGTGCTTGTCCCGCATGCCATTGCCCGTGTCGATGCTGGCCGCGCTGATCACGGCGTCGACGCGGGAGCGGTGGACCTCCTCCGCGATCTCGATCCGGCCGCCGAACTCGGTGAACCGGCCGCGCACGCTGGAGATCCCCAGGTGCTGCGCGACCGCCCCCACCGAGCAGTGGGCCGGGTCCAGCGACCAGGGACCCGGCGGCGGCAGTTCCACGCCGCCCTGGCGGGCCAGCACCACTGTGCCGACCTCGACCCGTCCGCTCGCCGTGACGAGGGCGGTCGACGCGGCGGGGGCGTACCCGACCGCGGTCACGATCACCGTGTACGCGCCGGCCGGGAGCAGGGCGTCGGTCCGTACCGCCCCGTCCTCGTCGGCGGTGGCTCGCAGCACCTGGGTGCCGGTCATGTCGGTCACCGTCACGACCGCGTGCTGGACGGCCCAGCCGTCCCGCGTCCGTACCTGTGCGCGAAGTCCCATCCCGTTTCTCTCCTTGCTCCATGACTCAATGAGTCGGCCCCGGGGCGGGGACGGCAGGCCGTCCCCTGCCTGCCGTACCCGCCACCGGGGCCCATTTCCACCGGGGGCAGCGTCTCCGCTCGAAGCGCTGCCCGCCAGGGGTCTGTGTTACTCGATCACTCGCCGGGGTGGGCGAGCTCGATGTCGTGGCCGTCGACCCCGCGACCGGCCACGGTCAGCGCGCCGGCCATCGGCGGGTAGCCGGTCGCGATGACCGAGTACTCGCCCGCGTCCAGGTCGGCGAAGGCGTACGCCCCGTCCTCCCCGGTCGTCGAGGTGGCGACCACATTGCCCGCCGCGTCGACCAGCGTGACGCGGGCGTCCGGCAGCGGCCGCCGGGCCGAACCGGCCCGCACGACACCCTGGACCAGCGCACCGGACTGCAGGACGGCGTCGACCCGGGTGACACCCTGGCCGCCGATCTCCACCGGCAGCGCCAGCGGACGGAAGCCGACGGCGTTCACCGCGACGGTCACCGCACCGGGCACCAGTTCGGCGAAGGTGAACTCGCCGGTCTCGGCGGACGTGCCGGTGGCCAGCACATCACCGCGCACATCGGTCACGATGACCATGGCCCCGTCGACCGGATCACCGCTCTCGGCGGCCCACACGGTCCCGGCCAGGCCGCTCGTACCGGCGAGCAGGATGTCGTACGACAGCTGCCGGTCGCCGATGACCACGGTGGACGCCTGCGGCTGGAAGCCGTCGGCGGACGCGATCAGGACGTAGCTGCCGGCGCCCGGGGCGTCCAGACGGTAGCTGCCGTCGGCCTGGGCGACGGAGCGCCCCAGCTGCCGGCCGCCCAGCGAGATCAGCGTGACCGCGGCCTGGGCGACGGGTGCGCCCTCGGCGCCCCGCACCACACCGCTCACCGGGGTGCCCTGCACGGTTGCCACCGGAGCTTCGAGCGTGTCGGCCGAGGTGACCTGGGCCGCGCCCTCGGAGACCAGCGCGGCTGCACCGGACGGAACCTCGGCGAGCACCGCGGAGGGAACCGCGGCGGGAGCCTCGGCCTCCGCCGGGGCGGCGTTCGCCGCGTTCGTCTTCAGCGCGACCTCCTTGATGAAGATCGTGATGAGGAAGGCCATCAGCGCGGCCGGAGCGGCGTACAGGAAGACGTCGCCGACACCGTGCCCATAGGCGCTTTCCATGACCGTGCGGAACGGTGCGGGCAGCTTGTCCAGGTCGGGGATGCCCCCGCCGCCGGTGCCGCCGTGGCCCAGGGCCGCGCCCTTCGGACCGAGGTCCGCGAGGCCGTCCTTGACGTAGTGGGTGACGCGGTTCGCCATGACGGCGCCCAGCGCCGAGACGCCGATCGCGCCACCGAGGGAACGGAAGAAGGTGACGACGGAGCTGGCCGCCCCGAGGTCGGACGGGGCGACCTGGTTCTGCGCGGCGAGCACCAGGTTCTGCATCATCATGCCGGTGCCGAGACCCATCACGAACATGAAGATCGCGATGTGCCAGTACTCCGTGTCGTACCGGATCGTGCCGAGCATCCCGAGCCCGGCGGTGACCAGGAAGCCGCCGCTGACCAGCCAGGCCTTCCAGCGGCCGGTCTTGGTGATGATCTGACCGGAGATGGTCGACGAGAGGAACAGGCCGGTGATCATCGGGATCGTCATGACGCCGGACATCGTCGGCGACTTGCCCCGCGCCAGCTGGAAGTACTGGCTGAAGAAGACGGTGCCCGCGAACATCGCGATACCGACGAACAGCGAGGCGACCGAGGCCAGCGTGATGGTGCGGTTGCGGAAGAGGCGCAGCGGGATGATCGGCTCGCTGGCCCGGTACTCCGTGTAGACGAAGAGCAGGGCGAGCACCAGGGAGCCGGCCAGCATCACGCCGGTCTGCCAGGACAGCCAGTCGTACTTGTCACCCGCGAAGGTCACCCAGATCAGCAGCAGCGATACGGCGGCGCTGATGAAGAACGCGCCCGTCCAGTCGACCTTGACGTCACGCTTGACGACCGGGAGCTTCAGGGTCTTCTGGAGCACGATCAGCGCGATGACCGCGAACGGCACACCGACATAGAAGCACCAGCGCCAGCCCATCCAGCTGGTGTCGGTGATGACACCGCCGAGCAGCGGACCACCGACGGTGGCGACGGCGAAGACCGCGCCGAGGTAGCCGCTGTAGCGACCGCGCTCACGCGGGGCGATCATCGCGGCCATCACGATCTGGGCGAGGGCGGAGAGACCGCCGACGCCGATGCCCTGGACGACACGGCAGGCGATGAGCATGCCGCTGCTGGTCGACATACCCGCGACGACCGAGCCCAGGACGTAGATGACGAGCGCTATCTGGACCAGCAGCTTCTTGCTGAACAGGTCGGAGAGCTTGCCCCACAGCGGAGTGGTGGCGGTCATCGCGAGCAGCGAGGCCGTGACGACCCAGGTGTACGCGGACTGGCCGCCGCCGAGGTCCGAGATGATCTGGGGGAGAGCGTTGGAGACGACGGTCGACGACAGGATCGCGACGAACATGCCGAGCAGCAGCCCGGTCAGTGCTTCCATGATCTGCCGGTGTGTCATCGGCGCGCCGTCGGAGGAAGGATGACCTCCGTGCTTGGCGTGGCCGCCCCGCACACCGGTTGGTGTGGTCGTAGCCATTGAGTTCCTTTGCTTTGCTTCTGTTACACGGGTGTACGGGTGTGCGAGTCGTGGTCGCTGTCGGCGGGCCGCGTGCGGCACTCGTGGCTGTGCCTTCCGGGGGCGCACCCACCGGAACCGCGACAGGCGAAACTGTCACGCAGCCGGGCCAACAACGTGTTGAGCTGTCCGACCTCGTCGTCGGACCATTCCTGAAGGTTGTGGGCGAACAATTCGGCGGTCCGCCGGTTGAGGTCGCCGAGTACCGCGCTTCCCGCGGGGGTCAGCCGCAGGATGCGGGACCGCTTGTCCGCCGGGTCCGGAGACCGTTCTATCCAGCCTCGCTCGGCCACATGGGCGACATGCCGGCTCGTCACCGACATGTCGACGGCCATCAGCTCGGCCAGTGAGCTGATCCGCATTTCGCCGTGCCGGCAGAGCAGGGCCAGCACGGCGGCGGATCCGCCAGGACATTCAGCAGGGAGGATGCGGGCGAGTTCGCGCTTGACGGCCCCGATGGCGCTGAGTTGCCGGGCCAGTTCTTCGTACTGTCTCCGTGCGGCCACAGGACCCCCTTGCATCTTGTTGCTTAGGGCAACCATATAAGTGTTGGTTGCCGCAGGCAAACGAAAGTTCCCTTGCAGAAGTAAAGGAACGTAAAAGGCCGTGTAGGGCCGGCATCAAGGGCCCAGCGTGCGCCGGGTGGATTTCGTGGGTGTGTGTCTTGTGCCACATGTCGGGGTGGGGGGGGGGGCCGCGGGGGGGCCCCCCCCCCCCCCCCCCCCCCCCCCCCCGCGAGGGGCGGGCGGTGGCCCCGAAACGGCAATAAACCCCGAGCGTTACTCGGGGCCCGGCCGTCGCCCCGTAGGGGCATAAGGTGCCGCCGGACCGCTAGGGTCCTGCCCCATGGCACACAACCGTTCCTTGGCGCCCGGCGCGAGGTGCTGTGCGTCTGGCGGGTCATCCCGAACGGTCCTGGATGACCTGGTTCTCCGCTTTCGCACCCCGGTGGCGGCACGCGTCATGCGCGTGATCCAGTCCGTGGCGGACAGAGTCCCTGGTGCGAGAGGGGGCGAGCGTTGGCCGCAGGACACTCTCCCACGTGGCGACGCTAAAGTTCCACAGGCTTCATATCGCAGTATCCGACGAGCACTTCACCCGATCGAGTGGGAATGCATTCATGCGCAATCAGCCGCCGGTAAATGGCAACCCCCAGGGCCCCGAGGGCAACCACGACCCCGCGGGCAGCACCCAGATGTTCCGAGCCTTCGTCGACGAGGGCGAGCCGCAGCGTCGGCAGCAGCCGGCCGCGTCGTCCGGACCGAAGACCGGAGTGATCGTCGCCGTCGTCGCGGTGATCGTCATCCTCGGGGCGGTCGGCTGGCTCGCGCTCGGCTGACCCGACCCCGCCCCTTCCATCCGTCACTTCCAGACGGCGGTGATGTCCCGGGTCTCGACGTGCATGCCCAGGGGCACCCGCCAGGCGTCCACACAGACGGTGTACGTCTTCTCGCGCGCCGCTCCCGCGTCGATCGGCGCGGGCAGCGGCGCGGGCGTTTCCACGGTCGTCCAGTCGACCCCGAGCCCGCCGATGATGTGCGTGGCGAAGGTGACCGTTCCCGACCGGGCCGGTGAACCGCCGGTATTGCGGAACTCGACAGTCACCTTCTCGCACCAGCGGTGATCGGCCGCCGCCCGCTCGGGTGCCCCCAGGGTCAGCACGGCAGGTCCCGCGGGCGCGGTGGGCCCCGGTGCGGACGGGGAGGGAGTCGCGGAGCCGCCCCCCGCACCGCCCGATGCCGTGCCACCGGTACCGCTGACATCTGTACTGCCGGCGGAGCCCGTGCCGCCCGCGGAACCCGCAGCGCCCCCGGTGGTGCCGGCGGAGGTGCCGCCGGATCCGCTGGAGGACTGCGCGCCGCCGCTCGTGCGGTCGCCCGCACGACTGCCGGTGCCGCGCGTGTCACCAAAGTCGCCGCTCGCCACGGAGGAGCCCGGCTTCGGCCCCGTACCCCCGCTGCCGCCGCCCTCCCCGTCCAGCGGAATCAGCGTCACCCTGCCCGAAGGCGCGACCGGGCCCTTGGGTGCCTTCTCCGGGCCGGTGCCGGCCGCGCCGACTGCCGCATAGCCGTCTCCGCCGCCCGCTCCGGCGCCGCAGGCGGCGAGTGCTCCGCCCAGGCACAGCACGGCCGCCGAGGCGGCGATCACGGTGCCCCGGCGGCCGGTCGGGCCGAATGTCTGACGTCGCATCGCGCAAGTGTGGCTGACGGTCCGTCAATGCGGAACCCTCGCGCGCCTGGGTGTGGGTCAGTCGGCGATGAGCCCCTCCCTGAGCTGGGCGAGCGTCCGGGTCAGCAGACGTGAGACGTGCATCTGCGAGATGCCGACCTCCTCGCCGATCTGCGACTGGGTCATGTTGGCGAAGAACCGCAGCATGATGATCTGCCGCTCCCGGGGCGGGAGTTTGGCCAGCAGAGGCTTCAGCGATTCGCGGTACTCGACGCCTTCCAGCGCGGAGTCCTCGTAGCCGAGCCGGTCCGCGAGCGAGCCCTCGCCGCCGTCGTCCTCCGGGGAGGGCGAGTCCAGTGAGGAGGCGGTGTACGCGTTGCCGACGGCCAGGCCGTCGACCACGTCCTCCTCGGAGACCCCGAGCGCCGCCGCCAGCTCCGGCACGGTCGGCGAACGGTCGAGCTTCTGGGCCAGCTCGTCGCTCGCCTTCGTCAGCGCGAGCCGCAGCTCCTGGAGCCGGCGCGGCACCCGCACCGACCAGGAGGTGTCGCGGAAGAAGCGCTTGATCTCGCCGACGACGGTGGGCATGGCGAACGTCGGGAATTCCACGCCCCGTTCGCAGTCGAACCGGTCGATCGCCTTGATCAGGCCGATCGTGCCGACCTGGACGATGTCCTCCATGGGTTCGTTACGGCTCCGGAACCGCGCCGCGGCGTACCGCACCAGCGGGAGGTTGAGCTCGATGAGTGTGTCCCGCACGTAGGCACGCTCCGGGCTGTCCGGTCCGTCGGGCCCCAGTGCGGGACCCAGGGCGGCGAGCCGCAGGAACAGGGAGCGGGACAGCGTGCGGGTGTCGATGGCTTCCGATGAGCTGGTGAGCACAGCGGGTGCGGGTGCGCTCTTCGCGAGCGTGAGCACCTTCGAGCTGCCCTGTTCTGCGGACATGCCACCCCCTTGAGGTCGCGGACGGTCGCGGTAGCCACGACCATCGGAGGAACGCAGCCTCCACCTGAATACCGGAGGTGGGGCTGCGGCAAACGCGGTTCACGCAGAATGTCACATGTCGGCAACACGCTGTAGTGACATGTCGACAAGTCAAGGTGACATATGTGCAGTTAGCAGGGGGTGTGCGGCATTCTGGCTGCTGAAGAGGGGTTTTGATCGGTTTACCCGATCCGGTTACGCCTCGATCCTGTTTGCGGATCGAAGTCGCGCGAAGCTTCTGGCCAGCAGTCTTGACACATGCATCTGGGAAACGCCCAATTCGGCGCTGATCTGTGACTGCGTCAGGTTGCTGTAGTAGCGCAGCAGCAGGATCCGCTGCTCGCGCTCGGGTAGCTGGACGAGGAGATGGCGGACCAGGTCGCGGTGCTCGACCCCGGCGAGAGCGGGGTCCTCGTAGCCGAGCCGGTCGAGCAGTCCGGGCAGCCCGTCGCCCTCCTGGGCGGCTTCCAATGAGGTCGCGTGGTAGGAGCGTCCCGCCTCGATGCAGGCCAGCACCTCCTCCTCGGAGATCTTCAGGCGCTCGGCGATCTCCGCGGTGGTGGGCGAGCGGCCGTGCGCGGTCGTCAGGTCCTCGGTGGCGCCGGTGACCTGCACCCAGAGCTCGTGCAGTCGCCGCGGCACGTGGACAGTCCGCACGTTGTCCCGGAAGTACCGCTTGATCTCGCCGACGACGGTGGGCATCGCGAAGGTCGGGAACTGGACGCCGCGTTCGGGGTCGAACCGGTCGATGGCGTTGATCAGCCCGATGGTGCCGACCTGGACGACGTCCTCCATGGGTTCGTTACGGCTCCGGAAGCGCGCCGCGGCGTACCGCACGAGGGGGAGGTTCGCCTCGATCAGCGCAGCCCGCACTCTGCCGTGCTCCGCACTTCCCGGTTCCAGCTCCTTGAGCTGGTCGAAGAGGACCCGGGTGAGCGCCCTGGTGTCCGCGCCCCGGGTCCTGGCGGGCGTCGTGCCGTCGGGCGTCTCGGTCTGGACGGTCTCGGCCACCGAGGCGGCCCGGGTTGCCGGGGCGGGCTGATCGGACTGGGCTGTGTGGGTGGCTTGGGCATCGTCGTTCTGGACGATCTGGGGAGGCACTTGAGGCGCTGTACTGGCCGGCACGGTGAGGCCACCCCTTTGCGGTCAACTTCGGTCAACTCATCCGTCAAAAGCGGTCATAGCATCACAAGACATGTCCACTGTGTGCAAGCACCGCAAAGTTTCGTGTTGAGGGCGTATTGGTTTAAACCTATGGAAAAGCCCCTCACCGGAAGGGTGAGGGGCTTGTGGGTTCCGGGACCGCGGAGGTCAGAAGGGGTAGTCGGCAATCACCCAGGTGGCGAAAGCCTTCCACTGTTCGGCGGCGGCCTGATGGGCCGGGTGTGCGACGTAGCGCCCCAGGGCGTCCTCGTCGGCGACCGCGGAGTTGATGGCGAAGTCGTACGCGATCGGCCGGTCGGTGATGTTCCAGGCGCACTCCCAGAACTCCAGCTCCGGGATCTGCCCTCCGAGCTCCTGGAACGCCTTCGCCCCGGCGACAACACGCGGATCGTCACGCTTCACGCCGTCGTTCAGCTTGAACAGGACCAGATGACGGATCATGGGGTACTCCTACTTCACGAGCTCGGTCATGAAATCGCCGACACCCTGTGCGGCACTCGAGATGCCCTCGAACCCTACCTGGACAAGATCCGCGGCCCGTTTGGGGGAGTGAATGATCGTGTACAGCACGAAGACGACGATCATGTAGAGCGCGATCTTCTTCGCTTGCACCATCAGCCCCTGCCTCCCCCTCGATCACCAGTGCAGTCGCGCGATTCTATCCGCACGAATGGCCGTATCCGAGGGAGGTTTCGATGGGGGTTCCGATCACACTCCGACCCGATGCCCTGGTATGTGTGGCCTGACCGAAGGATGGCGCTAGGAGCGGGCCGCGCTCACGCGCGCACGGACCACCCCGAGCGTCAGGGCGCCGACTGCCTGCAACCAGGTGATCGATGCCGCGGCACCGAACCCACTGGGCTGTCGGACCATCACCTCCTGTGCGGAGCCGCTGCCGGCGAGCGCTGAACCAAGGGGGCTGCCGCGCCTCTCGGACGGCCTGCCGGGCGTAGCCGGAGTCCGCTTTTCGCACCGCTTCCTGTTCGTACGGTTACGGCTGCTCCGTTGTCCGTGATGGAGCGCGACCGTCCGCCGCCGGCGTTCTAGCGTCTTCCGAACCACCCGAGGCGAGGAGCGGCATGTGAACTGGCTTATCCATGACTACCGTGAGGACGACCTGGCGGCGGTCGTGCATCTCATCGACACGACCGCGGATCTCGGCCAGGAATCCGTCTTCTCGCTGGCTGAATGCATCAGCGCCCTGACGTCCCGCCAGCCCGCGGTGGTCGCCGTCCACCGAGGCGAGCCCATCGGCGCGGCGCTCGCCCAGGTGTCCGAGGGCCGGGCCTGGGTGATGCGGATCGCCATTTCACCGGCGTGGCGCGGCCGGGGCCTGGCCAGCGCCCTGCTGATGGAACTGGAACGCCGGCTGATCGCGGCCAGGGTGCGCCGCATCGCTTACGTGCTGCCGGAGGAGGAACTGCTCGGCGAGGGGCTGCAGAAGGCTGGTTACACGCGAAGGCCGGCCGTCGCCTACTTCGAGAAGACCGAACCGGCCACCGGCACCGCGGCGAACCTCCTGGAGGAGCTGGGTGGCCGGGTGCTGTCCGGTGATCTGTGGGGCAAGGTCGCCGGCATGGAGGCGGAGAAGAACCTGATCGAGCGTCGCATCGTGCTGCCGCTGGCCGAACCCGAGCGCGCTGGCCGGCACGGGGTCATACCGCCGCGCGCCATCACGCTGTTCGGTCCGCCCGGGACGGGCAAGACCACCTTCGCCCGAGCCATCGCCTCCCGCCTCGGCTGGCCCTTCGTGGAACTGCTGCCGTCCCGACTGGCCGACGAAGGGAACCTCGCCGCTGCTCTGCGCACGGCCTTCGCCCGGATCGCGGAACTGGAGCGGGTGCTGGTCTTCATCGACGAGGTCGAGGAGATCGCTCCCGTACGCGGCGCACGCCCGGAGCCCGGCATGCACGGTGTCACCAATGAACTCCTCAAACTCATCCCAGGCTTCCGCGAGCGCGACGAGCGGCTGCTGGTCTGTGCCACCAACTCCATCCGCTCCCTCGACCCGGCCTTCCTGCGTCCCGGCCGGTTCGACTACCTGATCCCCATCGGGACCCCGGACCCGGCCGCCCGCGCAGCGATCTGGTCGCGCCACTCCGGCCGGCGCGGCGATGTCGACCTGGACGCGCTCGTCGCGGCCAGCGAGCTGTTCACCCCGGCCGACATCGAGCACGCGGCCCGGATCGCCGCCCAGGCTGCCTTCGAACGCGACTTCGCCGAGGCAGGCGCGGACACCGACGACTACCTCGCCGCGCTCCGCCAGTGCCGTCCGACGGTGACCCCTGCCGTCATCGCGGAGTTCACCGCCGACATCACCACGCACGCCCGGGTCTGAACCCGCAGCGCCCTCCCGCACCACCTCTTCCGAGGGCGCTCGGTTGTCAGGACGTGCTGCGTCCTCGCTCTTGGGCGAGGGCGGGGAGGCCAGCGTGGTCAGGTAGTCGTCAAGGAGCTCGGCCTGGCGGTGGGCGGGAACGCCAGGGGTCGAACAGGGCCTGTACTACCAGGCCGAGCACGAAGGACTGGGTGTCGGCCGCGATGCGCGCCGGATCTCCGGCGGGCAGTTCGCCGAGCTGTTGGGCCGCAGCGACCAGGTCGCGCAGCTTGTGGCGGCTGCGCGCGTACGTGCGGGCGTAGTCGCCGCTCAACCCGGGGTCGCCCGGGTCGAGCGCAACGCACGCGCCCTGGCGACGGTGGCACAAGAGCTCGCCCCGCTTCTGGACGGAGCCGTGGGCCGAACCGACGCGCCCTGACTGTCCCCGTCGGTGCCGAGCCCATGCGCACACCGGTCAGTTCGACCTCGCGAGGGAGTACCCGACGGGCGAGAACGGGCGGCGCCCGGCAGGACTCCTCCGGCCGGCCGGGGTCGGTGACACATTCATCCGCCCTCGTACCGGCAGGAGACGTTTCGCCGGCGTTTCGTCTTCGGAGTTCTCGTCGCTCCACGCGCCGCCGCGCGTGCCCCCTCGCTCCGAACGGCGGTGAAGGTCACGCCTCCATCCACCCGCTTGCGGGCTCTGAGCGGACATCCATGTGGACGTGAGAGGAACAAAAAAAACCGTCTCTGATCTGTTCGCACAGGTCAGAGACGGTTTCTTATGGCGGTAGCGGAGGGATTTGAACCCTCGGTGAGTTTCCCCACACTCGCTTTCGAGGCGAGCTCCTTCGGCCGCTCGGACACGCTACCGAGAGAGAGCTTAGACCATTCAGGCCGTGGGTTGAAATCCGATTCTCCCGCGGGTGTGGAAGCCGGGGCGGAGGCTGGGCGCACCGCCGGGTCAGCGGTCGCGGAAGAAGGCCGTCAACTGGGCGGAACAGGCGTCCTCCAGTACTCCGTGGATCACTTCGGGGCGGTGGTTGAGCCGCCGGTCCCGTACCAGGTCCCAGAGCGAACCGGCCGCGCCCGCCTTCTCGTCCCGTGCCCCGTAGACGACCCGGGCCACCCGGGACTGCACGAGTGCGCCCGCGCACATGGTGCACGGCTCCAGGGTGACCACCAGCGTGCAGCCGGTCAGCCGCCATGCGCCGAGCGCCTCGGCGGCCCGGCGGACGGCAAGGATCTCGGCGTGCGCGGTCGGGTCGCCGGTCGCCTCGCGTTCGTTGTGTCCCGTGGCGAGCAGGGTGCCGTCCGGGCCGAGGACGACGGCGCCGACCGGCACGTCACCGGCCTGCGCCGCGTGTGCGGCCTCGTCCAGGGCGCGGCGCATGGCCGCCCGCCATGGGTCCCGTACGGGATCGTTCGTCGGGTCGTGGGGTTCTTGCGGTCCGTGCGGGCCCGGTGGTGCGGTCACCCGCGGACCTTAACGGACGGTCTCCAGGACCTCGGCCGCGCCCAGCGCGTCCGCGATCTCCACCAGGGCGTCCGTGCGCAGCATCAGCAGCTCCTTCTCGGGAAGTCCGAGATCGGACAGGATCCCGGTGTCTCCGAGCGGACCCGTCGGTACGGCGTCGGCGTCGAGTCCGTCGTCGTCGTTGTCGTCGTGGTCGGTCTGATTGTCGGTGGTGTGATCCGGCTCGCCGTCCTCCGTACCGTCGAGGCCGACGAGCTCTTCGAGGGCGGCAATCGAGTCCTCGGCCTCGGGTTCGCGGCCGAGCAGTTCATCGGTGAGCAGGATCTCCCCGTAGGAGGAGCGGGCGGCGGCGGACGCGTCCGAGATGTAGATACGGGGGTCCTCCTCACCGTCCACCCGGATGACGCCGAACCAGGCGTCCTCCTGCTCGATGAAGACGAGCACCGTGTCCTCGTCCACCGAGGCCTCACGGGCCAGATCCGTCAGATCGGACAGGGTCTCCACATCGTCAAGCTCCGTGTCGCTCGCTTCCCACCCGTCTTCGGTGCGCGCGAGCAGTGCGGCGAAGTACACCGTGACTCTCCCACTGGTCATAGGGGTGTCGGTCCGGCGGGAGGGCATCCGGTGATCCGGCTGTCCTGCGTCCCGCCCATCGGAATCGTGGCAGAAACCTAGCGTTCGCGAGAGTAGTTCGACCGTTGCGTCGTGGATCAGTTGTCGCGGGCACTGCTCCGAAGGGGCCGTCCGGCTGCTCGGAGCGCTACCAGCGGAAGGTCCGCATCCGCATGGCTTGGCGCATTCGGGCGGCCCGGGCGCGGCGCGGCTGGACCCGGTCGCGCAGCGCCTTCGCCTCATGAAGCTCACGGAGGAAGTGGGCGCGCCGTCTGCGGCGCTCCGCTTCGGTCTCGGTCTCCGGCGCGTCCTGCGCGTCGGGCGGGGCCGGCTGGTCCCGCTTCCGCTGCTTCCCGTCCGCCATCCGCACATCACCCCAAGCCTGGGTCCGTATGCCCCCACCTTCCCTCCGAACGTGTGGTTGATGCCAGCGCACAGGTGCGGGAGAGCCCGGTTACTGTTGAACCCATGCGGATCCACGTCGTCGACCACCCGCTGGTCGCGCACAAGCTCACCACCCTGCGCGACAAGCGCACCGACTCCCCGACCTTCCGGCGGCTCGCCGACGAGCTGGTCACCCTGCTCGCGTACGAGGCCACCCGGGACGTGCGCACCGAGCAGGTCGACATCGAGACGCCGGTCACACCGACGACCGGGGTCAAGCTGTCGCACCCGCGGCCCCTGGTCGTGCCGATCCTGCGAGCCGGTCTCGGCATGCTCGACGGCATGGTGCGGCTGCTGCCGACCGCCGAGGTGGGCTTCCTGGGCATGATCCGCGACGAGGAGACGCTCCAGGCGTCCACGTATGCGACGCGCATGCCGGAGGACCTCTCGGGCCGACAGGTCTACGTCCTGGACCCGATGCTGGCCACCGGCGGCACGCTGGTCGCGGCGATTCAGGAACTGATCAAGCGCGGTGCGGACGATGTCACCGCCGTCGTGCTGCTCGCGGCGCCCGAGGGCGTCGAGGTGATGGAGCGCGAGCTGGCGGGTACGCCGGTGACCGTGGTCACCGCCTCGGTCGACGAGCGGCTGAACGAGAACGGCTACATCGTGCCGGGGCTGGGCGACGCGGGCGACCGGATGTACGGAACCGTCGACTGAGTCCCGGTTCCGGCCAGGGCTTTCGGCCCGTGCGCCCGAGGTCCCTGTCGTCGAACCGGCGCCTGCTGCGCGGCGTGACGACGGGACAGCCCTCAGCGGCAGGAGGAGGGCGCCGGGGCCGGCTTGTTGAGGGCGGCGAGGGCCGCGGTGGCTTCCTTCGGTGTGTTCAGCCTCTTGAACGCCGTACCGAGGATCAGATCGACATCCGCCGTCCTGCGCGCGTCGGTCTTCGGTGTGGCGCCCGTCAGTTGCGTACCGAGGACCGGGAACGCGCCGTTCGCGGCCGTCGGCGCCCCCAGCAGTACCCCGGGCCCGGGGACCTTCTTGTCGTACGCGGCCGAGGCATTGCCCACCTTGCCGATACGGAAGCCGCGCTTCTTCAGCTCGTCGGCGGCGGCCTTCGCAAGCCCGCCGCGTGGCGTCGCGTTGTAGACATTGACGGTGATCTTCGCCGGTGCCGGCAGTGCCCTGGCGGGCGTGGACGGCGTGGGCGTGGGGCAGTCGGCCCTGCGGTCCGCGGCGCTGGCCTGCTTGTCGCCGCCCGTGAAGACGTCGATGAGCTGCATCGTGCCCCAACCGGCCAGCCCTAGGGCCACCACGGAGGCAATGGACGCGAGGACCAGTGTGCGACGGTGCCGGGGGCGGCGCATACGCGGGTACTTGTCGCCCGTGATGCGGTACTTTCCGCCCATACCGGGGGGAGTGAGCATGCTCATGGGCGCAGCGTAGTGCGACCTGGTGAAGATGCGTACTAAATGATCAACGGATGGCACCCGTCCGAGTGCGAATGCACCCAAAAGCACCCGGCGCGGCGAAGTGCGCGGGCCGTCTGCTCACCGAGCTGCCGGACTGTCAGCCGAGTTCGAGTACCCGGGCGTGCAGCACCTGGCGCTGCTGGAGCGCCGCGCGGACCGCGCGATGCAGCCCGTCCTCCAGATAGAGGTCGCCCTGCCACTTCACGACGTGGGCGAACAGGTCGCCGTAGAACGTCGAGTCCTCGGCGAGGAGGGTTTCGAGGTCCAGCTGACCCTTGGTCGTCACCAGCTGGTCGAGGCGGACCGGGCGCGGCGCGACATCCGCCCACTGCCGGGTGCTTTCCCGGCCGTGGTCGGGATATGGCCGCCCATTTCCGATGCGCTTGAAGATCACACGGAAAGCCTACCGGTCAAGAGCCTCCGGGCGCAGCCATGGAGCGGTACTGCGATGCTGGCCAAAACGTCATGAATGCAGGCATTTCGGAACCCATGCCGCGATGAGTGGCAGCGACAGCACGGTCGGAGGTACCGAAGCGGGCACGGGAGCAGGCGTCGGCGAGGGCGTCGGCGTACTGCCGCAGCAGGCCCAGGAGATCGCCGACGGGTACGCCGTCGGCGCGGCCACGCTCGATCTGCGTGCGCTGCTCTGGGACGGTGCGTGCCTGCCCGGCGCGCAGCTCCGGATCCCGCTGCCCGCGACGGAGCTGGACGCGGCGGGGAAGGGGTCCTCGTTGTACGGGCGTTACGCACACGCGGTGGACCGGGAGTCGGTGTACGAGAAACTCACCGCCGAACACGGGGCCGAGCAGGGGGCCGCCGCGGAGGCTGCGGCGGTGGATACGGTGACGAGCTGACGCGACAGCGTGGCCGCGTCCTTCGCGGGGTCGTGCCCGGACGGGTGCCCGTGGTTCGGGGAAGCGGCGAGGAGGAGGGGTGCAGCCAGAACGGTGGCGGCCACAACAGCCTTGGCCCTGCGACGGGTTGCGTGCACAAGAGTCCTTCCGGTGCAAACGGTTGTGCAGGAAAGCTAGCGATCGCAGTGACGTCTGTGAACAGTTGCGGATCCTCCTTCATCTCGTCTTCTTCGCGGCCGCCTTCGCTTCCTGCTTGTGCGCGCGGACGAGGGCGAGCGAGTCGGGGCCGGTGATGTCGGCGACCGACCGGTGCGAGCCCGCCTTCCCGTACGGACCCGCCGCGGCGCGCCAGCCGGTCGGCAGCGGTCAGGGGCGGCCTCGGCGGGACCACCCCTGACATGCCACTGTTTCGGCTGACTCGGAGCCTGGCTCCCGGTGGTGAGTACCCGGGCCCTGGTGGAGGCTCAGAAGCCGCAGTACACACTGCTCCCGTAGTCGCTCAGGAGGTCGTCACGGACCCACCCGTAGGTAGCCGTGCTGGCGTTCCTGAGGTACGTCCAGGTGTAGTCGCCGGCCAGAGGCGGTGTCCGGGCCCGCATCGCCTGGACGCGGACCCGGATCCTCGTCCATTCCTGTATTACGGTACTGGAGTGCGTGGGCCTTGCTGGGGGAGAGTTGTTGAACGCTCGAATTCTGGTCGCGGAAGATGACGAAAAGCAGTCTCGACTGATCCGGATCTATCTGGAGCGCGAAAGCCACGCGGTGCAGGTCGTGGCCGACGGCCGTGCGGCGCTGGAACGGGCCCGTTCGATGCAGCCGGATCTCATCGTTCTCGATGTGATGCTGCCCCTGGTCGACGGACTGGATGTGTGCCGCATCCTACGTACCGAATCGGATGTTCCGATTCTGCTGCTCACCGCGCGCTCGACCGAGGAGGACATGCTTCTCGGCCTCGACCTCGGCGCCGATGACTATCTCACCAAGCCGTACAGTCCGCGTGAACTGACCGCACGGGTACGGGCGTTGCTGCGCAGGTCCAAGAGGGGCGGCGGCGCGGTGGAGCCCGCTGTGCTGCGGGTGGGCGAGGTGGAGCTGGACACGGCACGCTTCGAAGTCCGGGTGGCGGGGCGGCCGGTGGCACTGACCGCGAAGGAGTTCGCCGTCCTGGAGACGCTGGCCCGTGAACCGGGCCGGGTCTTCACCCGGGCGCAGATCATCGAGCGCGTCTTCGGTTTCGACCGGGATGTCCTGGAGCGGACCGTCGACGCGCACGTGATGAACCTTCGACGGAAGCTGGAGACGGACCCGAGGCGGCCCTGCCATCTGGAGACGGTGTACGGGCGGGGCTACCGCCTCGCGGACGGTGGCGGCTCAGCCTCCTCCTGACCTGCCGCCATGGCCCGAAGCCGCGGGCAGGGTGATCGTGAACGTCGTACCCAGCCCGACCGTGCTGTGCACGTCGATCCCCCCGTCGTGGTCGGTGACGATCTGACGCGCGATGGACAGCCCCAGCCCGCTGCCGCCGGTCGCCCGCCCCCGTGACGGATCCGCCCGCCAGAAGCGGTCGAAGAGATGCGGCAGGTCCTGTGCCGATATCCCTTTGCCGGTGTCCCGGACTTCTACGACGGCCTGCTCGCCGCGCCGGATCAGAGCCAGGGTCACCGTGCCACCGGGCCCCGTGGCGTGCAGCGCGTTTCCGATGAGGTTGCCGACGACCTGGCGCAGCCGGTCCGGGTCGGCGGTCACGTACACCTGGCACGGCGCCTCCAGCTCCACCGCGACGCCCGCCGTCTCGGCCTGGGCACGATGGGCGGTGCGGCCGGCGTCGAGCAGCTCGCGCAGGTCGACCTCGCGGCGGTGGTACGTGAGCGCCCCGGCCTCGGCCAGGGCCAGGTCCTGCAGGTCGTCCACGATCCGTTGTTGGAGCAGCGCCTCCTCGTGGAGGGAGTCGAGCAGGTCGGGCGTCGGTTCGACGATCCCGTCCCGCAGGGCTTCCAGATAGCCGCGCAGGTTGGCCAGCGGGGTGCGCAGCTCGTGCGCGATGTCCCCGGTGAGGCGGCGCTGGCGCTCCTCGCCGGCCTGGATGGAGTCGGCCATGCGGTTGAAGGCGCGGCCGAGCTGTGCGATCTCGTCCCGCCCGGAGACGGGGACGCGTCGCCCCAGATCGCCCTCACCGAGCCCCTTGGCGGCGTGCGTCATGGCCCGGACCGGGCGAAGGACCGCCCGGCTCAGGAGCAACGCGCCGAGGACGGCTGCAAGGGCGACTCCGATCGCGACGGCGACGGTGGGTGCGGCGGCGAGGCTGGGCGGGGACTCGTTCCGGTAGCCGAGGTGGATTTCCAGGCGGGGCGGGGCGACGGAGGCGGTCCGCTCGTTGAAGACCCGCTGGAGGCAGGGGGTGAGGGGCTGTGCGGAGTCGCAGGCGCGGAGCGCGTCGAGATCCTGCGGAGTGTGCGGGTCGGCCCCGCGGGGCGGCTCTGTGCAGTGCGCGGGCCGGCCATCCGTGCTGATCCGGGGAATGCCCAGGTCGTCCTGCCGGGCCGTCACCTCGGCGCCCACCCGGGTCAGGCAGGCAGCGTACGCGGCCGAGGAGCGGTAGTTGGCGATCGCGGTGGCCGCCAGCTTGACCGAGAGCCGGGGTGTCTGCCCGTCGGGGAACCGCAGGACGGGCCGCGCGTCGACCAGTACCGGGGGCCGGCTGCTCAGTGGGCGGGGCCCGCGGCCCGCGAGGGCGTCGGAGTCGGCGAGCGGGGCGCCGGTCTCGGTCACGACCCGGATGCGCTGCCCGGTGGCCTTGGCGAGTTCGCCCACCGTCGGTGCGAGCCCGTCCCAGGTGCCGTGCGCGAATCCGTACGTGCGGAGTTCACCGGTGATCAGGGAGACCTCCCGCTGTCCGGCGCTGACGGTCTCCTGGACCTGACGGTTCGCCTGACGCAGGGTGAGCCAGGCGGTGGCGGCGGTGGCGGTCAGGGCGACCAGCATGAGCAGGCCCAGGACCCGCAGCCGGAAGCTCATCGCGTTCCCCTTGTCCTGGCTGTCGGGACGCGTGCGCTCAACGGGGCTCCTTCGGTCGGGTTTCCCCAAGTGCGGGATGACGGGATATCTCGGCGTGCGGCTGGGGCCTGCTCGGCAAGAGCGCCGATTTGGCCGGTACGCCGCAGGAATGGCCGATTCCGCCCTGAAATCAATTTTGGTCCCCAATGGAAGGAAAGTGGCCAGTTGGCTGCGGAATGCTTACTTCAGCACTGTCGGCCTGTGAGGGTACTTACACCTCTCGCATCCCGATGGATGCGGTGGCAGCACCATTCGCTCTGGTGCCTCCCGGTACCGGGGTCGCACTGCTAACGAAACGACACATGGGGGTACAACTTGAAGCGTCGACTCGCAGCGATCATCCCTGCCGTCGCCGTGGCTGCCCTGGCCGTCCCGATGGTCACCGCCACCTCGGCCTCCGCGAACGCGTCCTGCGGTACCACGGTCAGCGACAAGGACGGTTCGGCCTGGGGCGTCTACGCCAACGGTGCCAACGAGCGCAGCGGCTCCAGCACTGGCTGCGGGATCAATGGCCTCGCCGACAGCAACGACAGGCTCGACTACCACTGCTACACCGTGGGCAGCGACGGCCACACCTGGACGTACCTGCGCGACGACAACGGCACTAACGCCGATGTATACGGCTGGGTCCGTGACGACCTGCTGAGCAACGGCGGCAGCTACGTCTACTGCGGCTTCTAGCAGCACCGGGGAACTGCCGGCCGAGCCGGAGCAACAGCACACCAGGGGCGGTCTCGTGCGAGGCCGCCCCTGCCTCGTGCGGCACCGGAACGGACACGGGCCCGCCGCCGTTCCGCCCACACCCGCGGTGGTGGCCCCGCCCATCCCGCTCACCTCTCTCCCCACCCGCCGCGGCCGGGCCTGTGGCCGGCGTTCCCGTGGCCGTACGGCTCAGGAGCTGGACAGCGCCTCCGTCGGCGACAGCTTGCTGGCCCGCACCGCCGGATACAGTCCGGCGGCCATGCCGATGAGCAGGGTCGATCCGATGCCGGCCGCGCTCGCCCAGGCCGGGACGACCGTCGGCCAGCCGCGGCCGACGGCGTACCCCGCCGTGATCAGGGTTCCGAGCACCGTACCGCCGAGCCCACCGATGAGGGACAGCAGCAGCGACTCCGTCACGAACTGCGTGCGGATCTGACCCCGGGTCGCCCCCAGGGCCCGGCGCAGACCGATCTCCGGCCGGCGCTCCAGGACCGAGATGACCATCGTGTTGCCCACACCGACCCCGCCGACCAGCAGAGCCACTGCGCCGAGGCCCAGCAGCAGGCCGGTGAGCGCCGACTCGGTGGCTTCGCGGGCCGCGAGGGCGTCGGAGGGCCGCGAGACCCGGACCTCGCTCGGCTTCTCGGGGTATGCCGTGGTCGGCAGCACCGCCCGTACCGCCGCGACCTCACTGTCCTCGGTGCGGACGTAGACCATGGAGGGGTGGCCGTCGAAGCGGAGGTATGTCCGGGCCGCCGACCAGCCGACCAGTGCCGCGCTGTCGAGTTCCGGCGCGAGCGGTACGGGATCGAGGACGCCGATCAGCGAGAACCAGCGGCCGCCGATCAGGACCCGGGTTCCGGAGGTGTACACGTCGAGCCGCTGGGCGGCCGTGGCACCGAGCACGACAGCCGGGTACTTCTCCGTCGCCGCGTCCAGCCAGCGGCCCTCGCGGACCTTGCCGCCGACGGCCGGGAGCAGGTCCTGGTCGGCCGCGAGGACGTCGAGGGAGCCGGTGCGGCCGATGGCGATGTGGTCGTTGCGGTAGATGTGCGCGCCGGTCGCGCCGGTGGCGGCGACCTGCTGCGCGGGCGGGATCCGGCGGATCATCGGCACGGCCTCGTAGGGGAGTCTGGCTTTCTCGCCGGCCAGGCTCTGGCCCGGTGCGACCCGCAGGAGGTTGGTGCCGAGCGCGTCGAGGCGGCGGTTTACCTCGGCCTGCCCGGAGCCGGAGATGCCGACCACCGCGATCATGGCGGCGACGCCGATGGCGATGCCGAGCGCGGAGAGAAAGACCCGCAGGGGCCGGGTCCGCAGTCCGGTGCCGCCGAGGCGTACGACGTCGGCGGGCCCGAGGCGTGCGGCGCGCAGCCGTGACCGTGACCGCTCCGGGACCGGAGCCCCGGCGTCCGAGGACTCGGGGCCCGGGGAACGGAACGGCGGGGTCTCCGGGGCCGGACCCCGGGCGTCCAGGGAGCCAGCCGCTGTGGGACGGGAGTCCGGGGTCTGCCAGGAGGAGTTCGTCGTACGGTCCTTCACCGGGGTGCCCCGATCGTCGTGCTGCGGGCCGTGTCGGCGACCAGGCGTCCGTCGCGCATCTCGATACGGCGGGGGAGTTCGGCCGCGATCTCGCGGTCGTGGGTGATGATCACGACCGTGGTGCCGGCCGCGTGCAACTCGCGTAGCAGGGTCAGTACGGCGGCACCCGACGCGGAGTCGAGGTTGCCGGTCGGCTCGTCCGCCAGCAGGACGGACGGTTCGCCGACCACCGCGCGAGCGACCGCGACCCGCTGCCGCTCGCCGCCGGAAAGCTGCTGCGGCAGGTGGTGGACACGGTGGCTGAGCCCGACCCGGGCCAGCGCGGCGGCCGCCCTGGCCCGGCGGCGGCGCATCGGGACGCCCGCGTAGAGCAGCCCGTCTGCCACCGCGTCCAGCACGGGCACGCCGACCGCCAGGTGGAACTGCTGGAAGACGAAACCGATCCGCGTGGCCCGCAGCGCGGACACCTCCCGGTCGGACAGCTTCGCCACGTCGTGGCCGTCGACCAGCACCCGCCCCGAGGAGGGGCGGTCGAGGCTGCCCATCAGGTTCAGCATGCTGGACTTTCCTGAGCCCGACGGGCCGACGACGGCGACGAGTTCCCCGCGCCCGATCCGCAGACTCACGTCGCGGACCGCGGCAACGCCGCCCGGATACGTCTTGCAGACCGCGTCGAACTCCAGAACCGCCGGGGACACACCGCTCACGCGATCCTCACCTTCATGCCCTCGCGGATCGCTGTGCCGCTCACTTCCACGTTGCCGTCCGCGAACAGCCCCGTCTTCACGGCGAGGAACCGGCCGTCCTCGGTTTCCAGGCCGTACCCGCCCTCGGCGAGGGCGACCAGCGCGGAGACCGGAACGCTCAGTACGTCCTTGGCCTCGCGTCCCACGTACTCGACCGTCACAGGGCCGCTCTCCAGCCGCCCCAGGGCCTTCTGGTCCTGGACGGTGATGGTCACGGGGATCGTCGCGTCGGCCTCTCCCGATCCGCCCTCGCTGCCACCCCCCTCGGGCGTGCTCGCTTGCTTCCCCACCGACGCCACCTTGGCCTGCACGGACTTGCCATTGGGCAGCTTGACCCGGACGTTCGTGCCGCGCACCGCCCAGGCGGCGTCCGCGGCCGAGGCGCTCACGACGACCTTCCGCGACGTACCGGTGTAGGCCAGGGTGTTCTCGCCGGCCGCGGAGCCCAGGCGTGCCCCCGCATGGCCGATCCGCACCTTGCCGGAGGAAGAGATGACGTCCCCGACGCCGACGGTCCCGGTCTGGGGCAGCCCGAGCGACTTCTGCCAGCGCTTGACCGCCCGGGCGGTGGCGGCGGTGAACCTCTCGTCCACGGTGAAGCCGGTGTAGCCCAGAGCCGCCAGGTTGGACTCGAACTGCATGACGTCCATGCCTCTGAGCTCACGCGGGGCCTGAGTCGAGCCGGTGTCCCCGCCGGTTCCGGCGCCCCCCGGCGCCGGTGACCCGGAGGGGCTCGGGGACGTGCCGTCCGCGTTCTTCTGCTGCTGGTCGACGGAGCCCTTCTGCTGCTGGGCGTCCGAGCCCTGGTCACCCTCCTGGGCGGTCAGGCCGAGGTCCCGGTACATCGGCAGCGTCCCGTACATGAGCACGACCGGCCGGTCGTCGACGCGCAGCAGCGTGCCGCCGCGCTCGACCGTCGCGCCCTGCTCGGGCAGCCAGGTCACGGTACCCGTCGCCTTGACCGGCAGCGGGACCTCCGTTCCGTAGCTCAACTTGCCGTCCACCGCGGTCCGTTCGGCCAGTGTGGTCCGGGTCACCGGGACGACGGAACCGGAGCGGGGCGGCGCGCTCGGGCCCTTGCCCTGGCCGCCGCCGAGCCCCAGTGCGCCGACCACGGCGACCGCCGCCACGCCGACCACGGCCGAGGCGATCAGCGCCGTACGCCGGCGTTGCCGGCGGCGCGGCGGAGGCGGCAGTGGGGCCGTCCCGTGCGCGTCATCGATGTGCGTCACCGTCTCGGCCATGATCAGCCCTTGCCGGCCGGCGGGTTGGTCGGTTCACCGATGATCGGGGCGCAGACGCGGGTGGCTCGCCGGGCGCCGGCCGAGCTCTGATCCCATCCGGGTTCACCGGAGTTGTCGTCGCGGCTCCCGTTCGGATCCGGGTCCGGGAAATCGGGGGCGCCGTTCTTCTGCATGCAGGCGGCATAGTCCCGCTGCTTCTTCATCTGCGCGGGAGTGAGTTTGGGCTCGCTGGGCTCCAGGTCCTGGGGGACCGTAGCGTTGAACTTGGCACACTTCTTGCTCGCGTTCATGAACTTCGGGTCCTTCTTCAGGGCAAGGCCCTGGCCGGACATGTCGACCTGTCCCTTGGAGTCCGGGTCGGGGAGGTCGACCCCGTTCGTCCGCATGCACGCGACCCACTTGCGCTGGCTCTCGACGTACGCCGCCACATCGTTCCCGCCACCCTGACCGCCCGTTTTACCAGCCGATGCGGCCGAGCCGCCACCACCGGCCGTCGGGAGCTTCGAACCGCCGTCGTCGCTCCCGCAGCCGGTCAGCGCGAAGACCATGACCGACGCCGCCGAGGCCAGCAGTACCCAGTTCGTCCTCATCGCTTTCCCCGCTCCTCCTGTCGGGCCCGGCCGCGGACACGGCGGGCAGGCCGACCGTAAGCCGGAGATGATGAAGAACCTTTGAAGAACCTGTCAGCCGATCATGCGCACTGCAGCTCTTCCGGATCCCCGGGCGCCGCCGCGTTCGGGAACAGAACTGAGACCAGGGCGCCGGTCATACCCGCGACCGTCGGTACCGCTCGCTCCGGTACCGACTGCCATGCCGGCTTGCTCACGCCTGGCCGTAGAGGCTTGTCAGGTCGACGAGTTGAATGCTCGGTGAGGTCTCATCGGCGGCGTATGCCTTGTCGTTGAAGCCTGCTCGCGTCCGCGATGACCGCGGCGTCCTTCGCGTCGGTCTTGGCCTAGCCCGGGTAGAGGTCGCTGAGCGTAGTTGTCGAACCACCCTGCAGCATCAACCCTCTTGAGATGGAGCAGCGGGTTGGCGCTGGCCGGCTGGCCCCAGACATGTGGGTTGACTAGTACTCCAGTGCAGTTTCGTGATCTACCCGCTGGCTGCGCGGGCGAGCGGTCGTCGGTAGTCGCTGCGTCGGGCCGTGGCATGGCGGCGCGCGAGGCTGCGGCGGCCCCGAAAATGACGGTGGTCGGCGGTTCCGATGCGTACCCAGGACGAGTTGCAGTGGATGCCACATTCCGATGGTTCAGTGCGCCGGGGGGAATGTAGCGTCACGATCATGGAATCACTGATCGGAACCACCACCGACCAGGCGCCGGCAAACCCGGCCGCCACCGATGACATGCTGGCCACTCAGCCGGTCGGCTACTGGTGCGGCCTGACCCATACGGCCGTCACCCAGCATCTGCGTGACGCCATGGCCAAGATCGACGTCACGCAGCCGCAGTACTGGGTACTCAACCGCGTGAACGGCGGCCCCACGGCGCCGAGCCGTGAGGAGGTCGTCGCGCAGCTGACGCACCTTGCCGACGGGCCGCACGAGATCGCCAGGGTCGTCGACCAGTTGCTCCACCGCGAATGGCTCCGGATCGATGATGGGCAGCGCCTGCACCTCACGGATGCCGGGGAGGCCGCCAGAGCGCGGCTACGTGAGCTGGCGACCGAGGTACGCGCCGTAGTCCACAAGGGCATCAGCGACGAGGAGTACGTGGCCGCACTCAAGGTACTGCGCAAGATGGTGGCCAATGTCGAGGGCGACGGGACTCCTGGTAATCCGTTCTGATTTCGCGATCTAGTGACGGACCCGGCTGGGAACGGGTGCGGCCATCGCGTGATCATCGGACACCAAGAACACCGGCGATGCGCTGCTGACCGGGGCGATCCAGCGCCGACGCGCCAAGGCGGACATCCCCGACAGCGAGCGGCACAAGGAGAAGTGGCGCCTGGCCCTGGACATGCTCGACGAGGTCCGAGGGGACTGGGAACTGCCCGGCCTGCCGGTGGTCGCCGACGCCGGATACGGCGACGCGACCGGCTTCCGCGAGGGCCTGACCGAGCGCGACCTGGCGTACGCCGTCGCGGTCAAGGGCACCACCACCGCCTACCCGGGCGACGCCGTCCCCGAGCGCCCGCCCTACAGCGGCCAGGGCCGCCGGCCCGGACCGGCCTACCCCGGCCAGCACAGCACTCTGCGCCAACTCGCCCTGGACGCAGGGCGATCGGCGGCACGAACCGTGACCTGGCGCCAGGGCAGCAAGGCTACGAAGCACAACCCCCGTGCCGAGATGCGCTCGCGGTTCCTGGCGCTGCGGGTCCGGCCCGCAAACCGGACGATCCGCCGCGCCGCCGACGGCTCCCTGCCCGAGTGCTGGCTGCTGGCCGAATGGCCGCCCGGCACCACCGAGCCCACCGACTACTGGCTTTCCACCCTGCCTGCCGACACCCCGCTGCGCGAACTCGTCCGCATCGCCAAGATCCGCTGGCGCGTTGAACACGACTACCGAGAGCTCAAGGACGGTCTGGGCCTGGACCACTTCGAGGGCCGCAACTTCCCCGGCTGGCACCGCCACGTCACCCTCGCCTCCCTCGCCCAGGCGTTCTGCACCATGCTCAGGCTCGACCCAAAAGCGCCTGCGCCGGCCTGACCCTCTACGCGGTCCTCCGCACCCTTCAGGCCCTCCTGGCCACCTGGACCGGCGCCTGCTCGATATGCGGCCAACCCGCACCGACACCAGAACCACACCACAGGACCTAACAAAGCCCTACCAGGTGTTCTTTCCTGGGAGGTTGTGGACGGGTGATGCAGGTCTCGGCTGAGGGATCTTGAACGGGTGAGGGCGGGCCTGGCAGCGTCGAGGCCACGATTTTGTGGCTGCTCTCCGCGGCCGCGTACAGGGTGGCACCGTCGTCGGACACCGCCAGACCGGAGCCCCCGCTGACGCCGCTCACCGAGTCGACGAGGGTGCGTCACACGCGAGTGGTGTGCTGGTCCAGGATGGCCCGCAGCCGGTCGAGGTCCCCGGCCTCATGCACCTCCCGCTTGGGCAGGACACCGACGTACATGATGTTGGGGTCCCGGCTGAGCAGGACGAAGTGGCCGGCCGTCTCCCGGTACCCCTGGAAGACGGACCACTTCTGGACCAGCGTGCTGTGGTCGCTGCGGCAGGTGATCCCGGCCGGAGACACGGTGACGCGGTACTCGCCCTGCCATCCGATGAGCCGTTGAACGCTGGTGGCCTGTAGCCGCGGGTACCCCCACACCACCAGGATGACGAACACGACCAGAACGGTTGAGACCACGTCGACACTCCCACGGCCCACGGTGGAGAGCAGCCACTGCCCTACCCACAGTGTCAGGAAAACGCCCCGCAGCAGCAGCCCGATCCGCTTGATCCGATTGCGGACCCGCAGGCCGACCAGTGTGTCGGCAGGCTGGGGCCGGTACACCAGATGGACCGCAGTCTGTTCGTCCACGACGACATCGGAGTATTCCGCGCCGTTGTCGGTGCCTTCGGCGCTGTGGCCCTCGGCCATGAACCCTCCCCGGTACGACGACCTGCGGATCTTACCGAACCTCAGTGCCGGGGCAGACGGCCGCCGTGGCGGGGCAGGTGGCGGTCGAGTACCAACCGCTGACCTCGGATCAGGTTGCGGACTGTGCCTTCCACAACCATGCCGAGGCGGAGGGTTCAGGGCTGGGTGAGCCGCTGGAAGAGCCCATCGATCTTGGCTTTGTCGGCGATCAGTGGCAGCGTGTCGAAGGAGGCCGCGCGTTCCGGGATAGCCGCCCTGCCCGGCTCGGGCCGCGAAGGCATCAGGGAACGGGGGCGGCCGCGGCCTCGAGGGTCCGCCGGATCACCCGGATCCCCTCGTCGACCATCGCGGCGATGGGCCCCGCCAGGCCGTGCGGCTGGACGTCGATGATCCAGACGAAGCGGCTCCGACCGCCGGCCTCAGTGAATACCTGCATGGAGGCGTGGTGGTGGACGACGTCCGGGAATCCGCCGACCACCGCGTAGGCGATGCGCCGGGCGTCGTCGTCGAGCGAGACGATGAGCTCGTGCGCCACCGTGCGGTCCGCGAAAGTGACCACCCGGACGTCGCCCTCGACGCGGGTGTCGGTGACGAAGCCGGGGGCGAGCCTGTGATGGACCTCGCCCCAGTCGCGGATCGCCGCCCAGACCTCTTCGGGGCCGGCCTCGATCAGGGCCTCGCGGTTGATGGTTGCCATGTGCTGTGCTCCGTTCCTGTCAGTCGGTCGTGGCCGGGATCAGGCAGAAGGGGTGGCCCTGCGGGTCGAGCAGGACGACCCACTGGCCGTCGCCCGGCTGGAAGGCGGGCCGGGTGGCCCCGAGGGCGAGCAGTTCCTCGACCGCGCGGGCCGGGTCGGGGGTGGTGAAGTCGAGGTGCAGGTGCTTGCTCCCCTCCGGCCACTTCGGCGCCTGGTAGCCCTCGACGCGGACGAAAGCCAGTCCCGCCCCCGTGCCGGCCGCGCCGAGGGAGGCGAAGTCCTTGTCGCTGTAGGTGAGTTCCCAGCCGGTGGCCTGCTGGTAGAAGGTGGCGAGCGCGACCGGGTCGGCGCAGTCGACGACCACGGTGGTGAGCTGTTCGAGAACGGGCATGAGAGGACTCCAGAATCGTGAACGACCGGAAGCCGAACGGGCTTCGGTGAGGAGCCTCGCCCGGCAGCCCCGCCCGGGTCTTGAACATCCTTGCGCGGATGTCAGACCCGGCGCGTAGCGTTCGAAGGGTGCTCATCGCCGTTCCTGTCGCCACGCGCCCCGACTTCGGCATCAGCGCGGTGTCCTGCCGCGCCGACCACACCCGCTGGTCGGCGCCGGAGGTACGTGCCGACTACCGGGTGGTGCTCGTGCGCCGCGGGCGGTTCCGCAGGATGGCCGCAGGCGTTCCCGCCGACATCGACGCGACCCTGGCCTACGTGGGCGTTCCCGGCGAGGAGGAGAGCTTCGCTCACCCCGCCGGGGGCGACGTCTGTACATCGATCAGCGTGACGCCGCAGCTGTGGCGTTCTCTGGCCGGGGACAGCGCGGGACCGACTGTGCAGACGCTCTGCACCGACCCGAGGCTTGACCTGGCTCACCGGCGTCTCCTCGTTGCCGCCCGCTCGGACGACACCGACTACGCGGTCGCCGAGGAGCTGCTGGGTCTGCTGTCGACGGCGATCGGCCGCACTGCCGCAGGACCGACTCCGCTCGGAAATGCGTCAGTCGAGCGCGATCGGAGTCTCGTGGCGGCTGCCCGCGAGGCGATCGCCGAAGGAGACCCGGCCGCGGACACGCTGTTCGCGCTGGCCGAGTCGCTCGGTGTCTCCCCGTACCGCTTGAGCCGGGCGTTCCCGCGCCAACTCGGCGTCTCGGTGACTCGCTACCGCCACCGCGTTCGCATCGGCCGCGCCCTCGACCGCCTGGAGGCCGGCGAGACCAGCCTCAGCAACCTCGCCGCCGATCTCGGCTACGCCGACCAGGCCCACCTCACCCGGACCATGCGCCAGTACCTCGGCCACACACCGACCACCCTGCGACGGCTTCTGGCTCCCGCCCCCTGACCGCGCGTATCCCGGGGCGACAGCGATGCCCGAGGCACGGGGGCAAGACGAAGGCCCGGACCGCCAGGCGACCACACGTCCGCCTCGGGGGCCTTCTGGTCCGCGGGGGCGGGCAGCCCACAGCGAGGGAGGCGGGCAAGCATTCTGCACACGTGCGGGCTTCAGCGACCGATGGAGCGAAATCCCCGAGGACAGCGCATGTCCGTGTGCACCGAATCTCATCATCAAATTTAACGTGACGCCTATGAGAACTAACTTTCTGTCACCAATGGTGCGAGGGCTGTCCGCGTTGGCGGCCGCCGTGGCCATCGGAGTAACGGCTGCCGCAGGTACTGCCGCAGCCGACGGGACGTTCCTCGGCCGCCTGCACACCGTGCGTGAGATCTCCTCCACGGTCCCTGAGAACGGCGACGTGAACCCCTATGGCACGGCCGTGGTCCCGCGCGACCACGGGAAACTCCACAGAGGCAACGTGCTGGTCAGCAACTTCAACAACAGCCAGAACCAGCAGGGCACGGGTACCACCCTGGTCCAGATCAGCCCGCGCGGCACCGCCAAGCTGTTCGCCCGGATCGACCCGAACCATCTGCCCGGCCCATGCCCCGGCGGTGTGGGGCTCACCACCGCCCTGAGCATCCTGCCCGGCGGGTGGGTGGTGGTCGGCAGTCTGCCGACCGCCGACGGCAACTCCGCAACCGCCCAGGCAGGTTGCCTGCTGGTGCTGGACAGCCACGGCAGGGTCCGCGAGACGCTCGCCGGACGCGGCATCAACGGACCGTGGGACATGACCGCCACGAGCAGCGGCGACCGTACCGACCTGTTCGTCACCAACGTGCTCAACGGCACCGTGGCCGGCGGCGGCGACGAGGTGGACCAGGGCACCGTCCTGCGCATCACCCTCAGGCGCCATGGCAACCAGCCGCCGAAGCGGGTGCGGACCACCATGATCGGCTCGGGTTTTGCCCAGAAGACCGACCCCGCCGCGCTGGTGATCGGCCCCACCGGCGTCGGCCTCGCCAAGGACGGCTCGCTCTACGTCGCCGATACGGTCAAGAACCGCATCACCGTCATCCCGCGTGCGCTGACCCGGGAATCCGACGCCGGCACCGGCCGGGTCGTCAGCAGCGGCGGCAAGCTCAACGGCCCTCTCGGCCTGGCCATCGCACCCAACGGCCACATCCTGACCGTCAACAGTGGTGACGGCAACATCGTCGAGACCACTCGCAGGGGCCGCCAAGTGGCCTTCCGGGAACTCGACAACAGCGGCTCCCCGCCCGGCGCGGGCGCGTTGTTCGGCCTGGCGGTGGACTTGGACTGTGACGCCGTGTACTTCGTCGACGACGCCACCAACTTCCTCAACGTCCTTCAGTGATCCACGAACGCGCACACGCACCGGGCCGACCCTGCTGTGCGCCCTGAAACGCAAGGGGCCCCGGATCACTCCGGGGCCTCCCCGGTGGTCCCGGTGGTGACCGCGACGAGAGTGGCAACGGACTCGGTAGGGAGGTGCCGAAGGCAGCCAGGATCGTGCCAACCGTTGGGAGCCAGGGGGAGCGGCGCGGATGCGCGCCCGGCGCACCACCGGACCCGGGAGGTCCGAGCGCTGCCGGCTGACCGCACCGGACGAAGGCGAATGCAACCAGAACTGCAACCGGAGGAGCTCGGAACGGGAGCGGTGGCCCGCTGCGGCCGGGCTTTGCCGATGCGGACCGTGCTCTCGGCCGTCTCGGCGACAGGGGCGTATCGGAGTGGTGGGCTGCCCCCGGACTGCTGAGCACACCGTCCGTTATCGGGTGGCGGACACGTTGGGGGTGTGAGTCTGTGGGGCGGTTCGCCGCCGAACGGAGCCGCCGGAAGTGCCTTGCCAAGGGCATGGCGGACGGCACCCACCGGGGTCCGTCACCCGGAAGTGACGCCCCTGGACCTGACCCTTCCGTTGGCCGCACGACGGTCCGCGCGACGTCGCCTGACGGACGCCATGTACGTGACCAGGGACACGGCCACGACCGTCAGGGTGATACCGAGCACGATCTGGTCGAGGGTCGCCACCTTGGTCACTGCGTAGGCTATGCCCGCGAGCACCGCGCACGCCCCCAAGCCCCTGAGGGTGTTCATCTCTCTCCCTGATCTGGTTCCACGACTTACGGCCGGGTGCACGATAGCGAGCGGGCTCCCGGCGTCATGCGACTCCGCCTCCGGCGTTGTCGTCGGTCGACGACGCTCCGCGTCGCCTCCCTCCTCCGCCTTGGATTCGAAGCCCCATGACGCCGCTCGCTGATCCACTCTCTATCGCGCACCCGACCGTTACTTCCACGCGGATACACGGGTCACGTAGGACTTCACGATGGACGAAATCAGCCAGTAGGCCCGCACCACGGTGTACACGAGCTCGGGAAGCAGCAGGGCTTCGACGAGCATCGCCTTCCAGCCGAGGTTCCGTACCCGGAGTGCGGGATAAATGATCCAGAAGGCGAAAAGTGCCCAAAGGAGCGGTTGGTGGTAAAAGCCGTACGCTGCGAGCAGTACGAGCTGCTTGGAACCCCACCCCAGGATGTAGGCGAAGCCGATGACCCCCATGACCATGGTGGTGATGGAATGCCAGGTGAACTTCGTCCAGCCACGGCGCCTCAGCGTGTCCACGGTCCCGCGGCTCCACCGTTCGCGCTGCTGGATCAGCTCGCGCAGCGTGGGCATGAGGTCGGTGTAGGCGATGCAGAGTTGGTTGGCCGTCACCTTCCACCCGGACTCCTTGAGGGCGAGCGTGGTCTCGTAGTCCTCGACCAGGTTCCTGTGGTCCTCCCAGAAGACCTCGCCCCGCCAGTCGATCAGACTCTGGAGGGCCTCGGCCCGGTAGAAGGAACCGGCTCCCGACATGGTGTGGACATCCCGGCGGTAACGCGCGTTGGCGGCTCGGCCGTACTCGATGATCTGCATGCCGAGCAGGAAGCGCTGCCAGGGGTTGCGCCACAGGTCGGTGCGGCCGAAGCAGGCGGCGCTGACGCCGCCGAGTTCCGGGTCGGACGCGATGACGTTGCAGGCTCGCTCGATGAACCTCGGGTGCAGTTCGGTGTCGGCGTCCATGACGAGGACGTGCCGCACCCTGTTGTTCAGCCGCCCGCCGACGGCCTCCCTGAGCCAGCGGAGGCCGAGGTTGAGGGCGCCCGCCTTCTTGTGGGGGTTGTCGGCGAAGTTCAGGACGACCGTCAGCGGCGTGCGCTCGTCGTTGGCGAACTGCCGCGCGTATTCCTCGGTGCGGTCGGTCGAGTTGTTGACCACCACGATGATGAGGTCGGGCCGTCGCGTCTGCGCGGCCAGGGACTCCAGCGACGTGAGGACCCCAACCTCCTCGTTCCGTGCTGGAACGAGGACGACGGTCTCATGGACCACCCCGCTCTGCGCCTCGGCGTACGAGGCGCGGCCTCTTCGGTGCCTGCTGTGTGATGCACGCCCCGATTCGACACGCGCACGGCGCGCCGTTGTACCCCCCACTGACGATCTCCCCACCCGATGCATTCACACAACGCCCCATGTTGTGCTCATGGCATGAAAAAGCCCTCGGAAATTACCGCATTTAAGCCCGGCTTCCCATATCCGATCACCGAGCATCGCCTCCACGGTGGTGACTTAGTTGAACTACAGACGAACATTAAGAGTCCTGTTTGCGCGACAATGCCGCAGTAATTCGGACACTGGTGACCTATAAGGGACACAAGGGGGCGGTGGAGGGAGGTGACGGAAACCATGCCATCAGGGTGGAGGAAGTCGGACTCTGGAGCGTATGGGGTGAGTTGAGTACGATGCGCCGCGACGATCATCCATGGAACCCATGCGCGGCGCGTGGCTCGACTGCACGCCGGCGACCCACCGGGGAGCTTTTGTGAGCAACCGCCGACGCGACTCTCCTCGCCGCTCGCGGAATGCGGTCATATTCGTACTCTTCATGGGCATTCTTGCCGCGGGTGGCACCGTGCTCTATTCCAGGTGGCGGTCCGCCCATCCCGCGCCCGCCGTGCTCACGGTCCGCTATCGCACCGATGCCCCGGCCATGACCGCCGTGGCGAAACCATGGCTGGAAATCATCAACACGTCGGGGAGGAGCGTCGATCTGAGTGACGTGACGCTGCGGTACTACTACTCGGCGGACGACAACTCCGCGTACGGTTCCAATTGCGTCCAGACGTCCCTCGGCTGCTCCAACGTCACCCAGAGGACCGGCCGCGCCGACGATCCGGCCCCGAACGCCGACCACTACCTCCAGATCGGCTTCACGGCGGCGGCGCGTAGCCTGGCACCGGGCAGAAGCACCGAGGGCATCGGGCTTCAGCTCTACCGCGTCGACCACAAGAAGTTGAACCAGGCGAACGACCGCTCATTCGACGCCAAGGACAACACGTACACGCCGTCGAAGCTCGTGACCGCGTACGTCGGCGGCGCGCTCGTCTGGGGGCAGGAACCGAACGGCGACACCCCCGCGCCCGCGCAGGGCGCCTCCTCCACGTCGAAGCCGGCCGTGGCCTCGCCGCCCACGGGCGTCCTCTTTGACGATTTCGACTACACCGGTCCCGACGACCCCGCGCTCTCCGCCAACGGCTGGGAGGTCCGCAGCGGCGGAGGCGGCCCGGGGATCAAGGACACCTGGTCGAAGGACGGCGTCAGCTTCCCTGCCGGGGAGGACGGCAAGGGGGGGCAGGCCCTCCAGTTGCGGGCCGAGACGGACGGGACCGAGCATGGCACCCGTCAGTCCGAGTTCCACCGCACCGAGCCGACCGTCTTCACCGGCACCCTCGTCGCCCGGGTGTACCTCAGCGACAAGCCGGCGAGCGGCAGCGACGGCGACCACATATCGGAATCCTTCTTCACCATCTCCCCCGACCACTCGTCGTCGAAGTACAGCGAACTCGACTACGAGTACATGCCGAACGGCGGATGGGGCGCATTGGGGCCCCGGCTCGACACCACGAGCTGGCGTGGCAACGACCTGACCGACCTGGGGAACCGGGTCACCAGCTCGCACATCAAGAAACTCGGCGGCTGGCACACCATGGTGATCACCGCGAAGGACGGGGTGACCACCTACTCCGTGGACGGCCAGAAGCTGTTCAGCAGCGGCAGCGGGTACTTCCCGCGCGAGCGTATGAGCATCAACTTCAGTGCGTGGTTCATCGACCTTCCCTTCAAGGGCTTGCGCACCTGGGACATGCGGGTCGACTGGCTCTACCACCAGGACGGCCGGGCCGTGTCCGTGAAGGACGTCCAGAAGGCTGTGGCCGGCTTCACCGCCGACGGGACCCACTACGTCAACACCTTGCCCAAGTCCTGACGGGACCGCCCGGCGTCGTGGCGCACCGTCCGCCGGCCCGGTTCAGGCCGGGATGTGGAGGCTCACGTGCGCGGCACCGATCAGGATGCCGTGGAGGCCGCCTTCGCCGAGGCCGGCCTACAGGCTGCGGGCCGTGCCCGGAACCCGGGGAAGTACGACGACACCGACGAGTGGTAGCCGGGGAAGACCCGCCTCGCCAAGCCGGGCGACGGAGATTCGTCGCCCGGCTTCGTGCTGCCTGTCCTCGTTGCCCTTCGGAAGCAATTCCGCCCGGAGCAGGCGCACCCGGCGCCAGACGTAACACCGACGCAGGTCCACCTGCGGGTTATGGCACGGCAGCGCGCCAAGGCTTTCGCCGCAGCGCTGCAGAAGCCCGGAGCGGACACAAGAAGTCCCGCACTGTCCGAGTCCAGGGTCGCCGGGGCGGCCTACCATCTGGACATCCGCCAGCCGATGGCAGCGGCTGACCGAATCGTCATCGCCGTAGAAAGCCACTCCCGCGCCATGGACATCAACACCAGGCAGTTGCGCTACTTCGTCGCTGTCGCCGAGGAGCTGAACTTCACCCGCGCGGCAAGCCGGCTCCATCTCGCGCAGCAGTCACTGAGCACTCAGATCAGACAGCTGGAGCAGGCCGTCGGCGTGACGCTGTTCCGGCGGACGACCCGCAGCGTCGAACTGACGTCCGCGGGCGTGGCGTTTCTCGATGAAGTGCGGTCGACGCTGACAGCGCTCGATCGCTCCGTCCGCGAGGCACGGCAGATCGAGGCCGACGCATCGCGGGTACTGACGATAGGCACCGGCGAGGGCGGGGCGCTGACGCTCACCGAGGCGATTCTCGCCGAGTTCCGGGCGCGTCATCCGGATGTGCGGATCGACCTCAAGGTCTACAGCTACGCCGACCCGTCCGCCGGGCTCGCGGACGGGTCCGTCGACGTCGCCTACCTGCGGTTGCCGATCACTGGCGGGGACTGGCTGCGCAGCGAAACGCTGTTCGTCGAGCCCCGAGTGGTGATGTTGCCGACCTCGCACCGGCTGGCCGAGCGCAGCGTGCTGGGCGTGGCCGAGCTGGTCGACGAGCCGATCATCGGGCACATCTGCACCGATCAGGAGTGGATCGACTTCTGGTCGCTGACCGAGTACCGGAACGAAACGCCGGCGGACTTCGTGGGCGCGGCAGCGTCGGTGCTCGAGGAATCACAGTGCGTCGGAGCCGGCCTGGGGTGCGTCGTCACCGTGGCGTCGGCACGGTGGATGCCTTCGGTCGGCGTGACACTCGTGCCGCTCGCCGACGCGCGCGGCAGTGAGCTGGCCGTCGGCTGGCGCGCCGATCACGAGACCGACCTGATCCGCTCGTTCGCCGCCGTCGCGCGCGCGGTCCGCGACGCGAACCCGAAGGCCGTGAACGCGCTAGTGCGTCCGGACATGAACGACCGGATGCCGCCGATGACTTCGGGCCTGATTCACAGTCAGAACGAGTGAGTCCGCGCGAACTGAGTGTTTCCGTCGCCGGGTGCCGCGCTCCTACGGTCGGCGCATGCAGAGTTCGATCCTCGACACAGCGTCCGTACGTCCGAGTGGCACCGACCTGATCGGAGGGGCTCCCGATGTGGCGTAACTGGGCAGGCAATCAGACGTGCCGGCCGACGGTCATGGCCGACCCCGCGACGAGAGCGGACGTGGCGCAGGCAGTGGTGCAGGCGGCCGCGGCCGGTCATGTGGTGCGCGTCGCGGGAGCAGGGCATTCGTTCACCGACGCGGTCGTCACGGACGGCGCGCTGCTGTCACTGCGGCACTGCAATCGCGTGCTGGACGTCGACCGCGCCACTCATCGGATCAGGGTCGAAGCAGGCATCACGCTGCGCGAACTGAACCAGGTGATGGCCGAGCACGGTCTGGCCTTCCCGAATCTCGGCGACATCGACAGCCAGTCGATCGCGGGCGCGACGGCCACGGGCACCCACGGGACCGGCGCACGGCTGCAGAACCTCTCGGCCGCCCTGCACTCGATCGAACTGGTCACCGCCGACGGCACGACGATCGAGGTCAACGCCGAACAGGATCCGGACATCTGGCGTGCCGCGCGGGTCGGCGTCGGCGCCCTCGGCATCGTCACCGCGGTCACGATCCAGGCGGTACCCGTGTTCACACTGGAGGCGGTCGACCGGCCGATGGCGGTCGAGGAGGTGCTCGGCAATCTGGACGAACTGCTCGCGGTGAACGATCACTTCCAGCTGTTCACCTTCGCGCACAGCCCGCTGGCGATGACATCCGCGCGCAACCGGACCGGCCTCGAACCGCGGCCGATCTCCCGCGCCCGTGAGTGGGTCGAGGACGAGTTCGTGCAGAACCACCTGCTGCGCGCCGTGTGCGAAATCAGCAGGATCGCTGCGCGGACGAACGCCCCGCTGCAGCGTCTGGGTTCCCACCTCGCGGGCTACTCACACCGGATCGACCGCTCCGACCGGATCCTCACGACGCCGCTGCGGGTGCGGTTCGTCGAGATGGAGTACGCCATACCGCGTGAGCACACCGCCGAGGCGGTGCGGGCGGTGCGGGAGCTGGCGCGGCGTCCCGAATTCCACGTGACCTTCCCGATAGAGGTGCGGTGGGTCGCCGCTGACGACGCGTACCTGTCTCCGGCTGCCGGGCGCGAGACCTGCTACATCGCGCTGCATCAGTACCACAAGCTTGCCTGGGAGCCGTACTTCCGTGCCGCGGAAGCGATCTTCGACTCCTTCGGCGGTCGGCCGCACTGGGGCAAGCAGCACTTCCAGACTCCGGAAACGCTGCGCCTGCGGTACCCCGAATGGGACAGCTTCGCGGCGGTGCGCAGGTGGCTCGACCCCGACGGGCGGTTCGCGAACGCCTATATCCGTCGCGTGCTGGGAGAGGTATGAACACGGCACTGCTGCACAGGCGTTGTCCCGCACTCGAGCGAACGCTGCCGTTCCTCCGGCTCGGGGGCGGCCCGACTCCGGTGCGAGAGCTCACCGGGACCGGCCGGAACGACCTGTGGTGCAAGGACGAAAGCGGATACGGCTCGGGCGGCTGGGGCGGCAACAAGGTCCGCAAGCTGGAGTGGCTCCTGCCCGAGGTGCGACGGCGCGGGGCGCGCACCGTCCTGACTGTCGGCGCGACCGGGACGAACTGGGGCCTGGCGGCGACGCTGTACGCGCGCGAGCTCGGCATCGACACCGTCCTCGCCCTCATCGACCAGCCCGAGGACGAACATGTGCGCGAGCAGCAGCGCAGGCTTCGGGCGTCCGGCGCGACCATCCACCTCACCCGCACCAAGCTGTTGACGATCGCCGCCGCACCGTGGCTGTTCCTGCGACACGCCCACGGACTGCGGCTGCCCTACTACCTGCCCGCCGGCGGCTCCGCACCGATCGGTGTGCTCGGCTACGTCGAGGCGGGACTGGAACTCGGGGAGCAGGTGGCAGCGGGCGAACTGCCGGAGCCCCGGCATATCGTCACCGGCGTCGGCTCGGGCGGGACCGCCGCGGGTCTGGCCCTGGGCTGCGCGCTGGCCGGACTGCGGTCGCAGGTGCTCGGGGTCGTGGTCAACGACACCTTGCCGCTCGCCGCGAGCGATCTGACCCGGCTCGCCGACCGGGCCGCGACCGTGCTGCGCAAGCGCGGAGCAGCATGCGACCTTCCACCGCTGCGGCTCGCCACGACCCGCTCCTACCTGGGCAACGGCTACGGCCACCCCACACCCGAAGCCACCGCCGCCGCGGACGTCGCCGCGGCCGCCCGCCTGCGGCTGGACCCCGTGTACAGCGCCAAGGCGTTCGCCGCCGCGCTGACAGCCAACCTGGACGGCCCGGTGCTGTTCCTGAACACCTACGGCCCACGGCAGTAACGGCCTGGTGCACGATAGAGAGTGGATCAGCGAGCGGCGTCATGCTGCTTCGAATCCAAGGCGGAGGAGGGAGGCGACGCGAAGGGGGCCTTCCATGCCTTCAAGGCCATGGGGGAGTCGTCGACTGACGACAACGCCGGAGGCGGAGTCGCATGACGCCGGGAGCCCGCTCGCTATCGTGCACCAGGCCGTAAGCGAGCGGATCACCGCACCGTCGACCTTCGCAGGGCTTCAGAGCCACCCGCGACGGCGGCGTCGTACCGAAGGCCGGCCAGGGCTGGACCGTGAAGACGTGGCTGACCCACTGGATCACCGAGGTCGTGCCCGGCACCGTCGGCGAGAACACGCTCGCCGGTTACGAGGTCGCCATGTGCCAGGTGCTCGGCGCAAGGGAGGCAGAGTCCGAGCCCCAGCCGCAACCGCCCTACCAGGGCACACAGCCCCTCCGGGATCTTCCGGAGGGGCTGTTCTCGCCGGGTACGCAACCAGTACGCCAACGGGTCTCAGGAGAGAGTGCCGCCCAGCTTCCGGGGTGCCTTCCGCTGCTTGTCGAGGGACGCGTGCGAGACCGACTCCACAAGACGTGCGTAAGTGCCGCCCGGCTGAGAGTTGTCCGTGCCTCAGCCGGCGGCGGTCTTCGTACGGCCGAGCTCGACCGTGCCCGTGACCTTCAGGGCGGCGCCGCTGCCGTCCGCGGGCGTGCCGGTGAGCTCCCAGGTGTAGGTGCCGTCGGTGACGTACCGACCGTCGCCGGTCCGGCCGTCCCACGAAAAGGCGACGGCGGCGGCGTACTCCTTGGCCGACCCGGTGAACACCGTGCGCCCGGCCTTGTTCCGGATCGTCACCTGGGCGCCGGTGACCGGCTTGGACAGCTGCCAGTCGGCATCCCACACGGCGTCGGTGGCCGATGCGAGGTTCACGGACTGCTCGGCCCGCGACTCGATCTCGGCCACCGGGGAGGTGGCGACGCCCGAGTCGACCACGGTGATCCGGGCGTTCTTCTCCTTCGCGTACGCGATAGCGCCGCCGAAGCGGTCGGCCTCCACGAGCGGGCCGTTGTACTGGAAGGTGAACGCCTCGATGGTGCGCGGCGCGTCCCCGATCGGCGTGAGGTTGAGCTGGCCGCGGCCGTATTCGTACGCCACCACATAGCCGTCGCCCAGGGTGCCGCGCGGGGCCCACGACCACTGCTGGGTCTGCGTGTTGTAGACGCCGTGATCGGAGCTGGTGGACCCCGCGGGGTCGCAGTCCCAGTACACCCATGGCCCGACGGCCTGCATCTCCTGCGGCAGACAGCCGTTGTCGGTGATCGGCTCCGTTTCCGTCGCCACGCCGGTCTTCAGGTCGACTGCCTGGAGCGTGCCCTCCGTGTCACCGGGCATCCACAGCTTGGTGCCCCAAGCCGCGAGCCCGCTCTGGCCCTGACGGACCCGGATCACCTTCGGCCCGCCGGACGCGTCCAGGTCGACGACGTACTGCCGGTCCTCCAGACCGCGCCCGCTGTCGCCGAACACCACATAGCGGCCGGAGGCAGAGCGCACGGTCGAGTAGTGGTCGGAGCCCGTCGGCATCTTCTCACCGGTCTGCGGGTCCACGGCGGGTACGACCGTCTTCGTGCCGTCCGCCGCCAGCACGACCAGTATCTGGGCGCCGTCCGCGTCGGTGGTGGCGACGACCGTGCGGCCGTCTCCGGTGCCGACCGGCTGCCGGGAGTCGTAGACGCGCTGTGCCGTCTCGCCGGTCGTCTGCGCGTCCGGGCGCGCGAGCAGCGACCGCTCGCCCGCCGACGGGGCGGCGCCCAGGGCGATGTCCCGCTGGAAGAGTGCCGGCAGGTACGTGGTGTCGGACTCGGCCGTGACGAGGTGCCCGGCCGTGAGCGACAGCCGTGTGAGCTTGCCCTCCTTGGGCGCCACCTCGCGCACCGTCCGCAGCGCGGGCGCCCCGTCGTCGCCGATGAAGACCCGGCGCACGGCCCAGTCCCGGGCCGAGGCGCCGCCGGTGACGGCCACGCCGCCGCCCGGGACCTGCGCCATACGCCGACCGGCGTGCGCCAGCAGGGTCTTCGGCTCGCCGCCGGCGATCGGCAGGGCGGTGAGCGGGGCGCCCTCGCGGGCGAGGAAGTCGCCCGGGGCCTGCTCGATCTGGCGCGTGGTCAGCAGCCAGTCGCCGACGAGCCCGATCTGCGGGGTGCCCTCGCCGCCCGAGCCGAGCTCGATCTTGGTATCGGCCGCCTCCGGGGTGGCGCGGGGCACCACGCGGGCTGTGGTGTTGCCGCCCTCGGGTGAGTACCAGGCGACGTACGCGTCCGCGAACACGACCTGGGCGTTCGTGCCGGTGGCGCCAGGAAACACCGGGGTGACCTCGGCCGTCGCCAGGTCCAGCAGACCGACACCGCGGCTGCCGTCGGGGTGCGCGTACCAGAGCGCCACCGTGCGGTCGTCGCCGCCGAGCGTCATGTCGTCTTCCGCGACCCAGCCGTTCAGACCGGTGACGGGGGTGTCGGTGAGCTGCCCGTCCGCCATGCGCAGCACGTGCAGGACATTCTTGTTGCCGTTCGCGTCCCGGGTGGCGGTGAGCACGGCGGAGCCGAAGACGCCCCGGTAGAAGTGGCCGTCCGGCAGCGTGTACTTGGTAGTGGTGCCGGACTTCATGTCCTTCAGCTGCACCCGGTTCGGGAAGTCGTAGATCGCGACGACGTCCCCGCTGGTGACGGAGACGTGGCTCGCTCCGTCGATCGTGTTGACGTCGTCGTACGGGGACGAAGCGGGCAGGTCGACCGGGGTACCGCCGTCCGGGGTCCAGCGGTAGTAGCCGAGCGCGCTCTGGTCCTTGACCTCCGTGCGCTCCACGACACCGCCGGGCCCCGCCCCGTACACGGGGTTGGCGACCGGCTTGAAGCGGTCGGGGGCCGGCACCGTCAGCGGGGCGGGCTCGGCGTGGGCATCCGACAGGAGGAAGGGCAGGGCTCCGCTGGCGGCCGTCAGGGCCACCGCAGCGGCGAGTCCACCGCGTGCGAGCGATCGTTTTCGGTTCGGCTTGTGTCGTGCGGTCACACAGCACCTCCAAAAGGCAACGGGTGAAGGCCGTCCGACGCTGACACGCGGGAATCGACGCGGAACGGCCCTCCGGAGCGGCGGCAACGTAGCACAGCGGACGTACAGAATTCGAACACCTGCACGAAAAGGTCGTGGGCGGTCAAATTGGACCTTCTGAGAGCCGAAAGGGCCGGAGCCCCTTCGGGTGGCCGTGCCGCCGGGCTGTCTCACGAAAGGCTTCGCGGATGAAAGGCCGCCCAGCGGCCGGCTCACCTCGCGGTGGGACTCGCAGGGGTTGACGCGGGCCGTCTCCAGCCGTCCGACGGCGGTCGGCAGCAACCGTTGACGACCCATTGGCAGCTATGTCGCGACCCTGTGGGCCGTGCGTCTGCACGCCGGCCTCCAGGACACGCCGCATCGGGCGGTCGTGCTCGGGCCGGTACTGGCACAAGTCTGGCGGCCCAGCCCCGCCACGGTGCATGCCCTGGCCGCGGTGATGAAGGACTGCACGGTGCCGCAGGCTCGTAGTTCGACCCCGGCCATGCGCCCCACCAGCATGGGGCAGACCGGCCTGCATCATGTGCACCACCGGCCCGGACATCACGGAATGGCAGCGCATCGGCAGCGCCCTCGGGGAGGCAGAGCTGCCCCCGAAGAAGTGGCCGGATGCGGTGGATGCCCTGGTGGCTCTGACGGCGGCCCGCCATGGCAGTGCTGTGGTCTTCACCAGCGACCCGGCCGATCTCCATGCCCATCTGAAGGCATTGGATGCCCAGGACGTGCACGTAGTGCAGATCTGAGGAGCCGGTCAGCGGTCGCGTCGCGGTGCGAGGGTGCGGGCAATGGCGGTGACCTGCTGCTTCTTCGACCAAGCCAGCACGCTCGGATGTGCTTCCATGCGTGAGTGCGTCTTCTGAGGCACGAGGGGCGGCCACCGTGGACGGTCCGCCCCAAGGCCGCGCCCTGCGTGGTTGCTGCTATCACCGGTTTCCTGCGGTCGCGGGGCGATCCGTAGCGGTGCAGTGTGGAAGGCGTGGACTCCAGGCAGGAACGTGTGGGTCTCGGGCAGCCGTGGCAGCCGGGCCGCCTGCTGCTACTGATCCCCGTTGCGCTCATCGTTGTGATCACTGCCGCGGACATGGCGACTGGGCCAAACATCATTCTCAGCCCCCTGCTGGTGGTCGCGCCCACGCTCACCGCGTGGTTCGCGGGTCCCTGGACGACGGCCGGTATCGGGGCCCTGGCCATGGCGGGCGAGGTGGTCAGCAGCTGGCGCACCGGAACGCTGTCTTCACGGAACGTGATGGTGGAGGTGATCGCCATCGCGGTGATCACCTCGTTGATCGTGTTCCTGTGTGCGGTGCGCGACCGGCGCGCACGCCAGATGGCCCGGGTCCGGTCGGTCGCCGAGGCCGCCCAGCAGGTGCTGATGTGGCCGCTGCCGAGCCGGCTCGGCCCGCTGCGGCTCGCCTGTGTCTATCTGGCTTCCGAGGAGGAGGCCGAGATCGGCGGCGACCTGTATGCCGCCGCCCGCACCGGCAGCGCGGCCCGCGTGATGATCGGCGACGTGCGGGGCAAGGGCCTGCCCGCCCTGGGCGAGGCCGCCCTCCTGCTCGGCGCCTTCCGCGAGGCCGCCCACCAGCACGCCTCCCTGCCCGGCCTGGCCGCTTCCCTGGAACGGACCATGACCCGCTACCTCCCCGACTTCGAACCGGAGGACGAGGCGGGAGAACGCTTCGTGACCGCTCTTCTGGTCGAGATCGCCGACGCCGAGCCCCTGGTCCGCATGACCAGCTGCGGCCACCCGGCACCCCTGCTGCTCGGCCCGGACAACACCGTCCACGTGCCCCGCCTCCACCCCGCGCCCCCACTCGGCGTCGGCGTCACGGATCCCGACAACCACGCCGTCGATGTCCTGCCCTTCGGCCCTGGGGACACGCTGCTCCTGTACACCGACGGTGTCATCGAAGCCCGTGACCACAACGGCGTCTTCTACCCACTCGCGGAACGTGCAGCCCAGTGGACCGACCACTCTCCAGAGGCGCTGCTCCACCGCATCGAACGCGACCTGCTCGCCCATACCGGCGGACGCTTCGGCGACGACGTCGCCCTCCTCGCCATCCACCGGGCCCCATCCCCCACCCCGGCAACCACCTTCAGCGCGTCCAGCGCGGACACGCCGACGTCAGCGGGCAAATAGTTGTGGGACATAGCCGCCGAGCGCCTGGAGCGCTTCTACCGGAGTATGCAGGCGTCCGGGAACTCCGCCGGCACAGCTCACCACGTCCACTGGAGATCCGGGTCGCCCTCGGTGAAGCGGTGCGGCGTGGGCACGCCCCCACCCATGTGGCCGAGATCGCGAAGGCTCCGCGTCTCGAAGGGCGCTGGACGGCCCTGTACAGGGGTGAATGCAACCAGAACTGCAACCTGATCCCAGGCGTCGTGCCTGGTCGACGTCTTGTTCGAGCATGGCTGAGAGACTCGGATCTGTTGAGGTGGCTCGAAGCGTCTTTTGCGGAAGCAGAGGGAACGCCTCCTGGTCGTCCGACGCAAATTCCTACTTGTTTGATAATGTCGGTTCCGTGAGTGAAATTCCTTACAGCGTCGGCGAAGGACCGGCCACCAGGGTCAGTCTCTCCCTCCCCGAGGGGACTGCGGAGGCGATTCGCCGACGGGTCGGCAAGCGTGAGTTCTCCGCGTTCATCACCGAAGCGGTTGAGCGCGAGCTGCGCGGTCAGATCTTGGATGAGTACCTGGCCGACTACGAACGCCGTCAAGGGCCGATCTCCGAGCATGAGCAGGAGCGGGCACGCCGGGTCTTCGACGAGGTGTTCGCCGAGGAGGGGCAGTGGCCCGCCGCAAGCTGAGCCACGAAGGCACCCTCGTTCTCGACTGCGAGGGCCTGTCGAAGTTCGTCAGTGATCACGAGCCCGTCGTCGCCCTCATCGCCGAAGCCCGCAAGCGGGGCATGGAGGTGGTCATCAGCGCACTCACCATCATCGAAGCGGTGCATCGCCGGACAGACAAGGCGCGGCTCGCCTGGGTCCTGTCCGGCGTTCGAATCGTGCACATCGGCGACGAGGAGGCCAAGGCCGCCTCAGCCATGCTGATCAACGCTGGGCTGCAAGGTCACAAATACGCCATCGACGCTGCCGTGGCCGAGACGGCGCTGCGTCAGCGCCGTCCGGTCGTCATGCTCACCTCGGACATCGACGACATGGCGAAGCTCTGCGGCGACAGAGTGCGCCTCGTCGCCGTGTAGTCGACGTCCAGGACCCGAACGCCGGGGACGGAAGGTCGGCCCGTATGTCCTTGTCCGAGCACGGCAGGGCCGGTGGATCAGTCGGCAGCACCCAGGGCCGTGAACGGCTGCGTGGTCCTCGGGCGGGCACGCCCCGGCACCGTCCACGCAGTGCGGACAGTGCAGCCTGGCCGAGGCTGTCTGCAACTGTTCCACGGTGATGACATGCCGCGCGCATGTCGGCGTGTGCGTACGCTCCGCCGGGCTTCGCGGCGGCCCCGCACGCCCCGCAGCCCCTATACGGCGTGCAGACCTCTTCCAGCCGGCGGACGGCTCCGTCGTCACTTACGTGAACACGGGAACGGGAAAGGCCCCGGGCACGATCGCCCGTGCCCGGGGCCCTGGTCGCGCTCATCGCCCGTGCGTCAGGCGACGACCACGGCCGTCGCTTTGCTGTACGCGTAGCCGCTGGAGTGGCCCGTGCGGAGGGCGGTCACCTTGACGGTGATCCGCAGACTGCGCTGCGCCCGGGTGAGGACGAACGTGGACTTCGTCGCGCCCGTGACGGCCTTGCCGTTGGCGTACCACTGGTAGCGGTACGACGTCGGCGTGGGCGTCCACGTGCCGCGGTTCGCGGTGAGCGTGCGGCCCACCTTCGCCGTGCCGGAGACCGACGGCAGTGTGGTCGCCTTCGGGGCGACACCACGGGCCACGGCGATCGCCGTCGTCCCGGCCGTGCCGCTCGCGTGGCCGGTGCGGTTTGCCTTCACCGTGACCGACAGCTTCTTGCCGAGCTGGGAGGCCGTCGGGAGGTACGAGGAGGCGGTGGCGCCCGCGATGGCGACGCCATCGAGCTTCCACTGGTAGGTGTACGACGTCGGCGTCGGCGTCCAGACGCCGGCCTTGGCGTACACCCGGGTGCCGACCCGGGGGGTCGCGCCGAGCGCCGGCGGTGTCGTGGCCTTCGGCGCGACGCCCAGGGCGACCGTGGTGGCCGTCGAGGTCGCGGTGCGGGACGGGGCCCCGGTGAGGTGCGCGGTGACGGCGACCGACAGCTTCTTGCCCAGCTGGGCGGCGGTCGGGACGTACGAGGAGGCGGTGGCGCCCGGGACGGCGACGCCGTCGAGCTTCCACTGGTAGGTGTACGACGTCGGCGTCGGCGTCCACGTGCCGGTCCGGGCGACCAGACCGGTACCGACCCGGACCGTGCCCGCGATGGTGGGGGCGGCGGTGTTGGCCGGCGGCTGGGGCGCGGTGACCGTGAACTGACCGCTGGAGTACTGCCATCCGTTGGTCGTGATGACGCTGAGCGCCCACGAGCCCGTGGCCGCGTTCGTCAGGTCGAGCGTGGCCGTGAGGGTCCGGCGGTCGGGTGCCACCGAGACGGTGGTCGACTCGATCGTCGTGCCGCCGGAGCTGATGCGGACCTTGTCGCCCTCGTGCAGGGCCGAGCCCGACACCTTGACGGTCACCTTGGTGCCGGTGACGCCCGTGGTCGGGGTGACGCCGGTGACGCTGTGCTTCTCGGTGCCACAGGTCGTCGAGCAGACCAGCTCCGCCTTGTAGGACGTCCGGGACGCCTTCTCGGGCAGGCCGAGGACGAAGAGGGCCGGGACGACCTGGGTGCTGTACGCCCCGTTCAGACTGCAGCGGCTCTCGCCGCCGGACGCGGCGGCACAGGTGTTGTCCAGGTCGGTCTCGTACAGGGCGGGCACGGCGGTAGTGGTCGCGCCGTTCGTGTCGCTCACCTTGACGGTGAAGGCGTCGTGGTACGAGGTGGGCAGCTGGGCGCAGAACGCCGTGTGCTGCTCGTCCAGCGTGCCGGCGAACGGCCCGTATCCGTACGTGATGTTCGGGACCTTCACGCACTCCGGCGACGGGCCGGCGGCCGTGGCGATGCGCAGGGCGTCGAGCCGGTACGAGTCGGCGGCCTTCAGGGACGACGGGACGGTCAGCAGCACCTGGTACCGGGTTGAGCCGGTGACCGCGCAGCTCCTGTTCCGGTTGGTGCACGTGGTGACGGCGCCGTCGGCGCCGTGCGCCAGGATGTTGGTGGTGCCGAGCGCGTCGCGCACATCGAGGTGCAGGACGTCGGCCGGGTCGGCCGTGGTGACCTGGTGGCACACCAGGGTGCCCGGCTCCCCGGGGACGCCCGGCGTCGCGGGGCCGTTGACGGTGGTTGCCGGAGTGGGCGTGCAGCCCTTGGCGGTCCCGGTGACGTCACGGCGGACCAGGGTGTGTTCGGCGGCGGCGTCACGGCCCCGGAAGAGCGCGGTGTACGCGGCCCCGGGGGTGAGGCGGCAAGTGGTCCAGGTCGCGGGGGCCGAAGCGGCCGAAGCGTTCATGGAGCAGACCTGCTTGCCCGCGGCGTCGAGGACCCAGAACATGGCGCCGTTCGTTTCGGCGACGGTCCGCATCTGGAAGTTCTCGACGGCGCTGTGCCTGTCCGCGGGGATGGCCAGACAGTACGAGAACCCGTCGGCGCCGGCGCCCGTGCGCAGCCGCGCGGTCGCGGTCGCGGCGGTGAAGTCACCTGCGGGGAAGACCTGGCAGCCGCTCCCGGCCGGGTCCGTGCGGTGGAACGCGACGCGGTACGTCTTGTTTCCGGCGTTGCCGTCGTCGTGGGACACAAGGGCGCGGTACGGCGCCGGTCCGGTGAGGGCGCAGGAACCACCCGCGAGGCTGGAGCCGGAGCACAGGGTGTCGCCGTCGGCGTTGACGACGGTGACGTCCGGGGTCGCCGCGAAACCGGTGTACGCCGTGAGAGCAGCCATGCGGGCGCCCTGGGGCAGAGGCAGTGTCAGGCAGTCCACCGCGGCGCCCGAGGCCCACGCTCCGTCGTTGACGCCGAGGCGCGCGGGCCGGCAGCCGGCGGTGGACCTCCGGTCGAGGACGAGCGTCGCCTCGTCGGTCAGGATCGTGTAGTCACCGTCGGCCGGAACGGTGCAGGTGTTCCCCCGGCAGACCGTGCGCCCGGCGCTGTCGTACAGGAGGGTGGCGGACCGGTAGCCGTTCGGCCCCACGCCGTACACGTCGTAGCGGCCGGCCGTCGAGGCCCTGAAGACCTTGCAGTCGACGGCCGGGTCCACGACGGTCGCAGCGGAACCGTAGGCGTTGACGGGCACGGTGGCGCAGCCGACCGGGTCCGACAGCCTGCGCGCCCCGAGGGCGTACGCGGCGGGGTAGCCCTGCGGCGACTTCGCGACACGCACCAGCACCCGGTACGGGCCGTCACCGGGCAGGACGCAGCCCGGATTGTCGTCCCCGCTGAAGGCCGGGCAGAGCGGGGCGCCGCTCTCGTCGGTGATCCACGCTTCGACGGCCGTGTCGTACGTCTGCGGATCGAGGCGGATCCGCTCACCGGCCCTGGCCACGAGCCCGTGGCACCGGACCGTGAACGGGTCGGGAACGGTACCGGTGACGTCGGGCGAGGTGAAGGGCGTGTGGATCGCTTCCCCGGCGCAGTCGGCGGTGGCGGCGCCGAGGGGCACGACGACGAGGGTGCTCGCCTGGTCCTCGTCCCAGTAGTTGGGGATCCGGATCGTGTACGCGCCCGTCCGGGGCAGGTTGCACCAGCCGCTGTAGTACGAGACCGTCTGGTCCTCGCACTGGACTTCCTGCGCACCGTCGTAGACGTGCGCGTACAGCCGGTCGTTGCCGGTGAGGACGCGGTGCATACCGGGCTGCTGGACATCGACGGTGAAGCAGACGGACCCATTGGCCGGAACCGTCGCCTTGCCCATGGCCTCTTCCCCGGTGCCGCCGATGGAGGCGAGCGGGAGAGGTGCGCATTCCTCGGTTCCGGCGGCCCACGCGGTGCCGACGCCGACCGGCACCAGCAGCGAGAGCAGGATGGCCAGCGTGGCCATCAGAGCGGTTGCGTGCGGCCATCCGGTTCCGGATCTGCCTTCCGCACGCGGGCGGTACGACATGAAACCCCCAGGAGATCACAGGTTCGGGGTGCATGACCGCCCAAAGGCCCAGATGGTTGTATGACACATGGCGTAGTCCGACCAATCCGTGACCGGAGGTCACCGGCTTCGGTGACGCGACGGCCAGCGCCTGGATGACGCGGCACACCGCGGCGACGGTGCTCCTCATCCTCGGTGTCCCCGAACGAGTCGTGATGCAGATCATGGGCTGGTCGTCCACGGCGACGGCAGCCCGGTACCAGCATGTGACGGGCGGCATCCTCGCCTACGTCGCGCAGCGGGTCGGGGGACTCGTCTGGGAAGTGGCCAAGGACCCCGAGGAGAGCGGCCCGGAGGGCTCTGAGAAGTCTCGTTGAGACTGCAGATGAGACTAGGAACGTCGAAGGGCCCCACCGCAAGCGGTGGGGCCCTTCGACGTATTGCCCGGTGAGAGCAATGGCGGAGGATACGAGATTCGAACTCGTGAGGGGTTGCCCCCAACACGCTTTCCAAGCGTATCGTCCAAATGCTGCGACACACCTAGTCTGACCAGCGGAAACGTGCTGGGTCAAGCGTCTTGCGGCTATCGAAGCGTCTTGCGTAGAAGCCATGCGGAGACGGCTCCATATCGCGCGCAGGTGCGAGAACGGGGACAGGGCACAGAGCGCACTCCTGGCGGTTGAGGCAGTGGAGACGGGGCGTGTACGGACAGATGGATCTACCACACCAGCCCGGCCCTGCGGTCCGGTCTTGCGTGCGCCCTAGGCCACTAGGTCGCTGTCCTGCTCACCCACCTACCGTCGCTCACGCATCCGCTTGTTCCGCTCCCTCATCTCCTCCGGCGTCATCTCCGCCAGCTCCACTTCCTGCGCATCCGCGATCCCTGCGAACCCCTTCACCCCGCAGGCAGGCACCAGGGTTCCCGCGTCAGCGTCCAGCACGAACGCCCTGTACTCCTCGCCCTCGTCATACAGGCCCCACGCGATCACTGGCAGGTACTCGAACTCTCCTTCCTCCCCATCTCGCGTGAACCGCGCGAACCACTTACCGCGCTCGGCATTGATCAACGACATATCTCCCACACCAGCCTTTCGCTTCGCTGTCCGTTCATTTCGTATCGCTGAGCTGAGCGTTTCTAAAGAAACGCGCTCAGCGCTGAGTGATCGCCGATCTTGTTCAGCGATACTCAGCGATCCATAACGTGCGGCGATGCGTCGCTCAGCGATACTCAGCCCGGATCCACCGGCTTGATTGTGGTGTGATCGGTTCGGGGTCGTGCAGGGTGTATCGGGGCTGAGTTGTGGATTCGGGGCGTGGGGTGGCCGCTGGTCTGCCCAGCCTTTCCACTTTTCCGCAGGTCTCGGGCCCTTTCGGGCAGGTCGGTCAGGGAGTGTCAGAGGGCTGGTGGCGCGTGCACGATGCTGAAGAGCTGGGTGAAGTCCGCGCTCCAGGGCCAGCGTTCGGGCAGGTGCAGGGTGAGGCGGCGGGCCGAGCGGGCCAGGCGGGCGGGCACGTTGATCAGGTGGTCACGGATGGTGGCGGTGGTCGCTCTGGCATGGAACGCGTCGGCCAGGGCGCCGGCGGCGCGGGTCAGGTTGTGCGCCAGCGCCGCCAGGGCCAGCCACGCGGCATTGGCCTGGAAATGCCCGGAGGGCGCGTGGGCGAAGGCGCTGTTCTTGACATCGGCGATCACCTGCTCGACGACAGCGTGCCGTCGGTGATCACGCTCGGCATCGTTCAAGGAGAGCGGGGAGTCGGTGAACGCGGCGTGGTAGCGCCAGGTGTCAAACAACGTGCCCTGCCCAGCGGGGACGGCGCCGGCGCTCAGGCGTTTGACGCGGCGCACGATCAGACGGGCGGTGACCTGCTGCTTCTTCGGCTTGGAAGTGAAGGCGGTGTAGCCGGTCTCGGCTATCTCGGCGTCGGAGATCCAGCACTGGCCTTCCTCGTCCCAGACCGCCTTGGGGTACTTGATCGGCGTCCAGGCGTCCTCGTCGATGCGGGCGATGGCGGCCTTGACGGAGGCGTTCATCCGCACCGTGATGGAGAACCGCGCGCCCAGTGCCCGGCAGGAGTTCACGACATCGGCGCCGTAGAACGCCGAGTCCGCGCGCAGCACCAGCAGGCCACTCGCGCCGCAGGCGCGAGCGGTGCGGATGGTCTCGGCGACGAACGCTGCCGCCCCGCGCGCGGAGTTCGATGGTCCCTTGCGCAGCCTCGTGGCGGCGATCACCGGGGCGGCCAGGGGTGTGGAGACGATACCGAGCAGCGCGTTCAGGCCCTTGACCTTGCTGTATCCGTAGCCGGCGCCTTGTTTGGCGTAGCCGTAGGTGCGGCGGATGGTGTCATCGATGTCCACGTAGGCGACCTGGCTCGCGCCGGGCAGCAGCGGGGTATGACGGGCCAGTTCGGGAAGGAACCGGCGGGCCACAGCGTGCAGTTGCTTCACATGCCCGTGCGTGAAGGAACGCAGAAACGACCCCAGCGTGGACGGGGCCCGCACACCGGAGAACAGGCGGCTCATCGCGCCGTGCCGCAGCCGGTGCATGTCATCGATGCTGTCGGCGCCCGCGACCATGCCGCCCACCAGCGACATCACTTTCGCCGCGGGGAAGGCACCGGTGCCGTCCTTCGAGGCCGGCAGACGGATGTACTCCCCGACCAGTGCGGGCAGACCGCACCGCTCAGCCAACCGCACCACCGGCTCCAGGCCGCCGTACGCGATCAGGTTCGGGTCGTCGAACGCGGATGAGACCGCCGCTGCGGCATGGGAAGATTGCATCTCGGAAGTGCCTTGCTGATCGTGCCTGATGTGGTCCTAGAGAAACCCCATCATCGCAGGTCACAAGGCACTTCTTCGTTCCGAGAGAAGCCGTCCACAGACATCAAACCGGTGGATCCGGGTGAAGTCTGACAATCTCGTGGGCGAGTGGATGTCAGGAGAATCTCGCTTGCTACTCAAAGAGGGTGGGAAATTCTCGGCAGCAGGACTGGTGAGCGAATATTTTGATTGCCCCATCGCTGAGAACAATGGAATTCGTGAGAAAAGTGGGGATGGTGACTGGCATAGTCGGGAAAGCCTTGGTGCAAGCACGGTCTTCTTGGACTTCGGGGACCGGTGTTACACGACCCTCACTGTAGGAGGCGTTGAGAGTGGAATCGTCCTGTGGAACTCGGCTGAGGATGCTGATGGTCGACCAGTCCAACTTTCTCCGCCCCAGCACCGTTGACCTCGACTTCAGCGGTGATCGCTGCCGTGTGGGGCGGTGACTTCACCCCGTTTGTCCCGATGGTGATCGGGGCGGGTCTTCAACCTGGATCCACCGTGTGAATCCTGATCTTCGTTTTCGGGTGGGATTCCGGTGATGTTTTTGCGTTTGGGTAGCACATCTTGCCGGGTGGCCGTCCCGGTGGCGGGTTCTCCGAAGGCTCTTCCTGGTCGTGGGCGGGCGTCGGGCAGCTGGGTCAGGTGCGCAGACGCTGTCCGGTGGCGGTCCACAGATCGGTGAAGTCCGCTTCCCAGCGCCAGCGTTGTGGCAGGTGCAGGGTGAGCGTCCGCGCCCGGGTGGCGATGCGGGCCGGGATGTGGATCAGGTGGCGGCGGATGGTTCCGGTCCTCGCTTTGGCGTGGAAGACGGAGGCGAGGTGGCCGACGGCGCGGGTGAGGTTGTATGCGGCTGCCGCCAGGGTCAGCCAGACATCCGATGCGGTTGATCTGTCAAGCTGCTGCGGGGCGTTGCTGCTGGGCGAGGTCGGGAAAGGCGACGTTTTCGTCGTAGAGCACGT
>NZ_JBITER010000011.1:0-211840 GCF_044455345.1 Streptomyces sp. NPDC051286 | reverse complement strand
CCCGACGCCGTCAACTCCGCGATCTGCTGCAACGTCGCACCGACGTCCGACGTACGCGTCGTGGTCATCGACTGCACCGACACCGGCGCATCCCCACCGACCGCCACCGACCCGACCTGGATGCGCCGCGAGGGGCGGCGCATCGCGAGCGGCCGGGCCGGCAGCTCGGGGAGACCCAGTGCGACTGGTTCTCCAGCGGTCATGACGTCACCGGTTCCCGGAGACGGTTTCCCGCGCGGCGCGCAGGGATTCCTTCAGCGACCCCATCGTGGCGAGGACCGCGGTCGGCTCGTAGCCGCAGTGCGCCATGCAGTTGGCGCAGCGCGGGTCCTTGCCGCGGCCGTACTTGTCCCAGTCGGTCTCCTCGATGAGTTCCCGGTACGTCGGGACGTACCCGTCGCTCATCAGATAGCACGGTCGCTGCCAGCCGAAGAGCGAGTAGTTGGGGATCGCCCAGGCCGTGCACGGGAAGTCCGCCTTGCCCTCCAGGAAGTCCAGGAAGAGCGGCGAGTGGTTCAGCCGCCAGCGGGCCCGGTTGCCACCCGCGAAGGACTTCTTGAAGAGCTCGCGGGTCTGCTCGACGCCGAGGAAATGCTCCTGGTCGGGCGCCTTCTCGTATGCGTAGGCGGGCGAGATCATCATCTCGTCTACCTTCAGATCGTCATTGAGGTAGTTGAGGACCTCGATGATGGTCTGTGGGGTGTCGGTGTTGAAGAACGTGGAGTTCGTGGTGACCCGGAAGCCGCGCCGCTTGGCCTCTTTGATCGCCGCCACCGCCTCGTCGAACACGCCTTCCTTGGCGACCGATTCGTCGTGCCGCTCGCGCAGGCCGTCGATGTGCACGGCGAAGGCGAAATACGGTGAGGGGGTGAATTTCTCGATCTTCTTGCGGAGCAGCATCGCGTTGGTGCAGAGGAAGACGTACTTCCTCCGTGCGACCAGTTGCCGTACGATTTCGTCGATCTGAGGGTGCATCAGGGGCTCGCCCCCCGCAATGGAAACCATCGGAGCACCCGATTCCAGCACCGCGCCGACGGCCTGGGCCACCGGCATCCGCTGCTTCAGGACTCCGGCCGGATGCTGGATCTTTCCGCAGCCCTCGCACGCCAGATTGCAGGCGAACAAAGGCTCCAGCTCAACAATCAGCGGGAACTTTTCCCGCTTGCGGAGCTTTTGTTCAATGAGGTACGTCGCAACCTTGATGGTCTGACGGAGCGGCATGGCCATCTAGCTCACCTCCTGGGGAGCAGCAAAGATCGGTGCCATTCATAGAAAGCCGGCAGGACGGCACGAAGAACACGGAAGGCTGATATTCCCCCGCGTACTGTGCCGATGCGGACGAGCTCATGCTCCGGGGCGTCCACGACCACCCGTACAGCCGCAACCGGGCGCGGCCCGGTGCGCAGGGCGGTGCGAAGAGTGGCGGCGGACTCCATGTCCACCGCGATTGCCCCGGTGGCCCGCAACTCGGCCCGCTCATGTCCGCGTACGACATGGCCGGAACCGGTGAGCGGACCGGTGTGGACGGTGCGGCCCGGCACCGCCCTGGCGAGGGCCTCGGCGAGCAGACCCGCGCCGGTACAGGCCGTCGAGTCCCCGGTGTCCCGGGTCTCGTCGGCGACCACCAGGTCCCCGGGGTGCATGTCGGGTGCGAGCCCGGCACAGAACCCGGAGGCGATGACCGCGGAGCCGTGCGCCCAGTCCTGGGCGAGCACGCGTTCCACGGCCGTCTCGGCGGCTTTCGGACCCATGCCCGTACGGAGCACGGTCACCGGGCCCGGGGCGTCGCCGGCCTTTCTACTGCCGCTGCGCAGGGCGAGTTGCTCGATACCGAGCGCGCAGGCGATCAGCAGAGGCGCTGCGAAGCCGGGCGGTCCCGGGGCATCGACCATCAGGCCCCCTCACGGGTGGCCGTGCGGGCGGCGAACGGGTCACCGTGCACGTACCGCCCCAGCGCGGTGAGAGGGAAGACCTGGCGGTAGAGGTGGTAGTTGATGGAGAAGTCCCAGGGGAACCCGGTGCCGGTGAAGTACGGCTCGTCCCAGGACCCGTCGGCCTGCTGGTTCTCGGTCAGCCAGGCGATGCCGCGGGCCACCGCCGTGCTGTCCCGCCGGTCGGCGGCGAGGAGGGCGAGGAGGGCCCACGCGGTCTGGGAGGCGGTGGACGAGCCGTGCCCGATCCACTTCTCCTCCCGGTACGAACGCAGGTCCTCACCCCAGCCGCCGTCGTCGTTCTGCACGGACTCCAGCCAGCCGACCGCCCGGCGGATCGCCGGATGAGCGGTGGGCAGCCCGGTGGCGATCAGGGCGGGCACCACCGATCCTGTTCCGTAGACGTAGTTGACGCCCCAGCGGCCGAACCAGGCACCACTCGCCTCCTGTTCGGCGAGCAGCCACTCGACGCCGCGCCGGGCGGCGGGGTGGTCGGACCGCCCCTCCATGGCGAGCATCTCCACCACGTGTCCCGTGACATCGGCGGATGGCGGGTCGATGACCTCTCCGAAGTCGCAGAACGGAAGCCGGTTGGGGAACGGGCTGGTGTTGTCGGCATCGAATGCGCCCCACGCGCCGTTGCGGGACTGCATGCCGAGGTTCCAACGCACCCCGCGTTCGATGGCGGCCTCGATACTGGCCGGATTGGGGTGCCGGACCCGGCGCAGCGCGAGGACCACCTCGGCGGTGTCGTCGATGTCCGGGTAGTTGTCGTTGTGGAACTCGAACGCCCATCCGCCCGGGTCCAGTTGAGGTCGACGCACGGACCAGTCGCCGGGCCTGACGATCTCCTCGCCGAGCATCCAGTCCGCCGCTTTCACGAGCGCGGGATGGTCGGGGCTGACTCCGGCATCGGCGAGCGCGATGGTGGCGAGGCAGGTGTCCCAGACCGGTGACTGGCAGGCCTCGATCATGCGGGCGCCGTCCTCGCGCCAGACGGCGAACCGGTTCAGCGAATCCAGGCCGGCCCGCATCACCGGGTGGTCGAGATCGTAGCCGAGGAGGTGCAGGGCGATGACGGAGTACACGGCGGGCGGCTGGATGCCGCCCCAGCAGCCGTCGTTCTCCTGACGCTCGATGATCCAGCGGGCCGCCGCGTTCATGGCGATCCGGCGCAGCCGGCGCGGAGCGACCCTGTGGTAGACGTGCAACGCTTTGTCGAGGCGCTGGAAGACGCCGTCCCAGCTGGCCGCCGGGGCGGGGCGCTTGGGCGGGTTCGGGACGAGCGGGTCGGTGTGCAGTTCGTCGAGGGCGAAGGGCGCGGGCCGCACCGGCCGCTTCGCCGAGACGACGGTCAGCGGCACAATGGTCTGCCGGGCCCAGCAGCCGAAGTCGTAGATGTTGAGCGGGAGCCACTTCGGAAAGAACATCAGCTCCGGTGGGAGCTCCGGCAGGTCGTCCCACTTCCACCAGCCGAAGAGGGCCAGCCAGATGCGGGTGAAGACGCGGCTCTCCGCAATGCCACCCTGCTCCCGGATCCATCCGGAGGCGCGAGCCATGTGCGGCTCGTCCGGCCGGTCTCCGGCCAGCCGCAGCGCGACGTAGGCCTCAATGGTGGCGGAGAGGTCTCCCGGGCCGCCGTAGAAGGTGGCCCAGGTGCCGTCGACGAGCTGCTCGCCGCGGATGAAAAGTCCGGCCGCCTCGACGGTGGCCGGGTCCTGAATGCCGAGGAACTGACGGAGCAGCAGGTCCTCGGCGTCCATCGTGACGTTGGTGGCGAGGTCGCCCTTCCACCAGCCCTGGGCGTCCTGCCTGCCGAGGAGATGCTCCGCCGAGCGTTCCGCAGCCCGCCGCGCGGCGGCGAGCACGTCGATTGCGGCGGTGGTTGATTCGGTCGGTTCGCTGGCCGAGGCTGCGCGGGGGTTCACAGCCCCGGTGCTTCCGTCGGTCGTCGCTGTCATGGCTTCCCCTTCGTGCAGTTGGTCCTCTGCTGTGCTGGGGTCTCCGTCGGCCGGCGCCCGGTACGGGCACCGGCCGGCGACTGCGAGTCATATGCGGATGGTGATCATCTCTTTCGTACGACGACGAAGTCCGCGAGCGCCGTGAGCTGCGCCCGCACGGTTTCCGGCATGGCGACAGCGTGCAGCGCCTCGATGGCGACCGCATGCTGCCGACGGGCCTCCTGGGCGGTCCACTCCCGGCCGCCCGCCTCCTCGATGAGCGCCGCCCGGGCGGCGAACTCCTCCTCGGAGAAACTGTCGAAGTCGCTGCTCTTGGCGTCCGCGGCGAGCAGTTCGCCGAGGCGCTCCGAGGCCGGTCCGCCGGCAGCGAGCGCGGCGACGACCGGCAGGGACTTCTTGCGCTGACGCAGATCGCTCCAGGTCTGCTTGCCGGTGGACTCCGGGTCGCCCCAGATACCGAGCAGATCGTCGACGGCCTGGAAGGCGAGGCCGAGGTGGTAGCCGTAGGCCTCCAGAGTGTCGGCGGTACGGTCGTCGGCGCCGCCGAGCACCGCGCCGATGGACACGGCGCAGGCAAGCAGGGCACCCGTCTTGTTGCCCTCCATCTCCAGGCACTCCTCGACGGTGACCCGCTCGCGGTGCTCGTAGGAGATGTCCTGGGCCTGCCCATCGATGAGCTTGCGGCTGGCGGTGGTCAACCGGCGGGCCGCGCGGCCCGCCTCGACCGTGCCGAGCTCCAGCAGGATCTCGTTGGCCAGCGCGAAGAGCGCGTCGCCGACCAGGATCGCCTGGGCGGGGCCGTGCACCTTCCACACGGTGTCGCGGTGACGGCGCTGCTCGTCGCCGTCCATCAGGTCGTCGTGCAGCAGCGAGAAGTTGTGCACGAGTTCGACGGCGACGGCGCCGGGGATGCCGGCCTCGGCGGCGGCGCCCGCCGCCTCCGCGGACAGCAGGGCGAGCGCGGGGCGGACAGCCTTGCCGCCGTCGCCGTCGGCGGGGCGACCCTGAGCGTCGATCCAGCCGAAGTGGTAGGCGGCGACGGTGTCCATGGGCGGTGCGAGCCGGTCAACGGCGGCCCGGAGCACCGGAGCGGACATGGCCCGTCCGCGCTCCAGAAGCGCGTTGACGTCCGCGGTGTCTGCCACGGTGTCGAAAGCCGGATTCGCCGGGGTCACTGACTCTCCTCTTGTTCCGGTGGTACTGCTCATGCCGCCTCCTGCAGCGGATGTTCATGGATGCGGCCGAGCGAGGAGAGCGCGGCGCCTGCGGCGCTGAACCCGCTGCGGACAGCGCCCTCCATCGTCGCGGGCCAGCCTGTGGCCGTCCATGCTCCGGCCAGATGGAGGCCGGGCATACGAGTGCGGGTTCCGGGGCGCAGCCGGCCAACGCCGGGGGCGGGGGCGAAGGTCGCCGTCCGCTCCCGGGTGACGAAGAAGTCCCTGATGCCGGCTCCGCGGGCGGCGGGGAGCAGCCGCTCCAGTTCGGGCAGGTAGCGGCTGCGCAGTTCGGCCACGGGCAGGTCGATCTCGACGTCGGCCGCGGACTGCGAGATCGCGAGGTACTGTCCGGGCCCGGTGAGCCCGGAGGCATCCGTGCGGTCGAAGACCCACTGGACCGGGGAACCGAGTGCGGCGAAGAACGGGCGGCGCAGCACCTTGCGGTCGTAGACGACGTGCACATTGAGGATCGGCGAGGTGCCGATGTCGAGCAGCCTGTCCGGCGCGTCGAGTGCGCCCTCGGGCAGCAGGCCGTGGGTCTCGCGCTGAGGGACGGCGAGGACGACGGTGTCCGCCTCGATCCGTTCGGCGCCCGTGTCGACGATCCAGCGTCCGTCGCCGGTACGGGAGAGGCTGTCGGCCTTGGTGCGCAGCTCGGTCCGCACACCTGCGGCGTCGAGCGCCTTGCGGGCCAGCGTGTCGTGGACCTCACCGAGCGGCACGCTCGCCCAGCCGATGTCGGCGGCGCCGGGCTCGGAGAGAAGTCCGGTCTTGAAGACCTTCGCAGCGAGGGCCAGCGAGGAGTTCGGTGCGGTGGCGTTGAGCGTGGCGACGCCGACCAGATCCCAGAGGGCCTCGATGGTTCGCGGGGACTGTCCGTGCCGGGCCAGCCAGCTGCCGAAGTCGATGGTGTCGAGCGCCGGGTCGTCCGGGTCGAGGCGGCCGAGTGCGAGCGCGGCGCGCCCGACGGACGCCCGTTCGGCGAGCGAGAGGTGCGGATAGCCGACGAGTCCGGCGGCGAGGTGGAACGGGACGGGAAGCGCATTGCGGCGCAGCCGTCCGAGCCGGGGCCCTGAGGGGCGTCCGACGTCGAGAACGGGCACGTCCAAACGGTTTTGCAGGGGTGCCAGACGGGCACCGTCGACCCGGTCCAGGAACCAGCGGTAGGCGGTGCAGCAGCGCAGATAGACGTGCTGTCCGTTGTCGACCGTCAGTTCGCCGCGACGGAAGGAGAAGGCGAGCCCACCGAGCCGGGGCCGTCCTTCGAGCAGGGTCACGTCAAGCCCGGTGTCGGAGAGACGGAGAGCCGCCGTGATGCCGGCGAGTCCGCCGCCGATCACGACGGCACGGGAGGAGCGCAGGGCCTCGTCGGTCATGCGTCCCCCCTCCGCTTCCGCCGGGTCGAACCGGCCGGGCTGGTCATGTCGGTCAGGCACGTCGTTTCAGTCAGAGACGCGTCATCCCGTCGAAGGGGCGCCCGCCGGAGAGACCGATTGTCCGTGTTGCACATGTTGCGCGAGTTGTCCGCGATACGCATCAGACACGCCCCCGGGCCGTCCGGCGCGAAATGTACCGCGCGTCCAGACCCGACAGGCCACGCACCGCGACGTACGCCTTCTCGTGGCCCGGCAGCGAGACCCGGCCGCGCAGCACCGCCTCGGGGTCCCGCTCGATCCGGTCGAGCAGCCGCCGGTAGATACCGGCCATGGCGGCGACACAGGCGCCGCTGCGGCGGTCCAGCATCGGCAGCAGCCGGTAGCCCTCGGCGAAGAGGGCGCGGGCGCGCCGGACCTCGAAGTGGACCAGGCCCACGAAGTCGGAGCCCGGCGGCGGTGTGGCCCGGTGGAAACCGGCGGAACAGCCGAACTTGGCGAGGTCGTCGGACGGCAGATACGTACGCCCGTTGCCCGCGTCCTCGCGGACGTCGCGGAGGATGTTGGTGAGCTGCAGGGCGAGGCCGAGCGTGTCGGCGTACTCCGCGGCCCGGTCCGCGCCGGGCGCACCCGGTTCCGTCCCGAAGACCCCCAGGCTGAGCCGCCCGATGGCTCCGGCGACACACCGGCAGTAGACCTTGAGGTCGTCCCACGTCTCGTACGTCGCGCCGCGCACGTCCATCAGCACGCCGTCGATCAGCTCGTCGAGCCCACCGAGCGGCAGCGGAAACCGGCGTGCGGCGTCGGTGAGCGCGACAGCCACCGGGTCGGTGTCGTCCTCGTCGACCGCGCCCTCCCGGATCCGGTTCAGGAGTGTGCGGGTGCCCTCCAGCCGGGTCCGCTTGGTCTCCCGGTCCAGCTCTCCGTCGCCGATGTCGTCGACCCGGCGGGAGAAGGCGTACAACGCCGACATGGCCTGCCGCTTCTCGGCAGGCAGCAGCCTGATTCCGTACGCGAAGTTACGTGCCTGCTGTCCGGTGACGGCCTCGCAGTAACTGTATGCGGCCTGTACCGGCGCCGACATGTACGTCGTCTGTCCCTCCATGGTCCGGCTCACCCCTCTCTCCGCGCTCTTCGCAAGACAACTCCCACCTCGCGCAACAGGCTGGGCTTGGCGGGCTTGGGCGGTCCGGGCAGTACGTCGAACCCGGCGGCCGCGATCGCGGTGAGGGCGGCACGCCCCCCTCCCACAAATCCGGCGAGAAGCAGCTTGAGCCTGCCGTGGACGCTACCCACCAGGGGGGTGCCTTCATTCAGCAGGTTCCGGGCGCGTTCTGCTTCGTATGCAACCAGTGCGCGCACCGATGCGCCCCCGGAGGGAGTCGCCAGGTCGGCCTCGGTGACATGGAACCGGGCCATGTCCTCGGCCGGCAGATAGATCCGGTCGCGGCCGAGGTCCTCGGTGACGTCCTGGAGGTGCTCGACGATCTGCAGGGCGGTGCAGACGGCGTCGGAGCGGCGGATCCGCTCGGGGCTCGCGGTCCCGGTGATCTGGAGGACCAGCCGGCCGACGGGATTGGCGGAGAGCTCGCAGTAGGCGAGCAACTCCTCGTACGTCCCGTACCGCCGGACCTTCTGGTCCTGCCGGTTCGCCTCGACGAGCCCGAGGAACGGTTCGGGGTTGAGCGAGCAGCGCCGCACGGTGGGGCGCAGTGCGCGGAGCAGCGGGTGGCGCGGGCCGTCGCCCGCGGTGTCGAAGACGCGGTGCAGATCCGCCTCGAAGGCGTCGAGCATCGCGAGCCGGTCATCGGTCTGCGCCGGGTCGAGTCCGAGGTGGCGGGCGTCGGCACCGCCGGGGGCGAGGTCGCCGTCGCCGATGTCGTCGACGAGGCGGGCGTATCCGTAGACAGCCATCAGATCGTCACGCCACGCGCGCGGCAGAAAGAACGGGGCCACAGGGAAGTTCTCGTCCGCGGCCTTGTCGAGCGTGGCGGGTACGGCGGCGTCATGGCGCGCCTGCCGGGCACGAGTCACCACGGACCGCCCGGCGCGGGGACGGCGTATACACCTCGGAGCTGGAGATTTTCCGTCATTGCCGTCACATCTCCCGTTCTACACTGCCGACCCAAAACATCCCATTCCGGACACGCCGCCCGCTCTCCTGAGTGCGGTGGACCGTCTAGGGTCGGTACTCCCAGGCGGTATCGCCCCACTTGCCACGAATCAGCACCGGTACAGCTTACGTTGTACAACCTTCAGCCATACGCCCGGGTGCAGTACCCAGTGCAGCAACGTTGTCCTTCCCACCAACCTTCGCCGTACGCAAGGAAATTGACGTCATCCGGCGGGAGGAGATCGCCCCTGGCGTGGCGCAGAGTCCGGCGCACGCCCGCCGGGTGCCCGCGATCCGGACATCGCAGCGGCCTCCGCCGGAGTGCTCCGGCGGAGGCCGCTGCGATGAGGGAGGACGACCGAGGGCCTACTTTCCGGTCTCCCGCTCGTACGCCTTGAGGACCTCGTCGGTCGGGCCGTCCATCAGCAGCTCGCCCTTTTCCAGCCAGAGCACCCGGTCGCAGGTGTCCCTGATGGACTTGTTGCTGTGGCTGACCAGGAAGACCGTGCCGGCCTCCTTGCGCAGTTCGCGGATGCGCTTCTCGGAGCGGATCTGGAACTTGCGGTCACCGGTGGCCAGCGCCTCGTCGATCATGAGAACGTCGTGGTTCTTGGCGGCGGCGATGGAGAACCTGAGCCGGGCGGCCATACCTGAGGAGTACGTCCGCATCGGGAGGGTGATGAAGTCGCCCTTCTCGTTGATGCCCGAGAAGTCGACGATCTCCTGGTAGCGCTCGCGGATCTCCTCGCGTGTCATTCCCATCGCGAGACCGCCGAGCACCACGTTCCGCTCGCCGGTCAGATCGCTCATCAGCGCCGCGTTCACACCGAGCAGCGACGGCTGTCCGTCCGTGTACACCTTGCCGCGCTCGGTCGGCAGCAGACCCGCGATGGCCCGCAGCAGGGTCGACTTGCCGGAGCCATTGGTGCCGATGAGGCCGATGGCCTCGCCCCGGTAGGCGGTGAAGGAGACACCGCGTACGGCGTGCACCTTCCGGACTCCCCGCGCGTCGCCCTTGCCGCGGCGCAGTATCCGGCTCAGCGCCGCAGTGGCACTGCCCTTGCCTCCGCCGGCGCCGTTGACCCGGTACACGATGTGCACATCGTCGGCGATGACGGTGGGGATGCGCCCCGAAGTGTTGTCCTCAGCCACGGCCGTACCGTTCCTCTGCCTTCCAGAAGTACACGAAGCCCGTGAGGCCGATGAAGGCCGCCCAGGCGAGCCCGGCGATCCACACGTGCGGCGGCAGGTTCTCGGAGCCGTAGCCGTCGATCAGCGCGAAGCGGATCAGGTCCATGTAGATGGCCGCCGGGTTGTACTGCAGCGCCCTGCCGACCCACTCCGGCTGGTCCTTGAGCATCACCGTGATGGAGAACATGACACCGGATGCGTACATCCAGGTGCGCATGATGAACGGCATCAACTGGGCGAGGTCGGGGGTCTTGCTGCCGAGCCGGGCCATGATCAGGGCCAGGCCGGTGTTGAAGACGAACTGCATGGCCAGCGCGGGCACCATCAGCAGCCAGGACAGCGACGGGTAGCTGCCGAAGCCGACGGCCACGATCACCAGCACGATCATCGAGTACAGCAGCTGCTGGAGCTGCTGCAGCGAAAACGAGACGGGCAGCGAGGCACGCGGGAAATGGAGTGCGCGCACCAGCCCGAGGTTGCCGGAGATCGCCCGGACACCCGCCATCACCGAGCTCTGCGTGAAGGTGAAGACAAAAACACCGGTCACCAGGAACGGGATGAAGACCTCCTTGCTCATTCCCCTGCTGGTGCCGAGGATCAGCCCGAAGATCAAGTAGTAGACGAGCGCGTTGAGCAGCGGCGTGGCCACCTGCCACAGCTGGCCGAGCTTGGCCTGGCTGTACTGGGCGGTCAGCTTGGCCCGGGAAAACGCCATGATGAAGTGGCGGCGGCCCCAGAGCTGGCGCACGTACTCGAACAGCCCGGGCCGGGCGCCGCTCACCGTCAGGCCGTACTTGCCTGCCAGTGCGGCGGCGCTCAGGCCGTCGTCGGCGGATGGCGGGGTGCTCAGCGCGACCGCACCGTCATGGGTTGTGTCACTCACCAGATGAAACTCTCGTATTCAAGATGCGCAGCCAGTCGCGGTCGCGGTTCAGGCGGACAGGTTCCGTAGGAAGTAAATACGCCTCATGCTCTCAGAGGAGAGCTTCTCAGATCACGGGAGGTCGGCCGAGTCTGGTCAGCCGCCATACCGTGCGCCACTTCATCGGACGACGTGGTCCGCAGGACTTGGTCCAGCCTTCCCGGAAGCCGCCGAACCATGCCTTCAGCGCGGGGCCCGAGGGCTTGCGAAGCAGCGTCAGCAGCAGCCAGACGCCGAGGTAGACGGGGACCAGAGGCGCGGGCAGATTGCGGCGCGCCAGCCAGACCCGGTTCCTGGCCACCATGCGATGGTAGACCGCGTGCCGGGACGGGGCGGTGGTCGGATGGTTGAGCACCATGTCGGCGCGGTAGTCGATCAGCCAGCCGGCGTCCAGTGCCCGCCAGGCGAGATCCGTCTCCTCGTGCGCGTAGAAAAAGTCGCCCGGCAGCCCGCCGACCTCGGCGAGGACCTGGGTACGGACGGCGTTGGCGCCGCCCAGGAAAGTCGTCACCCGCGACGAGCGCATCGGGTCGGCGGCGCGCAGCCGTGGCACGTGGCGGCGCTGGGTCACGCCGGTGTCCGGGTCGGCGATCCGGAAGCTGATGATCCCCAGCTTCGGGTCCCGCTCGAACGCCTGCCGGCACAGCTCGGCGGTGTCGGTCAGCGGCAGCAGTCCGTCGTCGTCGAGGAAGAGCAGCGCGTCGACGTCGGCGCCGGACGGGCCGAAGGCCTCGATGCCGACGTTGCGGCCGCCGGGGATACCGAGGTTCTCGGGGAGCTCGACGGTCCGTACCCCTGCGGGGACGTCCGGGACCGGGGCGCCGTTGCCGACGACCACCACCTCGATCCGGTCGCCGTCCTGCCTGGCGACCGAATCGAGGAGGGCGCGCAGCTCGTCAGGACGGTTGCCCATCGTGATGATGACCGCGCCGAGCTTCATGGGGGTGCTCACTTCAGCCTGCTCGATGCCAGGACCGACACCAGGTGCAGCAGCGTCTGTACAAGGGCGATACCGGCCAGGACGGCGACGCCGAGCCGGGAGAAGAACAGGTCGCCCCTGACCGCGTCCAGGACCGCCAGGACCAGGATCAGCAGGGATGCCTCGATTCCGAGCACCAGGCGGTGGAACTTCAGCGCCGCGGCGGCCCTGCGGGCCAGCGCCAGACCGGACGAGCGCGGCTCCGACGCCGCCTCCTTGACGGGCGGCAGTCCGCCCTGGTGACGCGCGACGCCGACGAGGTCGGTCTCGGCCTTGATCAGAACAGCGCCGAGGGCGGCGAGGGTGCCGAGGAAGGCCCACAGCCAGTCGATCCGCCCGGATCCCCACAGATCGGCCGCGCGCAGGCCGAAGCCGACCAGCACCGCGGCATCGCAGAGGTAGGCGCCGACACGGTCCAGGTAGACGCCGCCGAGCGAGAACTGCTTCTTCCAACGGGCGATCTCGCCGTCGATGCAGTCGAGCAGCAGATAGAGCTGGACCATCACCACCCCGAGGACGGCACCCGTGATCCCGGGCACCAGCAGGGCCGGGGCGGCGAGGACGCCGCAGACCGTCATCAGGTAGGTCAGCTGGTTCGGCGTGATCTTGGTGTTCACCAGGTACCGGTCTATGTGCAGCGAGATCTCCCGCATGTACAGGCGCCCGGCCCAGTGTTCACCGCTGCGCCGGTCTTTCACACCTTCCGGGTGAACGACCGGACGGAGTTCAGCTACTGATGGTCTTGGCATAGTCGGCGTACGCGTCCCTGATCTGGTCGGTGGACAGGTTGAGGTGCTCGAGGATCGTGAAGCGTCCCGGACGTGTCTGCGGGGCATAGGCGACGGCCTGGACGAACTCGTCGGCGGTGAAACCGATGTCCTCGGCCAGGACCGGCAGCCCGTGCCGGCGCAGGGTCGTCACCATGAGCAGCGACTCCTCGCGCGCACCTCGCAGATACATGGCGAAGCAGGCGCCGAGGCCGACCTGCTCGCCGTGGCTGGCAGCGCGCTTGGGGTACAGCAGGTCGAAGGCGTGGTTGATCTCGTGGCAGGCGCCCGAGGCCGGCCGGGAATCCCCGGCGACCGACATGGAGATGCCGGTGAGCACCAGGCCCTCGGCCAGTACCTTCAGGAAGGCGTCGTCGCCGACCCCGCCGGGGTGGCGCAGCACGGCCTCACCCGCCTGCCGGGCCATGGCTGCCGCCAGCCCGTCGATCTCCTCGCCCTTGACATCGTGGGCGAGCTCCCAGTCGGCCACGCAGGAGATGTTGGAGACCGCATCGCCGATGCCGGAGCGGACGAAGCGGGTGGGCGCCTCGCGGATGATGTCGAGATCGATGACGACCGCGATCGGGGTGGGGACCCCGTACGAACCCCGCCCGTTGTCGTTGTCCAGGGTCGCCACGGGCGAGCAGAGACCGTCGTGCGAGAGGTTCGTCGCAACCGCGACCATCGGCATGCCGACGCGCGCCGCGGCGTACTTCGCCACGTCGATGATCTTGCCGCCGCCGAGGCCGACCACGGCGTCGTACCGGTTGCCCTTGATCTCGTCGGCGAGCCGCACGGCGGAGTCGATCGTGCCGTCGGCGACCTCATACCAATCGGCGCCAGGCAGCACCGGGGACAGCCGCTCGCGCAGGACCCGGCCCGACCCGCCGCTGATCGCGACGGCGAGCTTGCCGGAAGCGGAGATCCGCTGGTCGGCGAGAAGGCCGGCCAGGTCGTCCAGGGCGCCGCGGCGGATGTCGACGACGACCGGGGACGGGATGAGCCTGCTCAGTACTGGCATGCGATCTCACGGCCCTTCGCGAGGTCGTCGTGGTTGTCGATCTCGACCCATGTCACTTCGCCGATGGGGGCCACATCGACGGTGAAGCCGCGGTTGACGAGCTCCTGGTAGCCGTCCTCGTAGTAGAGGTCGGGGTCGCGCAGATACGTCGCCTTCAGGGCGTCGGCGAGTTCCTCGGCGGCCTCGGGCTCGATCAGGGTCACGCCGATGTACTCGCCGGTCGCCGTGGCCGGGTCCATCAGCTTGGTGATGCGCTGGACGCCCTTGTCACCGTCGGTGACGACCTTCATCTCCTCGTCGCCGAGGTTCTTCACCGTGTCGAGGGCGAGGATGATCTTCTGTCCGTTGCCGCGGGCGGCGAGGAGCGTCTTCTCCACGGAGACCGGGTGCACGGTGTCGCCGTTGGCGAGGATGACGCCCCGCTTCAAGACCTCACGGGCACACCACAGGGAGTAGGCGTTGTTCCACTCCTCGGCCTTGTCGTTGTCGACGAGGGTGAGCGTCAGGCCGTACTTCGCCTCCAGCTCGGCCTTGCGGTCGTACACGGCCTCCTTGCGGTAGCCGACGACGATCGCGGCCTCGGTGAGACCGATCTCCGCGAAGTTGGCGAGCGTCAGGTCGAGCACGGTCTTCTCGCCGTCGACCGGCACGAGGGCCTTCGGAAGCGTGTCGGTGTAGGGGCGCAAACGCCGTCCTGCACCGGCTGCGAGTACGAGGCCGATCATGCGGGTTCTCCTTCGTCGTGAACGGCAGGTGCTCCGGAGGACACCCAGAAGCGGATGGACTCGGCGAGCACCACCACGGCCACGGCCACCGCGAGAGCGGTGAGTGCCATGGTGAAACCTGAATGCTGAGTGAGTACGGCGGCGAGTACGGCCACCACCAGGGTCCGGCCCTCGTGCCCACCGATCGTTCGCACCAGCCACCGGGGCGGCGCGCCGGTGCCCCCGCGAATGCGGTACACCGTGTCGTAGTGATGGTAGGCAACGGCCGAAACCAGTCCGAAAGCCGCAGGAAGGGCTTGATCGACACCGCTGCGGGCGGCCAGAGCAAGGATCGCGCAGTACTCCGCCGCCCGGAATATCGGGGGCACGAGCCAGTCGAGTGCGCCCTTGAGGGGGCGGGCGACGGCGACGCCGGAGCAGACCGCGTAGAACACCGCGGCGACGATCATCTGCCGGCTGCCGAACGGCTGCAGCAAAGCGGCGCCGATCAGGGCGGCCGCACCGACGAGGGCCACCACCGGGGCGGCCCATCCGCCCCGGATACGGGGTCCCCTCGCCGCGACGAGGCCGGCCAGCGGCCCGGAGTCCGCGAGGTCGGCAAGCGCCTGGGCGGCCCGGTCGGTGCGCTGCGCCTTGCGGGTCAACGAGCGCAGCAGGCGGCCGGCGGTGGTGTAGCAGGCGGCGACGGAGCAGCCGATCAGCAGAGCGTAGAAGACGATCCGCGGGGTCGTCACCGCGGTCAGCACGGCGATCATCGCCCAGCGCTCGCCGATCGGCAGCACTATCATCCGGCGCAGCCAGACCGTCCAGCCGACGCTGTCGAGCTTGTCGGAGAGGGCCGCCGTCGGGCTCGAATTGGCGACCGCGTCGTGGTTGGCCTCGTTGAACGAGAAGTCGACGACATGGCGGCAGGTCTGCAGCACCATCGCGCCGAGGGCAAGCGCCCATACGTCGTCGCCGTTGCGGGCCGCGCCGAGGGCGAGGCCCGCGTAGTACGCGTACTCCTTGGCCCGGTCGAACGTGGCGTCCAGCCAGGCGCCCATCGTCGAGTACTGCAGCGAGTAGCGGGCGAGCTGCCCGTCGGTGCAGTCCAGGACGAAGGAGAGGAGCAGCAGCAGTCCGGCGGCGATGTACCCGCCGCGGCTGCCGGTCGCCGCGCAGCCCGCCGCGATCAGCGCGGTGACCAGGGAGGCGGTGGTGACCTGGTTCGGGGTGAGGCCGCGGCGTGCGCACCAGCGGGCGATGTAGCGCGAGTACGGGCTGATGAAGTAAGTGGTGAAGAAGCCGTCGCGGGCCTTCACGGCGCTGCGCAGCCGTACCGCCTCGTCGTCGACCGCGGCCACCGCGGACTGCGCGGTGGCGCGGGCGGCCCGGTCGACGGGGACGGCCGCGACGAGCGAGCCGAGTTCCGGGCGCTGCACGGCGGTGCCCTCGGCCTCCAGCGCGACGGCGAGGCGGCCCGGCACGGTGCGGTCGGTGACGGGCACGGTGTCCGTGGCGCCGGCCGGCCGCAGGGGGACGCCCGCACCGACGGCCGCGGTCGCGCTGTGCAGAGCGCGGGCGAGCGCGGGACGCGCCTCCGGCTGCGCGGTGAGCGCACCGGGGACGGTGGCGGCGGGGAAGCGGGGGTCGGTCAGTCCGAGCCGGAGGGCGTGGACGTGTCCGACGAAGCGGGGATCGACGAGCGCGACGCGGGCGTCGGCGGGAGCCGCGGAGAGCAGCTCGGCGGCCTCGGTGACATCAGCGGCGGCCTGCACGTCGAAGCCCAGCGACCTCAGATCGTCCGCGAGCGACGATCCGGGTACCGGTGCACCGGTGAGGATGGCGGTCGACAGACGAACTCACTCCTTGGTGCTGACAGGGTCGGCGCGCGACAGTGCGGCCCGGATGCGGGCCGGCGGCACGTCGGCAGAGGCTATCGGATGAACGGAAGCGGGAGTTCACTGCCCGTTTATGCTCCGTTCGGGGCGGACCGGCATCATGCGGCGCCGCCCGCGATCATCATCGTCGATCCCGGCCCCGGCTCACAAACCGCGGGGGTACCGGGCTCCGCCTCGGCTCACACGCCGCAGCGGCACAGACCCAGGCTGACGGGTATGACATGGCTGATCACAGGCGGAACGGGACATATCGGGGCACATGCGGTTCGGGTCGTGGCGGCTGCCGGGGAGCGGGTGGTCGTGCTCGACGACCTGTCGACCGGCATCCGCGACCGGCTCCCGGCCGATGTACCACTGATCCGCGGCTCGGCCGCCGACCGTGCGCTGCTCGACCGTACGCTCGCCGAGCACGCGGCGACGGATGTGGTGCATCTCGCAGCGAAGAAACGGGTGGGCGAATCCGTCGAGAAGCCACTGCTCTCCTGCCGGGAGAACGTGCCGGGGCTGACCGTCCTGCTGGAGGCCGTGGTCGAGTCGGCCTGGGAGGGCTGGCGCCTGCGCCACCTCGAGGCACTCGTCACATGATCGGCGCCTGAACGGTGCACCGCCCTGACCAGCAATCGTTTCCGCAGGTCAGAGCACACGACAACGGTGTTCAATGCCGTGTTGCCCGATACCCCCTACCCGTAGTTCACTGGCCTTCTCGGGCCGATACGGGTCCGGTTCCGCAAGACGACCGGAGGCGTCCCCATGGGGGCAGGGCACGATCACGGGCACTCGCACGGCGGGCCGCCGCCCACCGGCACCGCTGCCGCCGCGTACAAGGGACGGCTGCGGATCGCGCTGTACATCACACTCACCGTGATGGTCCTGGAGATCATCGGTGGTCTGCTCTCCGACTCGCTCGCACTGATCGCCGACGCCGCCCATATGGCGACCGATGCGCTGGGGCTGGGCATGGCGCTGCTGGCGATCCACTTCGCCAACAAGCCTGCCGGACTCAATCGAACCTTCGGCTACGCCCGGGCCGAGATCCTCGCCGCTCTGGCCAACTGCCTGCTGCTGCTCGGTGTGGGCGGCTATCTGCTCTACGAAGCGGTCGGGCGCTTCATCACGCCCGTCGAGACCCGGGGCGGACTGACGATCGTCTTCGCCCTCGTCGGCCTGACGGCCAACATGGTCTCCCTGTCGCTCCTGGTGCGCGGGCAGAAGGACAGCCTCAATGTGCGCGGCGCCTATCTGGAGGTGCTCGCCGACGCACTCGGCTCGGTCACCGTGCTGGTCTCAGCCGGCATCATCCTGGCCACCGGCTGGCAGGCCGCCGACCCGATCGCCTCGCTGCTCATCGGTCTGATGATCGTCCCCCGTACGGTCAAGCTGCTCCGGGAGACGCTCAATGTGCTGCTGGAGGCGGCCCCCAAGGGCGTCGACATGGGCGAGGTACGGGCCCACATCACCGCCCTGCCCGGGGTGCTGGACGTCCATGACCTGCATGCCTGGACCATCACCTCGGGGATGCCGGTGCTCTCCGCCCATGTGGTGGTGCAGCAGGAGCTGCTCGACTCGATGGGGCACGAAAAGCTGCTGCACGAGCTGCAGGGCTGTCTCGGCGACCACTTCGACGTCGAGCACTGCACGTTCCAACTGGAGCCGAGCGGGCACGCGGAGCACGAGGCCGGACTCTGCCACTGAACGGCGATTCAGCGCGGTACCCGAACTGCCGTCCGGGCACGGGTGTAGGGTCCTGGGCAGAGGTATACGTGCCTCCCCCTGCCCGAGAGAGAAGCCGAGGTAGATGACCGTCGCGACGGCACCTGCCCGGCACAGCATCCGGTCCTTCTTCAACTCCCGGGTTCCCGGCTAGGAGGGTGCGTCGCCCGCCCGCAGGGCGGGCCCGGCGGCGTCTGGTGAGTGCGGCGCGCGCCTTCTGGGACCGAGACGGCCCGATGCACCCGGTGTCCGCACAGACGGCACGTACGCCCTGCCGACCCGGTGCCGGGTCGGTGACGCACCGGCGCTCGCACGGGCCCCCCGTGGCGACGGCCCCGGGCCGCCGGCGGCAGGGCGCGGGGCAGGCGGTGGTCCGGGCCGTCCTGGACGCGGCCCGGATGCGGGGCGAGTCGCTCGTGCTGGTGCTCGGGCATCGCGACTACCACCCGCGGTTCGGCTTCGTACCGGCGTCCCGGTACGGGATCCGGGCGGGTTTGGAGGTCCCGGACGAGGCGATGATGGCTCTGGTCCTCAACGATTCCCGGCCCGTGCCGACGGGCACGATCCAGTATCCGGCGATATTCGGGATCTGACGTGCCGTCCGGTCCCGCCGCATCCACCAGGTCCGGCGGGACCGGACATGCCAGGACCCGAAGTACGGACAAGCCGCTTTTGTACGGCAGACTTGAGCAGACTCGAGGGGACCGGCGCACGAGGCCGGGCACCATAGCGAAGGATGGGTATGCCGACCACACCAGCCACCGCGGCGAACAGCTCGTCGAACGGCACAGCAGAAGCGATCATGCTCGAACTGGTCGACGAGAACGGCACCACCATCGGCACGGCGGAGAAGCTCGCCGCCCACCAGGCACCCGGTCAACTGCACCGGGCGTTCTCCGTGTTCCTCTTCGACGAGCAGGGCAGACTGCTGCTGCAGCGCCGGGCGCTCGGCAAGTACCACTCCCCCGGTGTCTGGTCGAACACCTGCTGCGGCCACCCGTACCCGGGCGAGGCACCCTTCACCGCCGCCGCCCGGCGTACGTACGAGGAGCTCGGGATCTCACCCTCGCTGCTGGCCGAGGCGGGCACCGTCCGCTACAACCACCCCGACCCGGCCTCGGGCCTGGTGGAGCAGGAGTTCAACCACCTCTTCGTCGGGATGGCCCAGGCGGAGCCGGAGCCGGACCCGGAGGAGGTCGGTGAGACAGCGTTCGTGGCCGCCGACGAACTGGCGAAGCGGCATGCCGAGGCACCGTTCTCGGCGTGGTTCATGACGGTGCTCGATGCCGCGCGCCCGGCGATCAGGGAGCTGACCGGCCCGTCCGCGGGCTGGTAGCGGCGAACCGAACGGCGGGCGCGGGACGGTCAGAGGCGGTCAGAGGTACGGGTTCAGCGGCAGCGCGGCCCAGATGATCTTTCCGCCGCCTGCCGTGTGCTCGACATCGCAGGTGCCGCCCGCCTCGTTCGTGATCTCCCGGACCAGCAGCAGCCCGCGCCCGCCCGTCTGCGCATAGTCCGTCTCCAGCGCCGTGGGCCGGTACGGGTGGTTGTCCTCGACGGAGACTCTGACCCATTCGACGCCGACGGCCACCTCGACGGCGAGCTCCGGGGAGAGCAGCGCGGCGTGCTTCACGGCGTTGGTGACCAGCTCCGAGACGATGAGCAGCAGGCCCTGGGCGATGCCTTCGTCCATCGGCACGCCCTGGCGGTTCAGCAAATCGCGTACGGCGTGCCGGGCCTGCGGTACGGAGACGTCGACGGCCGGCGCGGTGAACCGCCAGACTCCCTCGTACGGCACGGGCCTGGCGGGGACACTCCCGCGGCTCTCCATAGTTCCCGCACCCGCTCTCGACTCGACAGTCACTGCACGTCGAAGTACAGAGTGCGGGGAGTAGTCGGTCCGGGCTGTGCTACTGAACAGAAGTCGACTTCTATCGACAGAATTTTTTTCGAATGAGTATGACAGCGTCACTTCTTGGACTGGTTCTGATCTTCTTCTGAGGGCTTGTCCGGCAGTGCCTCGGCCGCCAACACGCCCTAGGAGGGTGCTGAAGATCTTGGCCGGATCAGCGAGCGGCGTCTGGTGCGTGCAGCTGCAAGGCGCCGAAGCGGCCTCATAGCGGAGCTGTCAGGCCGTTTTGGCAACGCCGCAGATGTGCATGCAAGGCGCCGGGAGCCCGACCAAGATCTTCAGTGCCCTCCTAGACCAGCGAGACGGCGCGGCGGCCACCGACTCCGATCCCGATCAGGCTCAGCCCGTCGAAGAGCAACGCCAGCGAGAAGAACAGGCCGAGCACATAGAGGCTGCTGTGCGGCCAGCCGAAGAGGACCAACAGTCCCAGAAGCAGCCCGAAGGCACCCTGCAACAGCGTCCAGCCGAACTGCGGCCCGCGCACCACGAGGCTTCCCACCAGCCGGAACACCCCACCGGCCAGGAAGAGCAGTGCGGCGAACATGGTGAGTGCCTCGGCCGTGCCGTGCGGATGACGGATCACGACGACACCTGCGGCGATGTACAGCGCGGCGACCACCACACCGAGCCAGAAGTAGTCGGTGCCGCGGGACTGGATCGCGTGGAGCAGACCGATGAGGCCTCCGATGAGCAGCAGCCAGCCGAAGAGGAGCATCGAGGTGAGCGTGGCGGCCTCGGTGTAGACGAGACCGACCAGGCCGGCCACGACGAGGAGAGCACCGAGCAGGACGAGCCCGCTGAAGCCGCGGCTCAGCTTCCTGCCCTGGAGGTCGGGACCGGACATCTGGCAGCTCCTCACGGTGCGTGCCTGCTTCCCACCCGCATCTTGATCATAGGTTCGAACGGGACGGATAGCATCCGGCGCATGGACCGTACGGAACCGCAGCTGCAGCTCACCGTCGCGGACGGCATCGCCACCGTCGTGATCAGCAACCCGGCCAAGCGCAACGCCATGACGGCCGCCATGTGGCAGGCGCTGCCAGGACTGCTGGAGCGGATGGCCGCCGACCCCGCCGTGCGCGCCCTGGTTCTGACCGGCGCCGGGGACACCTTCTGCGCGGGCGCGGACATCTCCTCGCTGCGGGACCGGGCGAGCGGCCCGGCGTACGATCCGCAGGCTCTGGCGGTGGCGGCCGAGGAGGCCCTGGCCGCCTTCCCCCGGCCGACGCTCGCCGCGGTGCGCGGCTACTGCGTGGGCGGCGGCAGCCAGCTGGCGGCCGCCTGCGATCTGCGGTTCGCCGAGGAAGGCGCTTCCTTCGGCGTCACCCCGGCCAAGCTCGGGATCGTCTACGCCGCGTCGTCGACCCGGCGGCTGGTCTCGCTGATCGGACCGGCCGCGGCAAAGCATCTGCTGTTCTCCGGCGAGTTGATCGACACGGAACGGGCACTGCGGACCGGACTGGTGGACGAGGTACTGCCGGCCGGCGAGCTGGACAAGCGGGTGGAGGCGTACGTACGGATCCTGGCATCGCGCTCACAGCTGACACAGGCGGCGGCGAAGGAGTTCGCCACGGGGCGGGAGGACCGTGACGCGTACTGGGTGGAGCAGGCGCGCCGCAGCGGCGACACCGCGGAGGGTGTCGCCGCCTTCCTGGAGCGGCGGACGCCGCGCTTCACCTGGACGACCTGAGCGCCGGCCGTGATCCGCCGGACATCCTGTAGGGGCGCGTCCACAGAGTCCCGCCCGGTCCGCGGCGGGCCACGCCCTCCGGGCGAGCCAGTCCGAGGCGGTGCGCCACCCCTCCAGCAGACCGGCCGCAGCGAGCGGCAGCGAGCCGCTGCAGACAGAGGTCGTCCAGGAGCCCGGCCGCGGCGAGCAGCAGCACCCCCGTGCACATCCTGGACAGCGGGGAGCATGGCCGCAATGACGAAATGCCCGCCTTTTCTCCCATGCCCGGCCCGCATGAATCGGGTGCCCCGCGAGGGGTTACAGAACGTACCGACCAGTCGGTAATGTGAACGTATGAGTAATCTGCCGCCGCAAGCCGGACGCCGCTGCCACAACGCCATCAACCCGCTGCACTCGACGATCTACTTCTCCCCCGACCTCGGCAAGGAGTTCGGGGAGCTCGGCATCGACGACTCGAACGCCGTCTACATCGCCGGACGCGCGGCGGCGCTGGGCGCCGTCGGCCCCGGCACGGTCACCGCGACCTTCTACAACTTCAACCACGACCTCGTTGCCCGGCATCTGCCCGCCGTGTGGTCCGTCGCCTCGCCGCAGGCGGTCCTGGACGCCCGCCTGCGCGCCGCCGACTCCACGCTGCGCCGGCTGCTGGGCGAGGAGATCATCACCTCCTCCGACATGGCCGAGGCGGCCGGGCTGGCACTGCGCGCCGCCGAGGCGTGCACGCGACACGCCCGGCCGCTCTACGCCGCCCACGCCGATCTGCCAGTGCCGGAGCAGCCGCACCTGGCGTACTGGCACGCCGGGACACTGCTGCGCGAACACCGTGGTGACGGCCATCTCGCCGCGCTCCTCGCCGCCGGTCTCGACCCGGTCGAGGCCCTGGTCAGCCACACCGCGACCGGAAAGGGAATGTCCCCGCGCTGGGTGCTCGCCAGCCGCGGCTGGCGCCCCACGGACTGGGAGGACGCGGCCGAACGGCTGCGCGGGCGCGGACTCCTGGACAGCGAGGGCGAGTTGACGGAGGCGGGCGTCACACTGCGGGCGGAGCTGGAGGACACCACGGACCGGATGGACCTGGCACCGTACGAGCATCTGGGAGCGGAGGGCGTGGAGCGGCTCACCGAGCTGGCGCGCGGATTCCTCGTCACGGCGGCTTCTGCGGGCGCGTTCCCGGCCGATCTGATGGGCAAGGGCTGATTCCGCCGACCCGCCGACCGGCGGACAAGTGGGGTGGTCGGGCGACACGGCGCCCGACCACCCGGCACAATGCAGACGGAAGGGGCCCCGCCCCGGTAAGCACAGCCAGTACAGCCCAGCACAGCCAGTACGAGAAGGCGAGTCGGTAGAACCGTGACGACGTCCATCGAAGGCAGGATCGCCGAGGAGCTCGGCGTACGCGAGCGGCAGGTGAAGGCGGCCGTAGAGCTGCTCGACGGCGGGTCGACCGTGCCGTTCATCGCGCGCTACCGCAAGGAAGCGACCGAGATGCTCGACGATGCGCAGCTGCGCACGCTCGAGGAGCGGTTGCGGTACCTGCGGGAACTGGAGGACCGGCGGACGGCGATCCTCGACTCCGTACGCGAACAGGGCAAGCTCGACGAGGCCCTGGAGGCGCAGATCCGGGCCGCCGACACCAAAGCGCGGCTCGAGGACATCTATCTGCCGTTCAAGCCGAAGCGGCGGACCAAGGCGCAGATCGCACGGGAAGCAGGGCTCGAACCGCTCGCCGACGGTTTGCTGGGCGACCCGTCCGTCGAACCGCTCGCCGCTGCCGCCGCCTTCGTCGATGCCGGCAAGGGCGTCGCGGACGCGGCCGCTGCTCTGGAGGGCGCCCGTGCCATCCTCACCGAGCGGTTCTCGGAGGACGCCGACCTGATCGGCGAGCTGCGTGAGCGCATGTGGTCGCGCGGGCGGCTGGCCGCGAAGGTGCGGGACGGCAAGGAGGAGACGGGGGCGAAGTTCGCCGACTACTTCGACTTCGCCGAGCCGTTCACCGCGTTGCCCTCGCACCGGGTCCTCGCGATGCTCCGGGGCGAGAAGGAGGACGTGCTCGACCTGGTCCTGGAGCCGGAGGAACCCTCGGAGACACCGGGCCCTTCGACGTACGAGAACATGGTCGCCCGCCGTTTCGGCGTGGCAGACCGGGGCCGCCCGGGGGACAAGTGGCTCGGCGACACGGTGCGGTGGGCGTGGCGGACCCGGATCCTCGTCCACCTCGGGATCGATCTGCGGCTGCGGCTGCGGACAGCGGCGGAGGACGAGGCGGTACGGGTCTTCGCGTCGAACCTGCGCGACCTGCTGCTCGCCGCGCCGGCCGGGACGCGCGCCACGCTGGGGCTCGACCCCGGTTTCCGTACGGGTGTGAAGGTCGCCGTCGTCGACGCAACCGGCAAGGTCGTCGCGACCGACGTCATCTACCCGCACGTCCCGGCGAACAAGTGGGACGAGTCCCTGGCCAAGCTGGAGCGGCTGGCGAAGGAGCACTCCGTCGATCTGATCGCGATCGGCAACGGCACGGCGTCCCGCGAGACGGACAAGCTCGCGGGTGAACTGTGCGAGAGGCACCCGGAGCTGAAGCTCACCAAGGTAATGGTGTCCGAGGCGGGCGCCTCGGTGTACTCGGCCTCCGCCTTCGCCTCGCAGGAACTCCCCGACATGGACGTGTCGCTGCGTGGTGCGGTGTCGATCGCCCGGCGTCTGCAGGACCCGCTGGCCGAGCTCGTGAAGATCGACCCGAAGTCGATCGGTGTCGGCCAGTACCAGCACGACCTGTCCGAAGTGAAGCTGTCGCGCTCACTGGACGCGGTCGTCGAGGACTGTGTGAACGGCGTCGGTGTCGACGTCAACACCGCGTCGGCCCCGCTGCTCTCACGGGTTTCCGGCATCGGCTCCGGTCTCGCCGAGAACATCGTCGCGCACCGGGACACGAACGGGCCGTTCCGGTCCCGGAAGGCGCTGAAGGACGTGGCGCGGCTGGGCCCGAAGGCGTACGAGCAGTGTGCGGGCTTCCTCCGGATCCGGGGAGACGACCCGCTCGACGCGTCGAGCGTGCACCCGGAGGCGTACCCGGTGGTGCGGCGGATGGCGAAGACGGTCGGCGGGGATGTCGCGTCGCTGGTCGGCAACTCGGGTGTGCTGCGGTCGCTGCGGGCGGACGACTTCGTGGACGAGAAATTCGGGCTGCCGACGGTCACGGACATCCTGAGGGAGCTGGAGAAGCCGGGTCGCGACCCGCGGCCCGCGTTCAAGACGGCCACCTTCAAGGAGGGCGTCGAGAAGATCGGTGATCTGGCCCCCGGGATGGTGCTGGAGGGGGTCGTCACGAATGTCGCCGCGTTCGGGGCGTTCGTGGACGTCGGTGTGCACCAGGACGGCCTGGTGCACGTGTCGGCCATGTCGAAGACCTTCGTGAAGGATCCGCGGGATGTCGTGAAGCCGGGCGACATCGTGAAGGTGAAGGTGATGGACGTCGACATTCCGCGGAAGCGGATCTCGTTGACGCTGCGGCTGGACGACGAGGCTTCAAAGGGACAGTCGTCGTCGCAGGGCGGCGGGACGAAGCGGGAGCGGGGCGGCCAGGGCGGTCGGCCGCCGCGGCAGCGTCAGGGTCAGGGTCAGGGCGGTCAGGACCGTGACCGACGCGGTGGCAGTGGTGGCGGCTCTGCGCGTCAGGCGCCTGCGCCGGCGCCGGTGAACAGCGCCATGGCGGATGCGTTGCGGCGTGCGGGGCTGGCGGATCCGAAGCAGAGCGGAAGGAATCGCTGACGGCGGGGGCGGGTGAGGGCGGTCCGCTGCGCGGCTGTCCCCCACCCGCCCCTTCCTGAAACCGGGGGCTCCGCCCCCGGACCCCATTTTTTTGTCCTCAATCGCCGGACGGGCTTGGTTTTTCGCCTGCTCGGGCTTGGCTTTCGCCTGCTCGGGCTTGAGTGGGTCAGGCCTCGGTCAACCTGCCGTCGGCCACCTCGACGCGCCGCGTCGTCCGCACCGCCTCCAGCATCCTTCGGTCGTGCGTGACCAGCAGCAGCGTCCCCGTGTACGAGTCGAGCGCCGACTCCAGCTGTTCGATCGCGGGCAGGTCGAGGTGGTTCGTCGGCTCGTCCAGGACCAGGAGGTTCACCCCCCTGCCCTGGAGAAGGGCGAGGGCCGCCCGGGTCCGTTCGCCCGGGGAGAGGGTCGTGGCGGGCCGCATCACATGGTCCGCGCGCAGCCCGAACTTGGCGAGCAGCGTGCGGACCTCGGCCGATTCGGTCTCGGGGACGGCTGCGCAGAACGCCTCCAGCAAGGTCTCCGAGCCGTGGAACAGTTTCCGTGCCTGGTCCACCTCGCCCACCACCACGCCCGAGCCGAGCGTCGCATGGCCCGAGTCCAGCGGCAGGCGGCCGAGCAGCGCCGCGAGGAGCGTGGACTTGCCGGCTCCGTTGGCGCCGGTGATCGCCACCCGGTCCGCCCAGTCGATCTGCAGCGACGCCGGCCCGAACGCGAAGTCTCCGCGCACGACCTGCGCCTCGCGGAGCGTGGCGACGACCGATCCGGAGCGCGGGGCCGTGGCGATCTCCATCCGCAGCTCCCACTCCTTGCGCGGCTCCTCGACGACATCGAGCCGCTCGATCATGCGCTGCGTCTGCCGGGCCTTCGCGGCCTGCTTCTCGCTCGCTTCACTGCGGAACTTGCGGCCGAGCTTGTCGGAGTCGGTGGCCTTGCGGCGGGCATTCCTGACGCCCTTGTCCATCCAGCCGCGCTGCATCTGGGCGCGGCCTTCGAGGGCGGAGCGCTTGTCGGCATACTCCTCGAACTCCTCGCGGGCATGCCTGCGGGCCCGGTCGCGCTCCTCCAGATAGGCCTCGTACCCACCGCCGTAGAGGTTGATCTGCTGCTGGGCGAGATCGAGTTCGAGGACCTTGGTGACCGTACGCATCAGGAACTCGCGGTCGTGGCTGATGACGACGGTGCCGGCGCGCAGCCCGGAGACGTAGCGCTCCAGCCGCTCCAGTCCGTCCAGGTCCAGATCGTTGGTGGGTTCGTCGAGCAGGAAGACGTCGTACCGCGACAGAAGCAGCGAGGCGAGTCCGGCGCGGGCGGCCTGGCCGCCCGATAGCGCGGTCATCGGCAGGTCGAGGCCGACCGTCAGACCGAGGTCGGCGGCGACCTCCTCGGCACGCTCGTCGAGGTCGGCGCCGCCGAGGGCCAGCCAGCGTTCGAGGGTTTCGGAGTACGCGTCGTCCGCCCCCGGTGCCCCGTCGACGAGGGCCTGGGTGGCGGCGTCCATCGCCGTCTGGGCGTCGGCGACGCCGGTCCGGCGGGCGAGGAAGTCCCGCACGGTCTCGTCCCGGCGGCGCTCCGGCTCCTGCGGGAGGTGGCCAACGGTGGCGGTGGGCGGGGAGAGCCGCAGCTCACCCTCCTCCGGCCGGTCGAGCCCGGCGAGCAGCCGGAGCAGAGACGATTTTCCGGCTCCGTTGACTCCGACGAGACCGATCACGTCACCGGGTGCGACGACGAGGTCGAGTCCGGCGAAGAGTGTGCGGTCGCCGTGTCCGGCGGCGAGGTCCTTGGCGACGAGAGTGGCAGTCATCAGGGTGTCGATCCTAATCGGCGGACGGCTTCGCTCTCGACGAGTGTCGGAGAAGCCCGCGGGGGCACCGGACGCGGCGCGGTTCCGCGCGAGTGCGGGTGCGGGTGCGGATCGCGGGGCGGGCCCGCCCAGGTCGCCGTTCATCGCGGCTGTAGCAGGCGCCGTTGTCGGTCAGGACGCGTTCGACGGTGATCCCGGCCTGGGTGAAGAACGCGTGGGCCCCGGGCCCAGAAAGCGGTGGCGGTCTCTTTCTTCTCGTCGGTGAGGATTTCGCTGTAGGCGAGGCGGGAGTGGTCGTCGACGGCATTGTGGAGGTAGCTGTCAAGGGCTTCACCTCCCGCGTGCTGCGGGAAGAGTTTTTGCACCTGAAGTCGCGGACGCCTACCTTGTGGTCGTCGTCGTACTTCGCCGCATCGGTCGGCGCGGTCAGCGCCGCGACAGTGGAGAAGTACATCAACACCCAGTGGGAACGGCCCCAGAAGAAGGGCAAGGAGGCGCGGGACGGGCGCTGCTCGCGGTCGCTTCCGTCCTCGTCGGGTCCGCGACGGTTGCCGTGCTGCCCGGGCTGGTGCTGCTGGTCGCGGTGATCCGTGGCCTGCTGAACGGACGGATCTGGGCGCGGGCCCTCAGCATCCTCACGTCATCCGTGAGTCTGGGTGCCGCTGCGGCTGTGCTGCTGACGCTCGGCGATCTGGCCACCCCCAAGAAGGGCCTGTTCCCGCCCGAACCACCCGATGTGGCGGTCCCGGTGACTCTCACCGTGCTCGGCGCTCTGGTCCAGATCCTGCTGCTGTACGCGATGGCGGGAAGACGCGGAGCAGAGTTCTTCGACAAAGGCCGCTGACCCGAATCACGTCTCCGGGGGTCACCACTGACCAGGACTTTCCGTTAGCGTCCGGCCATGAGCGACACACGGGCAGAGATGACGGGGCAGACGGACGTGCCGGACGTGATCGTGGTGGGTGGTGGGATCAGCGGGCTGACCACGGCCCTGGTGCTGGCCGAGCGCGGCCACCGGGTGCGGGTCTGGTCCCGGGAGCCGGCTGCGGCGACGACGTCGGCGGTGGCGGGGGCGTTGTGGTGGCCGTACCGGATCGAGCCGGAGGGGCTGGTCGGCGACTGGTCACTGACGTCGCTCCGGAGATACGAGGAGCTGGCCGGGCGCCCGGACGAGACGGGGGTGCGGCTGGTCTCCGGTCTGCACGGGGGCGAGCGGCTCGCCGCTCTCGGTTCGTGGGCGGGGCAGTTGAAAAACGTGACCGAGGTCGCGGAGGGGCTGCGGGTCCGGCTGCCGCTGATCGACATGCCGGCGCATCTGAGCTGGCTGGAGCGGCAGTTGGCGGCGGCCGGTGGCGTTGTCGAGCGGCGTACCGTCACCTCGTTCGACGAAGCCGCCGCCGAGGCGTCGACGGTGGTCAACTGCACCGGTCTCGGGGTGCGGGAGCTGGTCCCCGATGCCGGAGTGCGCCCGGTCCGCGGCCAGCTGGTGCTGGTGGAGAACCCAGGGATCGAGGAGTGGTTCACCGAGGCGGACCCTGCCTCGGACGCGACGACGTACTTCTTCCCGCAGCCCGGGAGGCTGGTTCTCGGCGGCACGGCCGAGGTGGACGACTGGAGCACGGAGCCCGACCCCCGGACCGCCGAGGAGATCGTGGCCCGGTGTGCCCGGATCCGGCCGGAGATCGCGGGGGCGCGGGTCATCGGGCACCTGGTGGGTCTGCGTCCCGCGCGCGACACCGGTGTGCGGATCGAGGCCGAACCGCTGCCGGGCGGCGGGCGGTTGGTGCACAACTACGGGCACGGGGGTGCGGGGGTGACGGTGGCCCTGGGCTGCGCGCGGGCGGCGGCCGATCTCCTCTCCTGAACCGGGCCGCGGGGCGGGGGCGCGGGCGGCACGGCGGAGGGCGGCGCGCCGGGGCCTCAGTCGGGCGGCGTTCCGGGCTCGGACGGGTGATCGCGGTGGTCCGTGATCGGGCCGGACCGGGCCGATGCGGATCTCGGACACCACCCCGTCGGTCGTGGGGTGCCGGTCTCGCGTCGGGTCGCCGGGCAGATCCGCCGTGATCGGCAGATCCCCCGGCCGCCCGTTCTCCGTTCGTCCTACGACACGAGTGGCACCTTTCACGGAAGCCGAGTTCCGCTCTCCGTAGGCAGTGCCACACGCATCACATGCTCATGGGATCAGCAAGCCGTATCGACTTGTGCGCTTGTGAGGTGATACGTCGCCCGCTCGTCCAGGAGGAGCGGAATCAGGTTCCGGGCCGACTGCCGCAACGGTACGTACGCTCCGTCACCGTCAGGCCGGGACGTGACGCCGTGCAGGGCGAGTTCGTCCTTGACTTCGGCGAACTGGGCGGCGCTCAGACGGTAGCCGCACGGCGGGTCCTGGAGGATGTCGACAGGTTCGGCCGGGTCGTTGTCCGCGCCCCCGAGGTAGACGGGGCCGCGGTCGGCGAACCCGGCCGCCCGGGACGCGGCGGTGGCGGCGCCGATGGGACCCCGTCGTTCGTCGGTGAACCGGAGCAGTCCGTCAAGCGCGACGAGTTGCGAGTCGACGCGACGCCGGCTGTTGAGGGCCGGGTCCGCCTTCTCGGCGTCGGTGAGCGCATCGACGCGGGACTCGATGAGCAGGCCCACCGCGTGCTTGATTCCCGAGGTGTTGCGCAGGATGCGCTCCTGCCCGTCGCCCGCCGTCTGCTTGATGGGGTCTCCGGTGACCGGGTCGGTCCAGATCCCGTAGAGACCGCTGCTGTAGCCGGCGTCCTTGGCGGTGGGCCGCACGTACTGTTCCGCGAGGGTCCGCGATTCGTTGTGCACCCGGTCGGTGACGTTGAGGTTGCGGGGCCAGAGGACGAACAGGTCCTTGTCGTAGTACGGCGGGGTGGCACCGTACTCGTGCAGGTCGTAGATCACCTCGGGCTTCCGGTCGCGGATGACCGCTGCCATGGCGCGCGCCTCGGCGGTCTGCAGGGCGATGTGGTCACGGTTGATGTCGACGCCGTCGGAATTGCCGCGGGTGTTCGCGGCGCGCCCGTCGGGGTTGGCGGTGGGCACTACGAGGACATCGGTGTGCGAGAGGAAGGTGCGGGTCGCCCGGTCGTCTGCGTACGCGAGATCGCGAATGGTGGTCAGACACGCCTCGCGGCCGGACGGTTCGTTGCCATGCTGACTGCAGATCAGCAGGACCGTGGCGGCCGCGTGGCGGTGTTGGCCGATGCGGACGAGCTGGAGCGGGCGGCCCTGTTTCGTCGTGCCGATCCGGTCGACGGAGACCCGGTCGCTGCCCCGGTCGACGGCGGCGAGGAAGGACTGCTCCTCCGACTGGCCGGTCCAGTGGGCCCCGTTGCTGGTTTCGAAGCCGGTACGGGGCGGGGTGGGCGCGGCCTCGGCCGGCGCGGCGGCCAGGGGGACGGCCAGCGCCGTCGCCGCGACGGCGATGGCGAGGTTGCGGACGAGCGGGATACGGAGTCTCATGAGCGGCTGCCTCCCGGGATACGGAGTGCGGGACGCGGCGGTGCCACGCCTTCGGGACGGGATGCGTGGGGGGTGGCTACCGCGTGCGCGGGGCCCGCGGTGGCGCGCACGAACGCTGCGGCGCCGCCGACGAACGGCAGCTTCGCGGACGTGCGCGCCAGATCGAGGGTGAGCGTGGGGGTGGAGGCCGGCGGATCGATGAGGTCCTGGTCGGTGCCCGCGACGATCAGGGCGAGGCGGTGTCCGGCCGGCACCACGTGATCGCTCGCGGCCAGATCGACCGTGATCGTGTAGCGCTTGCCCGGGGTGAGCGGGCGGCCCTTGCCTCCAGAGGCGTACGTACCGAGGTCGGCCCAGCCGCGGCTGAAGACGGTCCGGTCGACGGCGGCGGTCCTGGCCGTCGTCTCCTTGAAGCAGGAGCTGTCGCCGGCCGTGCTCGCACCCCAGCAGGTGCGGTCGGTGAGGGTCCTGATGCCTTCGCCGGACGCGCCGTAGTCCCGGATGGTGTTGGGGCCGACATCGACGAGGACGGCCGAGAGATGGGCGGTCGAGGTGGTCGGGGTCGCGGTGACGGTCACCCTCGACGAGCCGGACAGCCGCAGGTCGTGGGCGAGCGGCGCGGTGAGGAACCCGGCCTTGGCGTCCGTGGACCGGTCCAGGTCGGCGGCCCAGTCCGTCTCGCTCTGCTTCGGGTCGTCGGTGAACGTCTCGGTGGCGCCGGGCCGGGCGGTCCTCCGGGTGAGGGTGCCGACACCGGGTGCGGTGCCGGTGCCGGGGCGCACGGTGGTGGCGGCGGTGGTGCGCGGCGGCCAGACCTTGTCGGTGGACCACTGGTCGGGGTGGCGCTCGATATCGGCCATCGGTTCGTGGTCGATGCCGTTGTCGTAACCGAGGAGGTAGTGGTCGAACCAGCGGTGCAGCGTGTCGACCCACTCGGCGCGCCGGAAGTCGAACGGGTCGACATGGCCGGTCTGGGAGAGCCAGATCTTACGCTCCACCCCCTGTGCGGCAAGGGCGTCCCACCACTGGCCAAGGTGCTTGGTGCGGACGTTGAGGTCCTGCATCCCGTGCACCGCAAAGACGCTGGCCTTCACCTTGCGGGCGTCCTTCACGTAGTCGCGCTCGCTCCAGAGATTCGTCCAGTCGCCGGTACGGGGCGCCTCGTCGACGAGTTTCTGCTGCACGGCAGCGCAGCGCGCCCGCGCCCCGGGGCTCTCGACATAGTCGGAGAGCCATTCGGGACCACCGTCGTAGAGGGGGGCGCCCTGGGCGAAGTAGTAGTCGTACCAGGAGGAGATGGAACCGATCGGGACGATGGTCCGCAGCCCGTCGACACCGGTCGCCGCCACACCGTTGGCGATGGTGCCGTCGTAGCTCTTGCCGATCATGCCGGTGCGGCCGTTGGACCAGCCTGCCGAGGTGCGTTCGGTGCCGGTGCGGGTGGTGTAGCCGCGGGCCCGGCCGTTCAGCCAGTCGATGACGGCTGTCGCGGACTGGATGTCCGAGCGGCCACCGACGTCGACGCAGCCGTCGGAGCGATTGGTACCGGCCAAATCCACGGCGACGAAGGCGTAGCCGCGCGGGACGAAGTAGTTGTCGTAGTAGAGCGGGAACTGGACGGGGTCGCCGTTGGTGTCGTACGTCTTCAACTGGCTCTCGTTGCCCCGCCCGCAGCACGAGTAGTAGGGGCTGGCGTCCATGATCACGGGTATCTTGCGGCCCTGTTGTGCGGGTTCGCGCGGCCGGACGATGTCGACGGCGACGCGGTCGCTCTTCCCGTTTCCGTCGCCGTCCAGGCCCGTGTCCACCCAGACGGACTCACGGACGGCGTTCCCGTAGGAGTAGACGGCTCTGCTCTCCCGTGGGCTCGAGCCCTGTGCACCTGCCGGCGAGAGCAGGACGGTCATCAGGGCGGCCGAGGCCGCCACCACCAGCGATCTGTACGTCAAGCGGGTACCCCGCGCGCGTATCGGCATCTGCGGAAGGTACCCCGGTCAACTCCTGTGCGACAGGGGGCGATCGCAGGCCGATGTGACGGAAAGGCAGTCAAGGTGTCATGTCGGCCGAATGGCGATCGTGTGACAGGGGTGGCCATGGACACGACCAGGCTGGGGAACGCTGAATAGTGTCGAAGGACCGGCCGGAAAGAGCATCCGCCCCGAAGACTTGGAGCATTCGTGCACCGCAGACTCATCGTCCCAAGCACACTCGCGGCCTCCCTGCTGCTGGCGATCCCGGCATCGGCCGCGGGAGGCACCGCGGGCGCCTCGGGTATCGGCGACCCCTATTACCCGGCCAGTGGCAACGGCGGCTACGACGTGTCCCACTACGACTTGCGGCTGAAGTATCAGCCCGCGACCGACCTCCTGGAGGGCACGGCGACGATCCTCGCCACCCCCACCCAGGATCTCTCGCGCTTCAACCTCGACTTCGGGCTCGACGTCTCCGAGGTGCGGGTGAACGGGAAGACGGCGCGGTACGCGAAGAGCGGAACCCAGGAACTGGAGATCACGCCGGCCGGCACCCTGGCGAAGGGCCGGTCCGTCTCGGTGGTCGTGCGGTACGCCGGGAAGCCGTCCGAGCTGAAGATCGGCGGCTGGACCGCCTGGGCCCGTACCCCGGACGGTGGCGTGGCCGCGCAGGAGCCGGAGTCGGCCGTGTGGTGGTTCCCCAGCAATGACCACCCGTTGGACAAGGCTACGTACGACGTGTCGGTGTCCGTCCCGGACGGGACCCAGGCCATCAGCAACGGCGTGCTGCAGTCGCAGAGTTCGAAACTCGGCTGGACGCGCTTCAACTGGCGCTCCAACAAGCCGCAGGCCGCGTATCTGGCGACGCTCGCGATCGGCAAGTTCGACATCACCAAGGACACGACGGCGGACGGGCTGCCGGTTCTCAACGCGTACAGCAAGGACCTCGGCGACAACGACGGGGCGGCGCGCGCCAGCATCGAGCGGACCACCGAGGTCGCCGAGTGGCTCACGGGTGTCTTCGGTCCGTATCCGTTCAACGCGCTCGGCGGCTACGTGCCCAATGTGACCAGCGGTTTCGCTCTGGAGACGCAGACCCGGCCGTTCTACAGCCCGAAGCAGTTCGCCAATGGCGCGAATGTCTCGGTGGTCGTCCATGAGCTGGCGCACCAGTGGTACGGCGACAGCGTGTCCGTCGACGGCTGGAAGGACATCTGGATCAATGAGGGCTTCGCCCGGTACAGCCAGTGGCTGTGGTCGGAGAAGGAGGGCGAGGGAACGGCGCAGGAACTGGCGGACTACACGTACGCCCTCCACCCGGCGGACGACCCGTTCTGGACGGTGAAGCCGGGAGACCCGGGTCCGGACAACCAGTTCCACGGGGCCGTCTACGACCGTGGGGCGCTGGCCCTTCAGGCGCTGCGGAACAAGCTGGGTGACGAGACCTTCTTCGCGCTGCTGAAGGGCTGGCCGGCCGAGCATGCCTACGGGAACGCGAAGGTGAGCGACTTCGTGACGTACGCGGAACGGGTGTCGGGCACGCCGCTCGCCGGCTTCTTCGACACCTGGCTGTACCAGCCGTCGCGGCCGGACGCTCCGGCGTCGGGCGCGGCACGGACCGTGCGGAGCGCCGGGCAGCCCGCCTCCTGGAAGAAGATCGCCGCGACGAACACGATCCACGACCGGGACTGATCCACAGGGGCACTGTCGGCGCCGTCACCCCCGGGCGAGGGGGGTGACGGCGCCGACAGTCCGGCGGGGTTCGTGCCGGTCCGCCGGCCCCCGGCCGCTCGCGGCCGGTTCGCGTGCGCACGAGGTGCGTCCCCCTGCCCGGTCCGAGCCCCGATTCCGCTCGCGAGGTCCGTCCCACGCCGGAGGCCGTCGCGGCCCCCGCAGGGGTCTCCAGGGCGACGGCCTCCCGGGTCGTGAACGGCGGGGCGGGGGTGCGCCTGGAGCAGGTCGCCGAGGCTGCCGATCCGCCGTTGACGACAGTCCATCAGGATGCCGTAGTGACGGGGAGGTTGATCGTTGGTCCGCTGATGCACCGGCTGGACGGCGAGGGGGAGGAACCCGATTCCGTGATCATGCCGACCGACTTCATCAAGCGGGCATCGGCCTGAGCGGCACGCCTCTGTGCCAAGCTCTGATCATGAATGATTCTTCTCGCTCACTTACCGACAGGCTGCAGACGGACCGACCGCACTCGGCCCGGGTATGGAACTACCTCCTCGGGGGCAAGGACAACTACCCCGTCGACGCCGAGTCCGGCGACATGATCCTGCGGGCGTTTCCCGACTTCGCCCAGATCGCCCGGCTGCAACGGGCCTTCCTCGCCCGCGCGGTGCACTTCCTGACCGCGGAGGCCGGCATACGCCAATTCCTCGATATCGGCACCGGCCTGCCCACCGCCAACAACACCCACGAAGTGGCTCAGCGGCTGGCGCCGGAGTGCCGGGTGGTGTACGTCGACAACGACCCCCTCGTACTGACCCACGCCCGCGCACTGCTCGCCGGCACCCCCGAGGGCGAGTGTGCGTACATCGACGCCGATGTGAGGGACGTCGACACAATCCTCGAACAGGCGGCCAGAACACTGGACTTCAGCCGGCCGATCGGTCTGACGATGCTGGGAATCATGGGGCAGCTGCCCGACGAGGACGGCCCGTGGGCCATCGTCGACCGGCTCGTGGCCGCGCTGCCCTCGGGCAGCTACCTGGCGCTGAGCGACGGTACGAACACGAGCGAAACGCTGAACGCGGCCATCAGGACGTACAACGCGAACTCGGCCAGCTCGTACCACCTGCGCAGTCCGGAACAGATCGCCGACTTCTTCCACGGCCTGGACCTGGTCGACCCCGGCGTCGTCAGGACGGCGGCCTGGCGGCCCGATCCCGACCAGCCGCGGGATGACGCCGCTCAGGGGCACGCGGCCAGCGGCATCGGGCGCAAACCCTGATCCGAACGTCTCGTCCCGAAGCCTGACGGGCGGCGCCGACCGCGCCGCCCGTCCACTCCGGAGGACCTTCAGCGAGAAGCGCCCCGGACCGCCCTGCGGTGCTCCGCCCGCGCCTCGCGGGCGAACCGCAGATAGCGCAGCCGCTCCGGAAGCACGGGCACCACGACCCGCACGACAACGGAGAACCGCCGCAGCTTCCGCTCCTGAGCGTCCGTCCACTCCAGACCGATCGCCTCGCGCGCGTCCGGCGGCATCAGCCCGATGGTGATGAACCTACGGAACCGGGCCAGCGGCGGGAGCACAAGCGGCCACAGCGCCTTGAGCAGCAGTCTGACGGGCAGCGGGCCGCGGTCCGGTGGCGGTACCGGCCGGTCGGTGGCGACCAGCTCCTCGACGACGACGGTCGTCTCGATCTCGTCGGCGAGCATCTTGCGGTAGTACGGCCAGAACTCCTCGATCGACTGCGGCATGTCCCGGTCGTGGATACCGAGGACCCGGCCGACCTGAAGCCATTCCCGGTACAGGGCCCGTTCCTGCACCTCGGTGAGGGGGCGAACGAGATAGCGCGTGGCGTGCCGGTAGATGGGGAAGCCGGTGGCGTGCACCCACGCGTAGTTCTCCGGTGACAGCGCGTGATAGCGGCGCCCTCGGCTGTCCGTGCCCTGGATGGTGCGATGGAGCTTCCGCAGCCTGCGCCCCTCCTCGGCTGCTTCCTCGCCCCCGTACACCCAGAGCAGGAGCGAGCGCAGGGACCGCTCGCCGCGCCCCCACGGGTCCGTACGGAACACCGAGTACTCGTCGACGCCCGCGCCGACCGCCGGGTGCGCAACCTGGAGGGTGAGGGCCGCCGGGAGCATCAGCAGGGCGCGGACATCCCCGGCGAGGCTCCACAGCACTCCGCCGGGCGGCGGCGGCTCGGGATCCCGAACCCTGTCCCGGGGTGCTTCGCTGCTCATACGGATACTCCCAGCGTTCGGTGGCGTGCGGGCCGGTGCCCGGCTGGTGTGTGTTCCAGTATGCGATCGTGACCCACAGTGCCGGCCACCGACGTCTTGCCTGCCCCGACGGTGCCGGTGATCAGAAGGGCACGGGCTTCATCACCCCTCCGTTGCTGCCACACAACTGAGTGCGCAATGCGCAGCACCCTGGCCGCTGGTCACTGCGCGGTCAAGGCCTCCGACCGCCGCCGTTCGCCTTGCGGCGCACCGGTTTCCTCCCGGCGATCGGCAACACTGGATCCATGGGTGTGCTCAGATGTTTCCGCCGATCCTCGGTGGCGTCTTCCCGTCTGTTCGCTGGTTGGCGTGCGCGGATTCGGCGTGAGGTTCCGCGTCCGGGAACGGGGCAGCGGACGCGTCCGGGGGGCGGGCGGGAGGTCCCACACCCCTCGCGGGGGCGGCGCCTGCGCTCCCTGCTGAGCCCGCGGAGCGTCGCCGGCCAGGTGTTCCTTCTGCAGCTGGCGGTCGTGGTGTTGCTCGTCGCCGCGACGGTGGTGGCGCTGGCGGTGCAGGCCCGGCGCCAAGGCACGGAGAAGGCCCGCGACAGGACGCTTGCCGTCGCCGAAGCGTTCGCGAACTCCCCAGGGATCGTGGAGGCGCTGGACAGCCGCGATCCGACCGCGGTGCTGCAGCCGCGCACCGAGAGGGCCCAGGAGCGATCCGGCGTCGACAGCATCGTGATCATCAGCACGGACGGTATCCGATACACCCACCCCGACCCGCACAAGATCGGGAAACATGTCGTCAAGGCCGATCCCTACAAGGAGGCGGTGAGGGGCAAGACCCTCACGGACACCGAGGTGACCCCGCTGGGTCTGAGCGTGTTCGCGGAGGTCCCCGTCTTCAGGCCTGACGGCTCGGTTGCCGGCATCGTGTCCCCCGAGGTCAGGGTCAAGAAGGTGAACGAAGCGGTGCAGGGGGAGCTGGCGATCATCTTCGGTGCCGCGGGCGGCGCGCTGGCCCTGACCGCGAGCGGGTCGGCGCTGGTGGGCCGTCGGCTGCTGCACCAGACCCGCGGGCTGGGCCCCGCCGAGATGACGCGCATGTACGAGCATCATGACGCGGTGCTGCACGCGGTGCGCGAAGGCGTGCTGATCATCGGTGGCGACGGGCGGCTGCTACTGGCCAACGACGAGGCGAGTCGGCTGCTGGACCTACCGGCGGACGCGGAGCAGCGCCAGGTCACCGATCTCGGCCTGCCCCCGGGCACTGCCGAGCTGCTCGCTTCGGGGCGGGCGGCCACCGACGAGGTGCACCTGGCGGGGAACCGGCTGCTGGCCGTCAATGTGCGGCCCGTCCACCGCCACGGCGGCTCGGCCGGCAGCGTGGCGACGCTGCGCGACACGACCGAACTGCGCACGCTCACAGGCCGGGTCGAGGTGGCCCGCGAGCGCCTGCAGTTGCTCTACGACGCGGGGGTGCGGATCGGCACCACGCTGAATGTGGTGCGCACTGCCGAGGAGCTGGCGGAGATGGCCGTCCCGCGGTTTGCCGACTTCGTCACCGTGGAGCTATTGGATCCGATCCTGCGGGGCGAGGAGCCGACCGACGCGCGCACCGAGATGCGCCGCACCGCCATCCGTGGCGTCCGCACCAGCCTTCCCTTCGTCCCGACGGGAGAGCTGATCACATTCGCGCCCGCCACACCGCAGATGCAGGGCTGGGAAAGCGGCCATGCGGTTCTGGAACAGGATCTGGCCCGTGCCGACAGGTGGCGGGCCGGGGACCCTGAATGGGCTCGGACGGTCCTGGAGCTGGGCATTCACTCGCTCATCTCGGTTCCGCTGCAGGCCCGCGGCGTGGTGTTGGGAATCGCCAATTTCTGGCGCTCGGAGAAGGAATCCTTCGAGGAGGAGGACCTGTCCTTCACCGAGGAGCTGGTCGCCCGCGCCGCGGTGGCGATCGACAACGCCCGCCGGTACACCCGCGAGCACACCATGGCCGTCGCCTTGCAGCGCAGTCTGCTGCCCCGGGGCCTGCCCAAGCAGTCAGCCTTGGAGGTGGCCCACCGCTATCTGCCCGCGCAGGCGGGAGTCGGCGGGGACTGGTTCGACGTGATCCCGCTGCCTGGGGCCCGGGTCGCCCTGGTCGTGGGAGACGTGGTCGGGCACGGGCTGCACGCGGCGGCCACCATGGGCCGGTTGCGCACCGCCGTGCACAACTTCTCCACCCTGGACCTCGCCCCGGACGAGCTGCTGGCCCGCCTGGACGAGCTGGTCGCCCACATCGACGCCGACGAGGCCGCCGGCGAAGGTGAGGGCGAAGGAGTCACCGGCGCCACCTGTCTGTACGTGATCTACGATCCGGTCTCCGGGGTGTGCAACATCGCCTGCGCCGGTCACCTGGGTCCCGCCCTCATCCACCCCGATGGCACTGTCACCTTCCCCGATGTCCCCGTCTCCCCGCCTCTCGGTCTGGGTGGCAGCCTCCCGTTCGAAACCGCTGCATTGCAGCTGCCGGAGGGCAGCCAACTGGTCCTCTACACCGACGGACTCATCGAGAATCGCCACCAGGACCTCGACGCCGGCCTGGGACTCCTCCGCGATGTCCTGTCCCACCCCGGCCGCAGCCCGGAACAGACCTGCCAGGCGGTCTTCGACGCACTGACGCCCGAGCGCCCCAGCGACGACATCGCCCTGCTGGTCGCCCGCACCCGGCTACTGGACGCGGAACGGGTCGCCGACTGGGACGTTCCCTCCGACCCCGCAGCCGTCTCCCAGGTGCGCGCCGACGTCACCGACCGGCTGGAGACCTGGGGCCTGGACCAGGTGGCCTTCACCACCGAGCTGATCGTCAGCGAGCTGGTCACCAACGCCATCCGGTACGGCACCCAGCCCATCAGGCTCCGCCTGCTGCACGACCGCAACCAGCTGATCTGCGAGGTTGCCGACGGCTCCAGCACCTCCCCCCACCTGCGCCGGGCGGTCACCACCGACGAGAGCGGCCGCGGCCTGTTCCTCGTCGCCCAGTACGCCCAGCGCTGGGGCACCCGGTACGGCACGCGCGGCAAGGTCATCTGGACCGAACAACCCCTTCACGTCGCCGCAGCCGAAACCGGTGCAGGCCTCGGCGACAACCTGTTGGATCTTTGGCCTGACACAGAGCTGTGACGACGGCGTGTTCGGTGCGCAGGAGTCGCACACTCGCCCAGGTCCCACAGCTGCTCCGTGCTCATCGTCTCCGCCGATCGGCCCGGGCTCCTGACTCAGCCTTGACCGCATGTTGCTCACCCGGCCAAATGAGCGTCTCGGTCGAGCACTTCACCGAAGCAGCTGTTCAGCGGCCTGTCCCAGGAGAGATCGTGCGGAGTCTGCGTAGCGCATCGCCGTCTTCTCGTCGAGCCCGAAAACCTTGGCGAGGTGGAGCGGGTCAGGCCCGTGGGTGAGGGCCTCTTCGAGTTGTCGGTCGACACGGGGTGCCCGGCAGTAGGCAGCGCGGGTGAAGGAGCGGGGCTGGGGTGCGTGCATTGCAAGGCGGAGGATTGAGCCAACGCGGAGCGTTGGTGATTGACGACAACGCCGCGAGGTGCGTGCGCCGGCCCCGCGGCGCCGCGAAGCCTACTGCCGGGCACTCTAAGTCACAGGACTGCGCTTCGATGCTGGTGGGCAATTTCACAACTGTGGTGAGACAGCAATACTGTTGAACCGAATGGATGCAATGGATGCGGCCGTGCCCACGTACAGCCGTGACCGAGGACAACAGTGCCCAGCGGTCAGCAGCGAGGAGCAGACATGGCGACCGGGACCGAGGAGCCGACGCTCACCGTCGACGAGCTGGCGGCGCGCGCCGGAGTCACCGTACGCACCGTGCGTTTCTACAGCACGCGGGGGCTCCTGCCGCCGCCCGTGATCGGACCGCGCCGGGTCGGTCACTACGGGCACGAGCACCTCTCGCGGCTGGCGCTGATCGAGGAGCTTCAGCACCAGGGCATGACCCTGGCCGCGATCGAACGCTATCTGGAGCAGCTTCCGCCCGATCTCAGCGCGCACGACCTGGCCATCCACCGGGCGCTGGTGGCGTCCTGGGCGCCGGACTCGGCGGAGCACGCCACCCGGACGGAGCTGGAGCGGCGGGCGGGACGGGCGCTGACCGAGGAGGACATCGACCGGCTGGCCGCAATGGGCGTTCTGGCGCGTGCGGAGGCGGCGGCCGGTAGCTACCGGGTCGATCCCGGGCTGCTGCGTCTCGGCGTCGAGCTGCTCGACGTGCCGATCGCGCACGAGACGATCCTCGCGGCCCGCACGGTGCTGCTGGAGCACACCCGTTCCGCCGCGCACGAGCTGACGCGGCTGTTCCGGGACGAGGTGTGGAATCCGTACCGGGAGCGGGAGTCGGACCCGGAGCAGGTGGCGGCGATGAAGTCGCTGTCGGCCCATATGCAGCCGATGGTGCTGCAGGCGCTGGTGACCGCGTTCCAGCGGTCGCTCAAGGAAGAACTGCGGGCGGCCTTCACGGCGGAGTGAGCCCCGCCACGGACAGGGGCTCACTGCCGGTGGACAGTTCATTACGAAACGTCGTCCCACAGCTCGGTGCTGTGGGCGTCGATGAGCGCGCCGATCCGTTCGAGGAAAACGTCGGCAGGCTGCGGGTCGAGGCGACGGCCGTCGCGCAGTCGTACGGCGACGTGGTCGTCGGCGGCTTCCCTGGCGCCGATCACGGCCTGGTACGGCACCAGGCGGTCCTCGCGGATGCGTGCGCCCAGGGTGCCGCGTTCCGGTCCGGCGATGCCGGACCGCAGCCCGAGGTCGGTGCAGCGCCGGGCCAGCGCCTCGGCGTGGGGCAGCTCGGCCTCGGAGATCGGGAGGATCGCCAGCTGGGTCGGGGCGAGCCAGGCCGGGAACGCGCCGCCGTGTTGTTCGATGAGATGGGCGACGGCCCGCTCCACGCTGCCGATGATGCTGCGGTGGACCATGACCGGCCGGTGTTTCGCACCGTCGGCGCCGATGTAGTGCAGGTCGAACTGCTCGGGCTGGTGGAAGTCGATCTGGACGGTGGACAGGGTGGATTCCCTGCCCGCGCCGTCGGTGACCTGGACGTCGATCTTCGGGCCGTAGAACGCGGCCTCGCCCTCCGCCGAGTCGTACGGCAGGCCGGAGCGGTCGAGTACCTCGGTGAGCAGGGCGGTGGACCGCTGCCACTTCTCGGGCGCGGCCACGTACTTGCCGCCGGGGCCGGGGAGGGAGAGCCGGTAGCGGGCCGGGCGGATGCCCAGCGCCTCGTACGCACTGCGGATCATCTCCAGGGCGGCCTGTGCCTCGCCGGCGACCTGCTCCAGGGTGCAGAAGATGTGCGCGTCGTTCAGCTGGATGGCGCGGACGCGGGTCAGTCCGCCGAGCACGCCGGAGAGTTCGGAGCGGTACATGCCGCCCAGTTCGGCCATGCGCAGCGGCAGCTCGCGGTAGCTGTGGGAGCGGGAGCGGTAGATCACCGCGTGATGGGGGCAGAGACTCGGTCGCAGGACGACCTGCTCCGAGCCCAGGTCCATCGGCGGGAACATGTCGTCGCTGTAGTGCGACCAGTGCCCGGAGATCTCGTACAGCTCCCGCTTGCCCAGCACCGGCGAGTACACATGCCGGTAGCCGGCCCGCCGCTCGGCGGCGCGGATGTACTCCTCCAGGGTGTGCCGCACGGTCGCCCCGTCGGGCAGCCAGTAGGGAAGTCCCGCGCCGATCAGTGGGTCGGTGTCGAAAAGGCCCAGCTCGCGGCCGAGCTTGCGGTGGTCGTGCATGGCGGTCTCCTCGCGGTCATCGGGCGAGTGACCGCAAGCCGAAGCCCCGGGGCACTCGCCCCGGGGCTTCGGACTGAGACATCTGTCAGCGCGCCGGGACACTCTCCGGCGTCGTCGTCATGGCAGCGCGCTTCATGGCGCTGACGCTAGCAGGGTGTCCCGCTGTCCACCCGGTATTTTCCGCCGGGAGGGTGCGGATAGCGCAGCCTCCCGGCGGTACGCCGTCCGCGGGGGCGCCGGTCAGTCGTGGAAGGTCTCGCCCTTCTCGGCCTTCTCCACCAGCAGCGCGGGCGGCAGGAACCGGTCGCCGTACTTCTCGGCGAGTTCCCGGGCGCGCGCCACGAAGCCGGGCAGGCCGCCCTCGTACCCGTTGATGTACTGGAGCACGCCTCCGGTCCACGGCGGGAAGCCGATGCCCATGATGGAGCCGATGTTGGCGTCGGCGACCGAGATGAGGACGTTCTCCTCCAGGCAGCGGACGCTGTCCAGTGCCTCGGAGAAGAGCATCCGCTCCTTCATGTCCTCGAACGGGACATCGGCGTCCGTCCTGGTGAAGTGCTCGCGCAGCCCCGGCCACAGTCCGGCCCGCTTGCCGTCCTCGTCGTAGTCGTAGAAGCCCGCGCCGCCGCTGCGTCCGGTGCGTCCGAACTCGTCGACCATCCGGTCGATGACCGCGTCCGCGGGGTGCCCGGCCCAGATGCCGCCCGCCTCCTCGACCGCGCGCTTCGTCTCGTTGCGGATCTTGCGCGGCAGGGTCAGCGTCAGCTCGTCCATCAGCGAGAGGACCTTGGCCGGGTAGCCGGACTGCGCCGCGGCCTGCTCGACCGACGCGGGCTCGCCGCCCTCGCCGACCATGGCGACGCCCTCGTTGATGAACTGGCCGATGACGCGCGAGGTGAAGAAGTCGCGCGAGTCGTTGACGACGATCGGCGTCTTCTGGATCCGGCGGACCAGGTCGAAGGCGCGTGCCAGTGCCTCGTCGCCGGTCTGCTCGCCCTTGATGATCTCGACCAGCGGCATCTTGTCGACGGGCGAGAAGAAGTGCAGGCCGATGAAGTCGGCGGGGCGCGTGACGCCCTTGGCAAGGACCGTGATCGGCAGGGTCGAGGTGTTGGAGCAGAGCAGCGCGTCGGGCTCGATGATGTCCTGGACCTCCTGGAACACCTTGTGCTTGAGCGCGGTGTCCTCGAAGACCGCCTCGATGACGGCGTCGCAGCCCGCCAGATCGGCCGGGTCGCCGGTCGGGGTGATGCGGGCCAGCAGTTCGTCGCGCTTCGCCTCGGTGGTGCGGCCCCGGGAGAGCGCCTTGGCCAGGAGCTTCTCGCTGTATGCCTTGCCCTTGGCGGCCGCCTCCGTGGAGACGTCCTTGAGGACGACGTCGATGCCGGCGCGGGCGCAGGAGTACGCGATCCCGGCGCCCATCATCCCGGCGCCGAGGACGGCGACCTTGGTGACCTGGCGCTCCGCGATGCCCTGGGGGCGGTTGGCGCCGGAGTTGACGGCCTGGAGGTCGAAGAAGAACGCCTGGATCATGTTCTTCGAGATCTGGCCGGTGACGAGCTCGGTGAAGTACCGGGCCTCGATGGTCAGCGCGGTCTCGAAGTCGACCTGGGAGCCCTCGACGGCGGCGGCCAGGATGTTGCGGGGCGCGGGCATGGGGGCGCCCCCGAGCTGCTTCTTCAGGTTGGCCGGGAAGGCGGGCAGGTTGGCCGCGAACTTCGGGTTCGACGGGGTGCCGCCGGGGATCCGGTAGCCCTTGACGTCCCAGGGCTGCTGGGACTCGGGGTGGGCGTCGATGAAGGCGCGGGCCTTGTCGAGCATCTCCTCGGGCGTGGCCGCCACCTCGTGGACGAGGCCGTTCTCCAGGGCGCGCTGCGGGGTGTACTGGGTGCCCTGGAGGAGGACCTTCAGCAGCGCGTCGGCGACGCCCATGAGGCGTACGGTGCGGGTGACACCGCCGCCCGCGGGCAGCAGGCCGAGGGTGACCTCGGGCAGGCCGATGCGGGAGCCGGGCGCGTCGAGGGCGACGCGGTGGTGGGAGGCGAGCGCGATCTCGTAACCGCCGCCGAGGGCCGCGCCGTTGATGGCGGCGACGACGGGGATGCCGAGGGTCTCGATGCGGCGCAGCGAGTTCTTGATGGCGGTGCCGACATCGAAGGCGTCCTGGGCGTTCTCGGGACCGACCTTGATCATGTCCTTGAGGTCGCCGCCCGCGAAGAAGGTCTTCTTGGCGGAGGTGAAGATGATGCCGCGGATGGAGTCCTTCTCGGCTTCCGCACGGTCGGCGATGGCCGCGATGGAGTCCTTGAAGGCCTGGTTCATCGTGTTGGCGGACTGGTTGGGGTCGTCGAGTACGAGGGTGACGACGCCGGTCTCGTCCTGTTCCCAGCGGATGGTCGTGCTCTCGGTCATTGCGGTGTTCTCCGTAAGCAAGGGGTGGCCGGGGACGGTCAGAGACGCTCGATGACGGTGGCGATGCCCATGCCGCCGCCGACGCAGAGGGTGGCGAGGCCGTACCGCTTGTCCTGGCGCTCCAGTTCGTCGATGAGCGTGCCGAGAATCATCGCGCCGGTGGCGCCGAGCGGGTGGCCGAGCGCGATGGCGCCGCCGTTGACGTTGATCTTGTCGAGGGACAGCCCCATGTCCCGGGCGAAGCGCAGCACGACACCGGCGAACGCCTCATTGATCTCGACGAGGTCGATGTCGTCGATGGTGAGTCCGGCCTTGGCGAGTGCCTTGCGGGTGGCGGGCGCGGGGCCGGTCAGCATGATCGTCGGCTCGGAGCCGGAGACTGTTGCGGAGACGATCCGGGCACGCGGCGTGAGTCCGTACCGCTCGCCGGTCTCCTTGTTGCCGATGGCGACGAGTGCGGCACCGTCCACGATGCCGGAGGAGTTGCCCGCGTGGTGGACGTGGTCGATCTTCTCGACCCAGTGGTACTTCTGCAGCGCCACGGCGTCGAAGCCGCCCAGCTCGCCGATGGTGGCGAACGAGGGCCCCAGCGCGGCCAGCGAGTCGGCGGTGGTGCCGGGGCGCATGTGCTCGTCGCGGTCGAGGACGACGAGGCCATTGCGGTCCTTCACCGGGACGACGGAGCGCGCGAAGCGGCCGTCCTTCCATGCCTCGGCGGCCCGCTCCTGGGAGAGCGCGGCGAACTCGTCGACGTCGCGGCGCGTGAAGCCCTCGATGGTGGCGATGAGGTCGGCGCCGACGCCCTGCGGGACGAAGCCGATCTCGTAGCTGGTCATCGGGTCCATCGCCCAGGCACCGCCGTCGGAGCCCATCGGTACCCGGGACATCGACTCGACACCGCCCGCGAGGATCAGGTCCTCCCAGCCGGAACGGACCTTCGCGGCAGCCAGGTTGACGGCTTCCAGACCGGAGGCACAGAACCGGTTCTCCTGGACGCCCGCCACCGAGTCCGGGAGTCCGGCGGCGATGGCGGCGATCCGGGCGATGTCGGAGCCCTGGTCACCGAGCGGGCTGACCACGCCGAGGACGATGTCGTCGATGGCGGCCGGGTCCAGGCCCGGGAAGCGGCTGCGCATTTCGTGGATGAGGCCGACGACGAGGTCGATCGGCTTGGTGCCGTGCAGGGCGCCATTGGCCTTGCCGCGGCCGCGCGGGGTGCGGATCGCGTCGTAGACAAACGCTTCGGTACTCAAGACAGCAGCCTTTCGGGGGTGGTCGATCGTCAGGGGTCAGGCAAGCAGCGAGCGGCCGATGATCTCCTTCATGATCTCGGTCGTACCGCCGTAGATGGTCTGGATGCGGCCGTCGGTGAACGCTTTGGCGACCCGGTATTCCGTCATGTAGCCGTAGCCGCCGTGGAGCTGGAGGCAGCGGTCGGCGACACGCTTCTGCAGTTCGGTGGCCCACCACTTGGCCATCGACGCGTGCACGGCGTCGAGCTTCCCGTCCGAGTGGTCGACGATGCACCGGTCGAGGAAGGCCCGGGTGACGGCGCACTCGGTGGCCATCTCGGCGATCTCGAAGCGGATGTGCTGGAGCGTGGAGAGCGGCCGCCCGAAGGCCTCGCGCTCCTTGACGTACTGGGTGGTGATCTCCAGGAGGTACTCGGCGGCGGCGATACCGGCGACCGCTATGCCCATCCGCTCCTGCGCCAGATTGGTCATGAGGTGGATGAACGCGCCGTCGCGCTCACCGAGCAGGTTCTCCTTGGGGACGCAGACGTCGTTGAAGAACAGCTCGGCCGTGTCCTGGGACTTCTGGCCGATCTTGTCGAGGTTGCGGCCCCGCTCGAAGCCGTCCGCACCGCGTTCGACGACGATCAGCGAGAGCCCCTTCGCGCCGCCCTCCGCGGTGGTCTTCGCCACGACGATCACCAGGTCGGCGAGGATGCCGTTGGAGATGAACGTCTTGGAGCCGTTGAGCAGCCAGTGGTCGCCCTTGTCCTCGGCGGTGGTGCGGATGCCCTGGAGGTCGGAGCCGGCGCCGGGTTCGGTCATCGCGATGGCGGTGATGATCTCGCCGCTGCAGAAGCCGGGCAGCCAGCGGCGCTTCTGCTCCTCGGTGGCGAGACCGGTGAGGTAGGGGCCGATGACGTCGTTGTGCAGGCCGAGCGCGAGCCCGGGGGCGCCGGCCCGGGTGAACTCCTCGGCGAGAACGGCGCTGTGGCGGAAGTCGGTGGTGCCGCCGCCCCCGTACTCCTCGGGCACGGCGAAGCCGAGCAGCCCCTGCCGGCCGGCCGCGAGCCAGACCTCGCGCGAGACGATGCCGTCCTTCTCCCACTGCTCGTAGTGCGGAAGGACTTCCTTGGCCAGGAAGGTCCGGACGGTCTCGCGGAACGCGTCGTGCTCCTCGGTGAAGATCTGCCGCTGCACTGCGAGCCCCCTAGAGCCAGTTCTTGACGGTGGAGATCAGCCGGGCCGGGTCGGGACCGACCGGGACGACATTGAGCATGGTGACGACGGAGGCCTCGCGCGGGTCGCCCGCGTAGTTCGGCGGCAGGAAGAGTTCCATCAGTCGGTGGGGTCCTTCCGGGGCCGGTGGATGCTTGGTACGTCCCAGTCCCGGGCGACGCCCGCGGTGTCCGCGCCGGGCTGCGCGGGTCCGTTGCGTACGGAGACGGGGGTGGCGGAGAAGCGGGGTGCGGGGGCGGGCTGGGTCAGACCGCTGTGTTCGACGAAGGTGGAACGGGCCGCGAGGTGCGGGTGGTGCGGGGCCTCGCGGAGCGACAGGACCGGGGCCACACACGCGTCCGTGGCTTCGAAGACCTCGGTCCACTCCGCGCGCGTCCGGGTCCTGAACCGGTCGGCGACGACCCTGCGCAGCTCCTCCCACCGGGTGAGATCCCTGCGGTCCGGGGCCCGGTCCTCGATGCCGAGGAGCTTCACGAACTCGTCGTAGAACTGCTGCTCCAGCGGGCCGACCGCCATGTACTGGCCGTCGGAGGTCTCGTACGACCCGTAGAACGGGCAGCCGCCGTCCAGGAGGTTGGAGCCGCGCCGGTCCTGCCAGCCGCCGGCCGCCAGCATCCCGTGGATCATCGTGGCGAGATGGGCGGCGCCGTCGACGATCGCCGCGTCCACGACCTGGCCCGCGCCGCCGGGGGTGCGGGCGTGCTGGAGGGCGGCGAGGACGCCGACGACGAGGTAGAGCGAGCCGCCCGCGTAGTCGCCGACCAGATTGGCGGGGACGGTGGGCGGCTCGCCGGGCTTGCCGATCATGGAGAGGGTGCCGGTGAGGGCGATGTACGCGATGTCGTGCCCGGCCCGTTCGGCGAGCGGCCCGTCCTGGCCCCAGCCGGTCATCCGCCCGTACACGAGCCGCGGGTTGCGGGCGAGGCAGGCTTCGGGGCCGACTCCGAGGCGCTCGGCGACGCCCGGCCGGTAGCCCTCGATCAGGATGTCGGCGCGTTCCACCAGGTCCAGGACGCGGTCCGGGCCGTCCTCGACCTTGAGGTCGACGAGCACCGAGCGTTTGTTGCGGTTGGTGAGGTCGTACGCGGGGTCAATACCGAGCCCCGCGCCGCCGGGCCGGTCGACCCTGACGACGTCGGCGCCGAGGTCGGCCAGCAGCATCGCGGCGAACGGGCCGGGGCCGATGCCCGCCAGCTCGACCACGCGCACACCCGCCAGCGGGCCGTGCTCTGTCGTTGCCATCGAACCCCCAGCGGTGTGACACAACTGATGTAACAGCGACGATGCTAAGAATGCTCCCCGCTCCGCACAACCCTTTTGGCCGAGCAAGCGCTTAGTTCTTTCTCGAGGATCCTCCCTCACGAGCGGCGCCCGCCTGCACACCGCCACGAACCCCTCCGCTAACCTCTGCCTGCGACATCGGCGCCGGCCCCTGCGGAGGCACTCGTGAACAGGCAGAACGGGGCACAACGCCCCTACGACATAGTCCTCTTCGGCGCCACCGGCTTCGTGGGTGTCCTCACCGCCGAATATCTCGCCTCCCACGCACCCGACGGCTGCCGCTGGGCGCTGGCCGGCCGCAATCCGGCCAAGCTGCAGAAGCTGCGCGAACGCCTGGCCGCCATCGATCCGCGCTGCGCGGACCTTCCGCTGCTGCACGCCGACGCCGACGACCCCGGTTCACTGCGCGCACTGGCCGAATCGGCCCACGTGGTGGCCACCACCGTGGGCCCCTACGTCTGGTACGGCGAGCAGCTGGTCGCCGCCTGCGCGGAGGCAGGGACGGACTACACGGACCTGACCGGTGAGGCGGAGTTCGTGGACCGGATGTTCCTGGAACACGATGCGCGGGCCCGCGAGACCGGGGCGCGGCTCGTGCACGCCTGCGGTTTCGATTCCGTACCCCACGACCTCGGCGTCTACTTCACCGTCCAGCAGCTGCCGCAGGACGCGCCGCTGACCATCGACGGGTTCGTCCGCAGCAACGCCGTCTTCTCCGGCGGTACGTTCGCCTCCGCGCTCACCGCTATGGGCCGCGGCCCGCAGATGCTGCGCGCCGCGCAGGAGCGCCGGCTGCACGAACCGCGCCTGGTCGGACGCCGAGCCCGCGCCTGCTTCGGCACCCCGCACTTCAGTGCCGAGACCGGCACCTGGGCGCTGCCCCTGCCGACACTGGACCCGCAGGTCATCGAGCGCTCGGCGCGGGCGCTCGCGCGATACGGCCCCGACTTCCGCTACCGCCACTTCGCCTCGGTGAAGACGCTGCCGGTGGCGCTGGGCGGCACGGCCGCGATCGGCGCCCTCGTGGGCGCCGCGCAGCTGCCCGCCGCGCGCAGCTGGCTGATGGACCGGTACGAGCCGGGTGAGGGCCCCGACGCGGAGCGCCGGAAGCGGAGCTGGTTCACGGTGCGATTCGTCGGGGAAGGCGGCGGACGCCGGGTCTTCACCGAGGTCTCCGGCGGCGACCCCGGCTACGACGAGACGGCGAAGATCCTCGCCCAGTCCGCGCTCTGCCTCGCCCTCGACGAACTCCCGCCGACATCCGGGCAGGTCACCACGGCCGTCGCAATGGGCGACGCACTGCTGGAGCGGCTGCGCGGGGCCGGGCTGCGCTTCCGGGTCGCGGCCATGCGCTGAGCGGATTCACGCAGGGACGGCCGCGGCCGGCGGGCCGTCCCGGCGTCAGAACATCCAGGACACGAGCGTGCAGATCATCGAGACGGTCCAGACGACCCCGGCAAGGACACCGAGAGTCATCCCTATGGCAACGCGCCGCTGGGCGACGTAGACGGTTCCGGCACGTGTGGACGTTCGATGATCGGTCATACGCACCAGCCTGCCGTTCATGATCGGCACGTGGTATCCGTACACATACTCAGATACTCGGACGCGGGTGCCGTCGGACACTCAGGCGGTCGCCTCCCGGAGGACCAGCCTGCAGAGTGCGTCGGCCCTGCGGGTGGTCTCCGGCTGGCGGAAGTCCCTGGCCAGCAGAAGTGTGTGCGCACAGGCGTTGTCCAGACCGGTCCGGTGGCCGACGGACACGTACACCGGCTTGGTGCCGTCCTGGGTGCGCAGTGCCCGGCCCACCTCCTCGTCCCCGTCGACGAGCGGGGAGAAGTCGCCTCGCCGGGGGCCCGGCTGCTCGTACGTGAAGGTGAACGGGTTCTTGGCGACGCCGATGACCGGCAGTCCGGTGAGGACGCCGAGGTGGCTGGCGAGCCCGAACCGCCGCGGGTGCGCCCTGCCGTAGCCGTCGCAGACGACGAGGCCGGGGTCGACCGGGAGGGATTCCAGCGCGGCCAGCACGGTCGGTATCTCCCGGAAGGCGAGCAGCCCCGGGACGTACGGGAAGGTCACCCGGCCGGTGGCGGTGGCCTCGGCGACGACGTCGAGGGTGGCCGCGTCGAGCACGACCGCCGCCGCCACGACGAGGTCGCGCTCGTCGTCGTAGGCGACGTCCACACCGGTCACCCGTCCGGTGCCGGGCAGCGGTCCCGGCTCGTCCAGCACCACGCGGGCGCGGAGGGTGTCCTGGATGGCGCGGGCTTCGGCTGCGTCGGCCGGCGTGCGGAGCGTCGTCATAGTGCCATCCAGCTTAGAAGTCCCGTCCGGACCTCCCTCGACAAGGCCTCGATAGGGTGAGACGTATGTTCGTACTCGAATTGACCTACACCGCCCCCGTCGAGCGCGTCGACGCACTCCTGAAGGCTCATGTCGCCTGGCTGGACACGCAGTACGCGGCAGGTGTCTTCATCGCGTCCGGGCGTAAGAACCCGCGCGATGGCGGGGTGATTCTCGCCGTCGGGGACGACCGCACGCAGATCGAGAAGATCACGGCGGCCGACCCGTTCGCGGCCGAGGGCGTGTGCGCGTACCGGATCACGGAGTTCATCGCGACCAAGACGTCGGACGAACTCGCCGCGCACCGGCAGCAGTTGCCGTAGCAGTTCAGAGCGCGGGTCATCGGGGTCCCGGGTACGGTACGCACCACCGCCTGACGCCGCGTCACGGTGGGCGGACCCGCAGGATCGGGGGGCCGAGGTACTGGCAGGCGAGCAGGGCCAACCCCAGGTCCGTACGGCGCTCGTGGACCGATCGCCTCATGGCCTCCTCGGCCTTGCGGATGCGGTACTGCACAGTGTTCTTGTGCAGGATCTGGCGACCGGCGGTCGCGGTGTAACTGCCGCCGGTGGCAAGGAAGATCTGCAGTGTCTCCCGCAGCCGCGCGGAGTGCTCGTCGTCGGTCGCCAGTTCCCCGAGGACGCTCCACACCCAGGCCCGCATGTCGTCGATGTCCTTGCACATCAGTGCGATCGGGGCGACCTGGTGGTACAGGGTGACCCGGCTGTCCTGGCCGGCCGCCACCGCGAGGTCCTGCGCGCGCACAGCCTGCCGGTGCGTGCGCCGGAATCCCTCGACGCCGCACTCCAGGTCCCCCACGCACGCCAGCGCGGTGGGGTCGCCGTCCTCCACCGTGCCCGCCAGCAACTCCCAGGGGATCTCGCCGCGCGAGCCGAACGGAAGCCAGGCCCAGGCGAGTGTTTCGTCCCGGGCCACGAACAGAGGTCTGCCACTGCAGTCCAGCTCCGCCGCGATCCTGCCGGTGAGCCGGTCGAGCCGGGACAGCGCCGCCCCGCCGTGGGACCTCTCGGGCAACCACAGCACGATCCCGAGGTGGCGCTGCCCCAGCCGGTAGCCGAGGACCGATTCCGCCCAGTCCGGATCCATGCGGTCCTCATCGAGGATCTCCCGCACCCGTGCCGTGCGGGCCGCCGTCTGACCCAGCAGCCAGCGATCACGTTCGAGCTGGTAGACCTCGATGACCCGTTCGCTGATCCGGTCGATATAGCCGAAGGTCACCGACAGCATCCGGCGGGTGGCCTCTGCGGAGACCTCCTCGTCGGGGCGCTGGCGGTGGAGTTCGTCGAGGGGCCACTGCAGAAAATAGAAGTGGCCTATCCGGTAGGCCCTGACCAACGCGCTGATGGGGATATTGCGCTGGGCCAGCCTGCGGGCATATTCCCATGCGGCCACAGGCCCTTCGACATTCTCCAGGGAGACGTCGTGCTCAAGAATGTGGAGCATCGTGATGACGTTTTCCGAGACGCTCGCCTGAAGCAGGCTGAGGATGTCCTCATCGCCTCTGAGCTGCGGGATCTCGGCGACCAGGCGCGCCCACACATCCCGGCTGACCTCCGGGGCGTGTGACCCTAGCTCCGACGCCACGAGCGACAGCCGCTTCATGGCTTCGGTGTCACCCATGGCCATGGACACACCGTACCCCGGTGCCCGCGAGCGGGCATGGAGAGGCCGGAGCATTCCGTGGCCGAACCGCCACCCTGAGTTCGTCGGGCCGCCGGTACCAGAGCCGCGGGAAATGTCGTGTCCGGCGTCCGATGGCTTCTCCCCCGGCTTCTCCTAGCGTGAGAGCGCGGGGGACGCCATGGAACACGGAGGGGAATCCGGAGAGGAGCAGCGGACAGATGAATGCGATGCAGAGCACTGCGACGGCGGGCATCGATCTCGTCACCGTAGGTTCCGGGAACGGGAAACCGGTCGTCCAGCCGCCGGTTCTGGGCGGACCCGAGCACACGGACTACTTCCTGCTGAACGACCTGCTGGACGATGAGCAGCGGGCCCTGCGCCAGAAGGTCCGGGACTTCATGGACCAGGAGGTCACTCCGATCATCAATCCCTACTGGGAGCGCGCGGAGTTCCCCCACGAGCTCGTCCCCAAGCTGGCCCAACTCGGCGTCATGGGTTTCCAGATCCAGGGCCACGGCTGCCCGGGGATGAGCAACGTGACGGCCGGCCTGGTGATCCTGGAGCTGGCGCGCGGCGACCTCAGCATCTCCACATTCAGCGGTGTGCACTCGGCCCTGGCCATGACGTCGATCGCGCTGCTGGGCTCGGAGGAGCAAAAAGATCGCTTCCTCCCGCCGATGGCGCGCCTGGAGAAGATCGGCGCCTTCGGTCTGACCGAGCCGGCCCACGGCACGGACGTGGTCAAGCTGGAGACGACCGCGCGCCGGGACGGCGACGCGTACGTGCTCAACGGCCACAAGCGGTGGATCGGCAACGCGACCTTCGCCGATTATGTGATCATCTGGGCCCGCGGTGAGGACGGCCACGTCGGCGGATACGTCGTCGAAAAGGGCGCTCCAGGCTTCGAGACTGAGGTCATCACGGGCAAGACGGCGCTGCGGTGCGTGCAGAACGCGCAGATCTCCCTCACCGACGTCCGCGTACCGGCCGAGAACCGCCTGGCGAACGTCCACACCTTCCGCGACACCGAGAAGGTCCTGCTGGCCTCCCGTTACTGCGTGGCGTGGGAGGCGGTCGGAGCCGCCATCGCCGGCTATGAGACCGCACTGGCCTACGCCAAGCAGCGCAAGCAGTTCGGGATTCCGCTGGCCGCCTTCCAGCTCATCCAGCACCGCCTGTCGCGCATGCTGGCCGACATCACCGACATGCTGTGCATGCAGTACCGGCTCAGCCAGCTCATGGACGAGGGCAAATACTCGATGCCACGGGTCGCCCTGGCCAAGATGCACTACACCGAGCGCGCCCGGGCCATCCTCGCCGACGCCCGCGACATGCTCGGCGGCAACGGCATCATCCTCGACTACCACGTGGCCCGGCACCTGTGCGACATCGAGGCCATCGACACCTACGAGGGCACCGACACGGTGCAGTCCCTGATCGTCGGCCGTGACATCACCGGTTACAACGCCTTCGTCCCGATGGCCCCAGTTCACTGAACCGCGCGGCCCGCATCCGCTGGGGACACCTCCCAGCGGCAGCCAGAGGAGGGCGGAAGGAGGATCAGCTATGGAAGACACGACTCTGCTGCAGGGACTGCACGTCGTCGATATCGCCAGTTTCATCGCCGGGCCCGCCGCGGCCACCATCCTCGCCGACTTCGGCGCCGATGTCGTCAAAGTGGAACCACCAGGCATCGGGGACACCTACCGGGCCTTCAGCCGCTTCCCGCCGAACCCGAGGGTCGAGGGCGTCAATTACGCGTGGCAGCTGGACAACCGCAACAAGCGCAGCATGGAGCTGAACCTGAAGTCCCCCGGAGCCCGCCCGGTCCTGGAGCGGCTGGTGCGGTGGGCCGACGTCCTGGTGACAAACTTCCCGCCGCCGACCCGGGCCAGGCTGCACCTGGAGTACGGCGACCTGGCCCCGCTCAACAGCCGGCTGATCTACGCGGACGTCACCGGCTTCGGCGAGACGGGGCCGGACGCCCACCTGCCCGGCTTCGACGCGACCGCGTACTGGGCGCGCACCGGCCTGATGGACCTCACCCGCCAGCACGATGCCCCGCCCGCGATCAACGTCTCCGGCGCCGGCGACCACGCCACGGCGATCACGCTGTTCGCCGGGATCATGACCGCGCTCTACCGCCGTGAGAAGACCGGTCAGGGGGCGCGGGTCAGCGCGTCACTGGTCGCCGAGGGGGCATGGGCGGCGGGCGTGTGGCTGCAGGCGATGCTGGTCGGCGCGAAGAACCCCCACCCGGTGGACCGGTTCCACCCGCCCAACGCACTGGCGAACGCCTACCGCACCGCTGACAACCGCTGGCTGCTGCTCGCCTTCGTCAACGAGGACAAGCAGGTACCCCCCTTCCTGCGGGCCATCGGCCATCCCGAGGCGGCGGAGGACCCGCGCTTCAAGGACACCGCGAGCCGGCACACCCACTCCGCCGACATCGTCGAGTTGCTGGACCGGGCGTTCGCCAGGCGCCCGTTGGCCGAATGGCGCGAGCTGCTGGACTCCGCCGGTATCACGTACGGGGTCGTCCAGACGCTGGAGGAGAGCGCGCACGACCCTCAACTCCTGGCCAACGGGGTTCTGGTGCCGATCGAGGCCGACGGCACCGACTCCCGTCTCACCATCGACAGCCCTGTGCGGCTGGACCAGGAGCGGAAGGTCCCCCCGCGCCCCGCTCCCGACCTCGGCGAGCACACCGAGGCCGTGCTCGCCGACCTCGGCTTCGACACCGCAGAGATCGAGGAGCTACGTGCCGCGGAGGCGATCCCGACCCCGCGGTGACCGTCCCCGCGGCCGGCCTCGTCGCCGATCGCGCGCAAGACGTCCCAGACCGCGCGCAGGACAAGGAACCACCACCATGGCAGACACCAGCACCTCCGGCGCCCGCACCGTGCGAACCGAGGAGCACGGCGGTGTCCTGGTGATCACCATCGACCGTCCGGAGCGGCGTCGCGCCGTCGACGGGGCCATCGCCCAGGCGGTGGCCGACGCCTTCGACCGGCTCGACAGCCGCGACGGCCTAGCGAGCGGCGTCTGGTGCGTGCAGCTGCAAGGCGCCGAAGCGGCCTCATAGCGGAGCTATCAGGCCGTTTTGGCAACGCCGCAGATGTGCGTGCAAGGCGTCGGGAGCCCGGCCAAGATCTTCAGTGCCCTCCTGGGGCGTGTTTCGAACGTCCCGCCAGCCGCCGCCTGGCCCGCCCTGCGGGCGGACGACGCTACTTTCGAAGCATGGCCTGGTTCATCCGGGCGATCCGCCCCTTCTCCCCCGCCGCCCAGCAGCCGCCGTCCTTCGTGCAGTCCACGGTGTCGTACGAACCCGTGTCGACGGTGTGCCAGGTGCGGCCGCCGTCCGTCGTCAGGTCCGTCCCGGTCGGCCCGACGGCGAGTGCCGTGGAGCGGGTGTGCGGGACCCAGGTGACGCCGGAACGGTAGGCGGTCGGCGGGGTGGTGGACCGCTGCCAGGTCCGGCCTCCGTCGCCCGTGACGGCCGCGGCGTCCGGGGAGGCCTGGCCGGCGCGGTAGTCGCCGCCGACGGCAATGCCGTGGTTACGGTCGCGGAAGGCGAGACCGAAGACGCCGCGGGCCGGGTCCCCCGCCGGGATCGTCGATTCGGTGGCCGTCCAGGTCAGCCCCCGGTCGGCGGAGTGCAGCACCCGTGCGGTGGCCGCCCCGCCGGTCGCCAGCCATACGTCCTTCGGCCCCGAGCTGACCAGGCACTGGCCGCTGGCGGCAAAGCCCGCCTCGCCCGCCTGGGCCGCCGGCATCCCCGCTGTGGGCAGTACGTTCCAGCTGCGGCCGCCGTCCTCGGTGGACAGGATCCGGTACTTCCCGTCGACCGGGTCGCTCATGGCGAGCCCGTGGCGGCTGTCGAAGAAGGTGAGGCAGTCGTAGAAGGCACGGGCATCGCTATTGCGGAAGGACTCGGTCCAGGTCACTCCACCGTCGTCCGTACGGAAGACCCGCGACGCCTCGCCCTCACCGATGGCCAGCGCCACCGCACGCCGCGCGTCGAACGCCTCGATGTCACGGAATTCCAGAGCCGCCTCCGCCGCTCCCGCCGGCGACACGTCGTGCCAGTGACGGCCGCCGTCGGAGGTGCGCAGCACCGTGCCCTTCGAGCCCGCGACCCAGGCCGTGCGCCGGCTGACGGCGGAAAGGCCACGGAAGCGGGCGCCGGTTCCCGTCTCCGTAAGTGTCCAGCCCGTCCGGTCGCCGGGTCCGTGCCGCTGCCCCGGCGCTGCCTGCGCTGCCGATGTGACCAGTGCCGCGGTCAGCGCCGCCCCGCACAGTCCCCATGCCATCAGTCGTGTCGTCTTCCCCTTGGGCCTCATGGCGCAGGAAGCTAGCCCACGGGCAGTACGCCGTCCAGAGTGCGCTGCCGCACGCGGGCACGTGCGTCGAAAGGAGTGTGGCGCGGTGACGCAGCTCACTCCCTCGCCCGAGCACGGATCGGGACGTTCCGTCGTCTCTGCCAGTGCCGGGAACCGTTCATCTGGCCGCAAGAGGGAGCAGGTCTTGTCCAGCGTTATAGAGCAGTCCGTGCAGGCCCGCATGGTCGCATCCGCGCCGCGGATGGAGACCCTTCCCGCCACCTTGCAGTACGACTGCAGGGATCCGTTCGCCGTGCGCATGGCCTTCCCTGCCCCGGCAACCCTGGAGGGCACCGAGGTGTCCTGGGAGTTCTCCCGCGAACTGCTGGCGGCAGGAATAGAAGGAGCGGCCGGGGACGGGGACGTACGGATCAGGCCGTTCGGCTACGACCGTACGGTCCTGGAGTTCCATGCCGCCGAGGGCATCGCCATGGTGCATGTCCACACGGCGGAGCTGCGTCGCTTCCTCGGGCGCGCCGAGGAACTCGTCCCGTCGGGGCAGGAGCACCGATTCCTGGATCTGGACCGGAGTCTGACGGACCTGCTCGGCGGAGCGTGCTGAGCCCGGGAGCGGCTTCGCTGCCGCCCGGCGCGTCGGCGCCGCCCGGGGCCCGTACCCGGTACGCCCCCGGGATCCGGCGGCTCCACCGCCGTGTCCCGCGGTAGACGTCCCCGGCGATGAACCGGCGTCCGGCCTCGGAGCAGGTGGCCGCTCCGATCGCCGGCCCGGTGGTGCCGGGCAGCAGGAGGACCCGGCGGGACGGTCAGCGGAATGCTCCGCTGCCCGGAGGGGACGGACACGTGGTCCCCGAAGTTCGGTGGCTGCGGTCCCCGAGGTGGAGGCGCCCACCGAGGAGCGCGAGGAGGCGAAGCAGCCGGTCAGCACCGCACCGCCGCAGAACACCGTGGGCATCGTCAGGGCCCTGCCCGTCCAGCGACCTGTCATCGTCCGGCCCCCGATCCGCCGCACGCACCGGCACGGCCGGGATCGACGTAAATCGTTTGCCGGGGCGCGAAGTCCCGTCGTACCGTTCGTGACGTCCTTGTTGTCGTCGGATCGGAGAAGGACGTTGCTCGTCTGAGGTCGTGAGACACCGCGTTGCGCGCCGTGTCCGGACAGTGCATGCCCGTTCAGGTCTGTCATGTCTGTCATGTCTGCGCGCCCGAGTGTGACCTCAGCTCTTAGAGCCGTCCTCCGCAACCGGGGCTCCTCCTTGGCCATGTCCGTGGAACGCCCGTGACCGGTGTCTCGCCCGTTGCCCCCCTGCCCTTCCTCGCAACCGGGAGATCCGTATGTCTACCCCCATGACTCATATCGCCTGTTCGTCGCTCTCCTTCGCCTGGCCCGACGGCAGTGAGGTCTTCGACGACTTCCAGCTGGCCGTGGGCCCCGGCAGGACCGGTCTCATCGGCCTCAACGGGTGTGGAAAGTCAACCCTGTTGCGGCTGATCGCGGGTGAACTCACCCCCACCGATGGCCACATCCGCACCCGGGGCGAGATCGGGTATCTCCCGCAGAATCTGGTCCTGGACACGGCGCTGCGGGTCGATGCCGCCCTGGGCATCGCCGGTACCCGGGCCGCTCTGCACGCCATCGAGGCGGGGGACGTCCGCGAGGAGCAGTTCGCGGCCGTCGGTGACGACTGGGACGTGGAGGAGCGCGCCCGCGCGACGCTCGATCAGCTCGGCCTCGGCCACATCGGGCTCGACCGCACGATCGGCGAGATGTCGGGCGGCGAGTGCGTGTTGCTGCGCCTGGCCGCGCTGTTGCTGGCCCGCCCCGGGGTGCTGCTGCTCGACGAGCCCACGAACAATCTGGATCTGTACGCGCGCAGGCGGCTGTACGAGGCGGTCGACGCGTGGGCGGGTGTCCTGGTCGTCGTCAGCCATGACCGCGAGCTCCTGGAGCGGGTGGACCAGATCGCGGATCTGCGGGACGGGTCGGTCACCTGGTACGGCGGGAATCTCTCGGAGTACGAGGAGGCGCTCGCCGTCGAGCAGGAGGCGGCCGAGCGCATGGTGCGGGTCGCGGAGGCCGACGTGCAGCGACAGAAGCGTGACCTGGCAGACGCCCAGGTCAAGTTGGCTCGGCGTAAGCGCTACGGACAGAAGATGTCGGACAACAAGCGCGAGCCGAAGATCGTCATGGGCAACCGCAAGCGGGCCGCCCAGGAATCGGCCGGCAAGCATCGGCTCTTGCACGCCGGGAAGCTGGCGGAGGCGAAGGAGCGCCTCGACGACGCTGTCGAGGCGGTGCGGGACGACGACGAGATCAGGGTCGAGCTGCCGCACACCAAGGTGCATCCGGGCCAGGGCGTGCTCGTACTGCGCGATCTGGAACTCGCGCACGGGGCACGGGTGAGCGGCGGGTTCGAGCTGCGGGGCCCTGAGCGGATCGCGCTGGTGGGCCGCAATGGCGCGGGCAAGACGACGCTGTTGCGAACCATTGCCGGCGAGCAGGCACCGGTGTCCGGCGAGGCGACACCCCAATTGCCGCTGGGCTTTCTGCCGCAGCGTCTGGATGTACTCGACGACGGACTGAGCGTGGTGGAGAACGTGGCGCGATTCGCACCGAATGCCACGGACAATCGGATCAGGGCGAGGCTGGCGCACTTCCTGTTCAAGGGGGCTCGGGCGGACCGGCCCGTGGGGACGCTGTCGGGCGGGGAACGATTCCGTGCGGCACTGGCGGCGCTGCTGCTGGCCGAACCGGCACCGCAACTGCTGATGCTGGACGAGCCGACGAACAATCTGGACATGGCGAGCGTGCGCCGGCTGACGGCGGCTCTGGAGTCGTACGAGGGCGCGCTGATCGTGGCGAGCCACGATGTGCCGTTCCTGGAATCGCTCGGCATCACGCGCTGGCTGCTGCTGGACGGCGAACTGCGTGACACCACGGCCGAGGCGGTGGCGATGGAGCTCTGAGCCGTGGGGGTGACGGGGACAGACGGCGGCCGGGGACATCGGCGGAGCACGGCCCGGCTCTTCCAGCCGCCGACCGCAGTCGGTGCGGGAGCGTACCCCGGCCCCCGCCCCGCCCTGCGAGTCGACCGCGGCGGCGAGCATGGGAGCGGTATGTCGCCGTCCTCGGCGAGTACGGATGGGAGACGGTCGAGGCGAGCCCGGCGGACGGATACCCGGACGGCGTGTTCGTCGAGGACACCGTGGTGATGTGCCGGAACGTGGCGCTCATCGCCCGGACCGGCGCGGAGTCCCGCCGGGGCGAGACCGCGGCCGTGGAGGAGGCACTGGCCGGGCTCGGCTGCTCGGTGAACTGGAGGAGGAAGCCGGGCACGCTGGACGGCAGCGACGTCCTGAAAACCGGCGGCACGGTCTTTGTCGGGCGCGGCGGCCGGACGAACGCGGAGGGGGTGCGGCAGCTCAGATCCGCGTTCGAGCCGCTGAGTGCCCGTGTCGTAGCCGTGCCGCCGACCAAGGTGCTGCACCTGAAGTCCGCGGTGACGGCTCTGCCGGACGGCACAGTCGTCGGGTACCCGCACCCGGTTGACGAACCGTCGCTTTTCGGCTGTTTCCTGCCGATTCCGGAAGAGGCGGGCCCGCACGTGGTGCTGCTCGATGGCGGGAATCTACAAGTGCACCAAAGACCGCAGAGTCGTCCACCAAGTTCGGATATCACCCCGTATCAGTAGATATCAGCAATTTCGAGAAACTGGATCACTGCGTGACCTACCTCTCCGTACGCCTGCGCGACCTGCAGACATAACGGTACGTAGTCGGACTTCGCGCGGCCGGGCTTGGCGGGGGGCTTACTCCCGCTTTAACCTACGGTCTCGTAACCTACGAAGCCGTAGGTAATTCTCCCGTCCCCAGGAGCCCCCGTGACGATCACCTCTCCCCACCTCGGCAGTTCAAAGGCGTGGACCGACGCCCAACTGCTGTACGCCCTGGAGGAGGTGGTGGAGAAGGAGCTCAACCGCCATCTCAAGGTCGCCAAGGACTGGATGCCCCACGAGTACATCCCCTTCTCGGACGGCCGGAATTTCCCCGGCATCTTCGAGGACGGTGAGGCGTGGCAGGCCGACCAGTCCAAGGTCACCGACATCGGCAAGATCGCGCTGGTCGTGAACCTGCTGACCGAGGACAACCTTCCCAGCTACCACCACGAGATCGCCTCCCTGTTCGGCCGTGACGGCGCCTGGGGCACCTGGGTGCACCGCTGGACCGCCGAGGAGGGCCGGCACGGCATCGTGATGCGCGACTACCTGCTCACCTCGCGCGCCGTCGACCCGGACAAGCTGGAGCAGTTCCGCATGGCGCACATGGCGGATGGATTCGAGTCCGACAACCGACACTCGATGCTGCACTCCGTGGCGTACGTCGCCTTCCAGGAACTCGCAACCCGCGTCTCGCACCGCAACACCGGTCACCAGTCGGGCGACCCGGTCTGCGACCGCATGCTCGCCCGGATCGCCACCGACGAGAACCTGCACATGATCTTCTACCGCAACCTGCTCGGCGCGGCCTTCGAACTCGCCCCGGACCTGACGATGCAGGCCGTGCGTGAGGTCGTGGTCAACTTCCGGATGCCCGGTCACGGCATGCCCGGCTTCGAGCGGGCCGCAGCGCAGATGGCGATCGGCGAGATCTACAACATGCGGATCCACCACGACGACGTGATCCAGCCCGTGCTGCGCTACCTGAAGGTCATGGACATCGACGGGCTCGGCCCGGACGGGCTGAAGGCGCAGGAGGAGCTGGGGCTCTACATGGGCGGACTGGACCGCGAAGCGGCCAAGTTCGACGAGAAACTGGCCGCGCGCAAGGCGCGGATGGCCGCCCGCGCGAACGCCTGACCCGTCACTCTCGCGGAGGCCTGGACCCCAGGCCTCCGCGAAACGCCTGACCCACAACCCGCACAGCACCCGACGGCCCACGAGCACACTCACTTGTGGGCCGTCGCCTCAGTGTGACGAGGCGTCACGCACATCGGGACCGCGAGGGTAATACCGGACCTGGCGGCGTGGCGCCCACGGTGACGAGCGAGCCCTCGCCCGACGGTCGGCAACCGCCGCGTGGGAGGCACCGCGGCAGCCGGTCGGCGGAACCCGGATCAGCCGGTCCTGGGATCGCCCTGATGCCCGTGGAGCCATTCTCGACCGGTCACCTGCGGTTGCACATAGCCGACCGGTCGCTAGCTCTGCACTTGAGGAGCGTCGTCCGGTGCGTGCGGTCGCACGGCGGCCGGAAGGCCTTGGATGGGGTCTCCCCTGCTCGAACGGAGCTGAGAGCTCGGGGAAGGAGCTGCCAGGGCTTTCGGCCAACGCGGCGAGCGCGTGTGCTGGGCGGCGCGACGGGGCAGAGCCTGCCGGGAGGGGCACCGATTACTGCCGGTCGGCCGGGGCACCGCCGAGGAACGGCGAAGCCGGTCTCCGCGATTGCGAGGGCCGGCCTGTCCGGTGGTGTGTCAGTCGGTCTCGGTCGTCGCCCTCCGGCGGGGCCGCAGTGCGAGTGCGGTCGCCCTTCACCATTCCGCTTCCCGGTAGTCCTTGAGGAAGACGCCCGAGACGGGCGATCCCGCCTCGCCACGCACGATCGGATCGTAGACGCGGGCGGCGCCGTCCACGATGTCGAGCGGGGTACGGAAGCCTCCGGCAGCGATCCGCTCCTTCTTCGGCACCGGGTTCTCGTCGGTGATCCAGCCGGTGTCGACGGCGCACATATGGACGCCCTGGGAGGCGAGTTCGGCACTGCTGGTGCGGGTCGCCGCGGGTGATGCATGGCATGACCGAGGCGTCGACCCGCGCGCAGCCGCGGGTCGGTCACGGATGCCGGGTCCTCCCCCCACCGTGCAGGTGCCGACCGGGTGGCAGAGCGTCTCCGCGCCGGTCCGGATCACCTCGGCGAGGTGCGTGTCGTCGACCGGGCCAGGTACGTCCCGGCTCGACGAGCGCGCCCCGGACCCGTGGGGTCCTCGGAGAGTCGCGCGGCCGGCACGCAGCCGGCCGATCCCGCCCCGACGACCATGTAGTCGTACTCGCTCAACCCGGCTCCCCGGAGATCCGGACTCAGGACCCCGGAGGGCCGAATACCGGTACGTACAGGGGAAGTTCAGGCCCGGTCGCGCTCAACCCTGCGCAGCCGTTCCCGCTCCTTCTCCGAAAGTCCGCCCCAGACGCCGAACCGTTCGTCGTTGTCGAGCGCGTACTCCAGGCAGGCCACCCGGCCCTCGCAGGCGTTGCACAGTTGCTTCGCCTCACGTGTGGAGCTGCCGGGGGCAGGGAAGAAGAACTCGGGTCCCGCTTGCGCGCAGAGCGCCGTCTCCTGCCAGGCGAGTGCGGGGTCCGTCACGGTGTTGATCAGCATGGCGCACACAGTGCCCGGTCGCGATAAACGACTGCTCAACGCCACATCAATGCGGGGCCGTACGTCCTCCGGTCAGCTTCCCGGCGTGTCCGAGCTCTTGATCACGGCGAACTGCGCCCCGTACGGATCGGCGACGTTGGCGAACTTGCCCACGCCTTCCATCTCCATCGGCTCCAGCGTCAGCTTGCCGCCCAGCCGCTCGACGTCCGCGACCGTGGCGTCGCAGTCGTCGACCTCGAAGTACGGCAGCCAGTGCGGTCCCAGAACGCCCTGTGTCGCAACGGCGTCGAGAGGTACGAGCCCACCGAAGTCAGCGCGCTCGCCTGCGCCCCTGGTGCGGATCAGAGTGTAGGACCCACCGCCGCCGGGGTACGCCACCTGCTGGGTCTCCCACCCGAAGACCATGCCGTAGAACGCGGCGGCCGCAGGCACGTCCGGGGTGTACAGCTCGGTCCAGCAGAGCGAGCCCGGCGCGCCCACCACACCCAGGCCGGTGTTCTTTCTCGGCTGCCAGGTCCCGAAGTACGCGCCGTCCCGGTCCGTGAAGCCGCCCATCCGGCCGAAGTCGAGGACATCCATCGGCTGGAAGGGCACCGCGCCGCCGGCCTGCTCGACCGCCTTGGCGGTGGCATCGACATCGGGCGTCTGGAAGTAGACCGACCAGGACGACTTCGCCTGCTCCGGGGTGACGGTCATGGCGCCCGCGACCGATTTCCCGTCCAGCATGAACATCCCGTACCCGCCGGTCTCGGGACCGCCGGGAACGAAGTCCCAGCCGAAGAGGCCCTGGTAGAAGGTGGTGGCCCGGTCGAGGTCGGGCGTGCCGAGATCGAGCCAGTTGGGGGATCCGGTGACAAAACCGGTGGTGAGCATGGTGCGCTCCTTCAGCGAGTCCCGCGTGTGCACTGCAGGGGTTTCTCCTGACCATCCGAGTCTTGCACCGGGCACTGACAACCGCAGACTGCGCAACGCGGGAAACCGTTGCACCTCGGCTCGGCCCTCATGGATGATCGGCGCATGACCACCAGAAAGGTTCATGGCTCGTAGGCGCCCCCTGCTCCGCCCCTCGGCCCACGCGCCGCCGGCACCTGCGCATGTCCGCAGCCGCCTGGTCCACGTTCCGCGTTCCTGCTTTTCTGCCGAGGAGCACCATGGAGTCCACGCCTCTGACCCGGTACGCCTGTCTGCCGCGCACCTACCAGGGTCTGCACATGATGAGCAGCACCATCGACGCGTACGGCCGCGCACACTGGCTGATGGGCGAGCACATCCCTGTGCGGCGCGGCCCCTGCGCCAGGGCGCTGGAGGTCCCGCTGCTGTGACCGGCCGGACGCCGCCCGCCCGAGTCCTGACCGTGCACCGGGGCTCTCGCTCCGCCGGGCCCGCACTGTCAACGGCCCATGGCACGATATGTCTCACTCGGGCAGCTGCCGGGCAAGGCGGCAGCGGGGCTGCGCGGACAGAGGTACGTATATGACAGAGGCCGGGGAGACCGGTACCGGGGCGAGGGACACCGGGGCGCCGACGGGGAAGGCAGCCCGGGAACTGATCGCAGAAGCCGAACGGCTGCTCGACGCGGCGCGTGCCGTGCTGGCCGACCACACTCGCGCGACCGACGCCATACACGCCGCTCTCACCCCGATCCTCGACTCCCTGATCCACCGTGCGCTGGCCGCGATCCCGGTCTCCCGGCTCAAGGACGTCACCGAGGGCCGGTTGCGCCTCGGCGCGGTCGAGCAGGCCGGCTACACGACGGTCGGTCAGGTCCATGAGGCCAATCGGTACGAGCTCCGCCAGATCCCCGGCGTCGGTGCGCAGACCGCCGATCAGGCGCTCGCCGCCGCGGGCCAGATCGCGCACGCGGTCCGGGACACGGTCGCCGTCCGGATCGACGTGGAGGCGCCGGACGAGTCCACGACCGCCCTGGTCATGGCCTTGCACCGACTGATCGAGGCCGGTCCGGACGTCCGGCGGGCCGTGGACGCGGCCCGGCGGCTCGTCGGGCGGCTGGAGCCGCTGCTCACCGAGGCCGGACCGGCCCGCGGGCGGTTGCGCATGCTGTTCGCCCGGCGGCAGGCCCGTACGGCGGCGCTCATTGCCGTCGCCACTGTCCGGACCGCGGTCGCGGAGGCGACGGAGCGCGGGCTTCCGCTGCTGTTCGGGCAGGTGTCGGTCGATCTGCTGCGGGACCCCGAGTCGGACCTCGCGGCGTGGGTCGACTTCGAGCTGCGGTCCGCCGAGTACTACAGCCTGCTCGCCGAGATGTCGGGCACGCGGCCCGACCGGGACGCCGCCGAGGGGTTCCTTCCGTCGGGGATCGCCGACCGGGTGCGCGGGCTGCGGCTCGACGATGCGCATCTGCGGGTCTCCCTGCGGGGCTACCAGTCGTTCGGCGCCCGCTTCGCGCTCGCGCAGAAGCGGGTGATCCTCGGCGACGAGATGGGGCTCGGGAAGACCGTGCAGGCGATCGCCGCGCTCGCGCACCTCTCGGCGCGGGGCGAGACGCACTTCCTGGTGGTCTGCCCGGCGAGCGTGCTGATCAACTGGGTGCGGGAGCTCCGGGCCCGGTCCACTCTGCGGGTTCTGCCGGTGCACGGCCCCGAGCGACAGGAGGCGTTCGCCGACTGGCGCGAGCGCGGCGGGGTCGCCCTCACCACCTTCGATGCCCTGCACACCCTCCCGGCCGCCCGGGACGGCGGGAAGCGGCCCGGCATGCTGGTCGTCGACGAGGCGCACTACGTGAAGAACCCCGCCACCCGCCGCTCGCGCGCGGTCTCCGGCTGGGCGGGGCGCACCGAACGGGTGCTGTTCCTGACCGGTACGCCGATGGAGAACCGGGTCGAGGAGTTCCGCAGCCTGGTCCGCCATCTCCAGCCCGAACTGGCGCCGTCGATCAGGACCACCCACGGGGCCGCCGGCTCGCACGCCTTCCGCCGTGCCGTCGCGCCCGCCTATCTCCGGCGCAACCAGGAGGACGTGCTGACCGAACTTCCGGCGCTGGTGCAGGTCGACGAGTGGGAGGAGTTCAGCGAGGCGGATCTCGACGCCTACCGGGAGGCGGTCGCCGCCGGACAGTTCATGCGGATGCGCCGGGCCGCGTACGCCCGGCCGGAGACCTCCGCGAAGCTGAACCGGCTGCGCGAGCTGGTCGCGGAGGCCGCCGGCAACGGGCTCAAGGTGGTCGTGTTCTCCTACTTCCACGAGGTACTCACCACGGTCCGGGAGGCCCTGGGCAACGGGGTGTTCGGGCCGGTCTCCGGCAACGTCCCGGCGGCCCGGCGGCAGGGGCTGATCGACGAGTTCAGCACGGTGGACGGCCACGCCGTCCTGCTGAGCCAGATCCAGGCCGGGGGCGTCGGGCTGAACATGCAGGCCGCGTCGGTTGTCATCCTCTGCGAGCCGCAGATCAAGCCGACGATGGAGCACCAGGCCGTGGCACGCGCCCACCGGATGGGGCAGATACGCACGGTCCAGGTGCACCGGCTGCTCGCGACGGACAGCGTCGACCAGCGGATGCTGGACATCCTGGCCCGCAAGGAGCGACTGTTCGACGCGTACGCGCGGCGCAGCGACGTCGCCGAGACGACGCCGGACGCCGTGGACGTGTCGGACGGGAGCCTGGCCAGGCGCATCGTCGAGGAGGAACAGCTGCGCCTGGCGACGGGGCCGACGGAACCCTGACCGGATTCCTCAGGCCTCGGTCCGCCGGCCTCAGGTCCTGTCGGTCATCGCCTTGTCGTTCATCGGCGTGTCGGCCTTCATGTCATGCCTGGCACGGGGGTCGTAGCCCGGGACCGTTCCGTCCGCCTTGGCGACCAGCAGCAGTCCGGCCATACCCATGTCGGAGTGGCTCTGCACATGGCAGTGGTACATCCAGGCACCCGCGCCCACCTGTTCGCCCGCGATGACCTGGAAGCCGAAGGAGTCCGCCGGGCCGACGATCTTCGTGTCGATGACGCGGCTGGGATCGTCGGGCCCGGTGAGCAGCCCGGTGCGGTTGTCCGCCCAGCGATGACCATGGATGTGGAACGTGTGGTAGTAATTGCCGTGCGTGATCATGACTACTTCGAGCCGGTCGCCCACGGTGGCGTCGAAGTTGGGGCTGTCGTGGGCCGCTCTGTTGTTGATCGTCATGTCGTTGAAGACAATCGTGATGGTCTTGTCCGGCAGGAGGTCCCCGTTGCGCCGGACGACCACGGGGCCGTACAGACCCTTGCGGATGCCGCCCGTGCCGTGGTCCGTCCCGACGACATGGTCGTGATAGTGCCAGTAGCCCGCGCTGCCGGGCTGCCACGTGCCGTCCTTCCGGCGGCCCGGCGCGTGGGTGCGCCAGGTGTACGTACGCGTGCCACCCGGCTCGACGATGCTGTTGTTCACCCTGGTGCCGTCGCTCGCGATGTCGTAGTCGACGCCGTGCACGTGCAGGCCGGCCGCCACATCCATCGTGTTCTCGAACTCGATGTGCAGGGTGTCGCCCTCGTTGATCTCGATGAGCGGCCCGGGGACCGTCGCCTTGCCCTTCTCGAGGCCGTACGCCATCCGACCGTCCGCCAATTTCTCGGCGTACAGCTTGAGATGACGGATCACGCCTCCCGCCGGGGCGGTCCTCGGCGGGGGCTCCGCCGAGTTGGCGTCGACCGATCCGAGCAACAACGATGTCGCTCCGGTCGCCGCGACGACCCCGCCACCCACCAGGAAACGGCGGTTGAAGCTCCTTCGGTCCATGTCGAACTCCCCACTGGTAGACGGGCGTTACGGAGACTTGCGGAGACCGTCGGGGCACAGGCGGCTCCCGGAGCGGGCCATACCGTAGCCCGAGAATCTTCGGTTATTCACATTAAGGACGAAGTTCGCGCCATGGCTGCCATAGCGATTGGCGAGTCGCGAAAAGAGGTCTGGCTTCATCGACTGTTGCAGTGACTCGGGGAAGGTCAGGAGGCCGTGGCCGCATGCTGAGGCATGTGGTCACGGCCTCCGGGGTGCCGGTGGCGCCATACCCAGAACACCGTGCAGGAGACCAGCGACCAGCCGGCGAGCACCAGGTACGGGAAGATCCGCTGGTGCCCCGGGTAGTAGACGGCGGCGTGCTGGGCGTTGACCGCAGCGCCCGGGGGGAGCCAGCGGCCGACGAAGCCCAGTACCGACGGCAGCAGCGGCCAGGACACCGCACCGCCGGAGGACGGGTTGCCGAGCAGCACCATCAGTCCCCAGGTGGGGATCATCGCCCAGCGCCCCATCAGGGTGTTGAACATGGTGAAGACCATGCCCGTGGTGAACATCGTGAAGGTGAGGATCATCCACGACTGAACGAACGGCAGATCGACGGAACCGAGCAGCCAGTCCACCACAGCAGCGATCGCGAAACCGCCGAGCAGCGCGTACGCCACGGTGAAACCGATCCGCTCCAGCGGGTTCAGCCCCTTGGCGTGCACACTCAGCTGGATGGCGCCGAGAAAGCCGATGACCACCGCGGCGAGCGAGATGTAGAAGAGGGCGAGGCCGCGCGGATCGCCCCGCTGCAGGGGCTTCACGTCCGTGACCTTGACCGGCACATGGGCCGCTTGCCCCACCTTCAGCGTGGACTCGGTGAGCAGTTGGGCGACCGACGCCCCGGACGCGCTCGCGACATCCACGGCGACCCCGCCGTTCGCGGACCGCAGGACGGCGAAGACCTTCTGCTCCTCCAGCGCGGTGCGGGCCTCGGCTTCGGTGGCGTACTCGTGCAGCACCAGCGATGTGTCGAGCGCGACCTCCAGCCCGGCGAGGAAGACCTTGTCGCGCGGAGTGCCGAGATCGCCGACCACGGCGGCCGGGATATTGCGGGGGGTCGGATTGGCCATCGCGTACGTGTAGGAGCCCGCGAAAAGACCGGCCGCCGCCGCGATGATGAACATCAGCACGACGGCAGGCAGATACGGGGACGCTTTGAACACCGCCCACCAGCTGTCACCACGGGTCCGGGGACGGGCGTGTTCCCCGTGCGGTGAGACGGGCTCCAGATCGGGCGCGCTCATGCCTCCCCGTCCTCGTCGTGCCGGGCGCGGCTCGGCTGAACCCGCTTGGGTTCGCCGGGCATCTTCGGGTACTCCGGCGGGTAGGGCATGTCGCCGAGCCCGCGCTCCCGCTCGTCCCGGTCCGCCAGTTCCAGCAGCCCGTCGAGCCGGAAGGCGTGGTCGTCCATGTCCGCGTGCACGTCGCCGAGCTCCGCGTACCGCTTCGGCATGGTGCGGATGTCGAAGTCCTGCGGCTCGGCGTCGTCGAGCTCGTCCCAGCGCAGCGGCGCGGAGACCGGAGCGTGAGGGCGGGGCCGCACGGAGTAGGCGGAGGCGATCGTCCGGTCGCGAGCGGTCTGGTTGTAGTCGACGAAGATGCGTTCACCGCGCTCCTCCTTCCACCACGCGGTGGTCACCCGGTCCGGCATCCGGCGTTCGAGTTCGCGGCCGGCCGCGATGGCCGCGCGACGGACCTCGGTGAAGGTCCAGCGGGGTTCGACGGGGACGAAGACGTGGATGCCGCGGTCGCCGGAGGTCTTGGGCCAGCCGCGCAGACCGTGGTCGTCGAGGACGGCGCGCAACTCATGGGCGGCGGTGACCGCGTCGGCGTAGTCCGTGCCGGGCTGCGGGTCGAGGTCGATGCGGAACTCGTCCGGGTGGTCGGTGTCGGCTCTCCGCACCGGCCAGGGGTGGAAGGTGAGCGTGCCGAGGTTGGCCGCCCACAGGACGGCGGCGAGTTCGGTGGGGCAGATCTCGTCGGCCGGCCGGCCGCTGGGAAAGGCGACGCGGGCGGTGGGGATCCAGTCGGGGAGGTTCTTCGGGGCGCGCTTCTGGTAGAAGAAGTCGCCATCGACACCGTCGACAAAGCGCTGGAGTGTGGTCGGCCGGTCGCGCAGGGCCCGCGTGATCCCGGCCCCGACGGAGAGGAAGTACTCGGCGACGTCCCTCTTCGTGTAGCCCTTCTCCGGGAAGTACACCTTGTCGGGGTTGGACAGCCGTACTGCCCGTCCGTCTGCATCCAGCTCCACCGCTGCGCCCATGGGGGTCAGGGTAGGCCGGGGTCCCATATGCCGCATATCGGGAGCCACATCGAGCTATCCGAGCAAGAATCGGCCCATGGACCTGCCGGTGATGCCACCCGTGAAGCCGATGCTGGCCAAGTCTGTGTCCCGGATCCCGTCGGGCATGCAGTACGAGGCCAAATGGGACGGCTTCCGGGCGATCGTGCACCGCGACGGCGACGAGGTGGTGATCGGCAGCCGCACCGGCAAGCCGCTCACCCGGTACTTCCCCGAGCTGGTCACGGCGGTCCGGGAGAATCTGCCGCCGCGCTGTGTGATCGACGGCGAGATCGTCGTCGCGTACGACGGGAAACTGGACTTCGACCGGCTCAGTGAACGTATCCATCCGGCCGATTCACGGGTGCGGCTGCTCGCCGAGCAGACCCCGGCCAGTCTGGTCGCCTTCGACATCCTCGCGGTGGGCGACGACTCGCTGCTCTCCACCCGGCAGGCGGACCGCCGAGCCGTCCTGGAAGCGGCGTTGTCCGGCGCCTCGGCCCCCGTCCATCTCGCCCCCGCGACCACCGACCCAGCCGTCGCCCAGGAGTGGTTCGAACGGTACGAGGGTGCCGGGCTCGACGGTGTCGTCGCCAAGCCGCTGGATCGGCCGTACCGCCCGGACGTCCGTGTCATGTACAAGATCAAGCACGAGCGGACCGCCGACTGTGTGGTGGCGGGATACCGCTTCCACAAGAGCGGCCCGGTCGTCGGCTCGATGCTGCTCGGCCTCTACGACTCCGAAGGCGTCCTGCAGCACGTCGGAGTCTGCGCGGCGTTCTCGATGAAGCGACGCGAGGAGCTGGTCGCCGAGCTGGACCCGTTGCGGACGGAGTTCGCCGACCATCCGTGGGCGACGTGGGCGGATGCCGCCGCGCACGAGACCGCCCGGCTGCCCGGTACACCGAGCCGCTGGTCCGGGAAGAAGGATCAGTCGTGGGTGGCGCTGCGCCCGGAGCGGGTGTGCGAAGTCGGTTACGACCACATGGAGGGCGACCGGTTCCGGCATACGGCCCAGTTTCGCCGGTGGCGGCCCGACCGCACCCCCGGGAGCTGTACCTACGCACAGTTGGAAGAAGTGGTGCGGTACGACCTGGCCGAGGTGCTGTCAGCCCGCTGATGTCGCGCCCGACGGGGTGGCGCAGGGGTGGTCGCCGGCCGGGGTCCGGCTATGGGGGAGTCGTCGACTGACGACAACGCCGGAGGCGGAGTCGCATGACGCCCGGAGTCCGCTCGCTGTCGTGCACCAGGCCGTAACCGAAACGCGTTGGATTCAAGGGCGTCGCCGCGGTTGTCTCGCCGCCGGGCGGCGCGCTCGTCACCGACTCCGCGCAGATCACCGGTGAGCCGCTCGGCCTGATGTCCATCGGGGCGCGTACGAAGAGGGTGCCGGCCGGGCACCCCTAACGTTCGTCGCCGCGGCCGTCCGCGTCGTCGGGGTCGTCGGACGTCAGCCACTGGTCGGTGACCGGGTGGTCCGACATGGCCGCCACTATGTCGGTGAGCCGCCCGCAGAGCCGATTGATCTCGTCGTGGGTGCGGTTCCGCTCGGTGATGACCGCCGCGAGCAGCAGCGCGGTCAGCGCTGTGGCGCCGTTGAATGCCTGGAGTGTGACCATATTGATGATGAGCTCCTTATGGGCGAACGGACCGGCCCCACGAACGGCCGCCAGAATCGCCAGCATGGAGACTCCGAGCGCACACGACGCGGCGCCTGCGCGTTCGAATCGGAACGCGGCCCAGATGAGGAACGGGAAGACAAGGAAGAGCAGGGAGGCGCTGCTGCCCGTCACCAGCAGCGTGACCGCAAGGGTGCCGAGGAACAGAGCCGCCGCTTCGGCCCACCGCCGGAGTGCCACACCGCGTGGCCACCGCGCCCCGCGAAGGACGAGCAGAAACGGTGCGACGACCAGCACGCCCATGGCGTCGCCCGTCCACCACACCGACCATGTGGGCCAGAAATGTCCTGCGGGCACGGCGCCGGAGAGCACCAGCGCACTGCCGCCCACTGTCGCACTGATGAGCGTCCCGCCCAAGGCGCCGATGAAGACCAGCGCCAGCGCGTCGCGCAGCCGGTCCAGATCGTTGTGGAACCCCGCACGCCGCAGCATCAAGTAGGAGCAGACCGAAGCGAGCGTGTTTCCCACGACGATGAGCAGAACGGACAGACCCGTCGGTCCGATGGACACGTTCGCAAGAAAGGCCCCGATCGCAATGCCCGGCCAGACGCGGAGCCCGAAGACGAGCAGTCCGGCCAGGGCAATGCCGGTAGCGGGCCAGAGTGGCGTGACCTGTCCGCGCACCAGTTGTTCGAGGAGACCCAGCCGGGCAGCCCCGTAGTAGGCGGCTGCGACAGCGAGGACCAGGAGAGTCGAGGCGCCCCTGCGCCGAAGCTCCGGATTGGTCACCACGGCAGTCATCGGACACCACCTGGAAGGGCTCTACCGGCCAGGACGGGTCGGGAGCCACCTCGGTCGTTGCAGCGCGGAGCAGGCAGCGCGGGCCATGGCTACCCCGCGCCGGGCAGGCCGGCGTATCGGACGACGAGGACTGCGGCATCGTCGCAGTGGCCCGTCAGATCGGCCACCTTCACCACTTCACGAGCCAGGTCGTCGGGGTCGCCGTCGTAACCATTGCAGACCAGCCGTACCACCTCCTCCAGCCCTTTCTCGATCGGGCAGGTCGGTCCTTCCACCACCCCATCGGTGACCATGACCAACGATCCCGGCTCCGTCAGCCATCGTCGCGTCACCGGATAGATCTCCCCGGGGAGTATGCCGAGGGGCGGACCGCCACGGTCGAGGATGATGCAGGAGTGACCGGCTGACGTGGCCCAGACCATCGGGATGTGGCCGGCGCGGGAGATCGCGAGCGCGCCGTCGAGCGGGTCGAAGGTCAGAAAGCAGCAGGTCGCGAAAAGGCCGCAGCCCATGGAAATGAGCAGATCATTGGCGCGGCTCAGTACCTCGCCCGGATCGCTCGTGGCGCAGGCGAGGGCCCTCAGGCAGGTGCGAGCCTGACCCATGAAGGCAATGGCTTCCACGTCGTGACCCTGCACGTCACCGATGGCGATCCCGACCGCCCCGTTCGTCATCGGAAAGGCGTCGTACCAGTCGCCCCCGACATCGAGACCGTCATTCGAAGGGGTGTAACGGGCCGCGATGGCCAGGTGGGGCAGCTGCGGAAGCTGGGGCGGGAGCAGATGGCGCTGCAACGCCTCGGCCAGTTCCGCACGCGCCTGCTGGATCCTGAGCCGCTCCAGCGCCTGGTCGACAAGACGCCCGAGGGTGAGCAGGGCATCCTGGGCACTGTCGGCGTGAGTGGTGCGGTGTCGGCGCATGGCCCCTCCGGGGCGTTCCTACATGACCCGTATACCACCTTAGTTCTCTTCGTGCCCGGGGGCCGGACTTCTGACTGACGGTGCAGGAACCTCGAACGGGGATGGGGCCACCGCTGCCGATGCGGCTCCTCCGGCGTAGGCGGATTACTCAAAACCGGGTCCGGCCCTGTCGGCACCGAAGGGCTGTCCCGTAATCCCTGGTGGATCAGCGCGTAGAGGGTTTCCTCGGAATACAGGTGGTGTCCGGGTTCCTGGTGATCGCGTTCCCAGGGCCGGAGAGGGAAGCGGTGAACAGCGGGTCCAGGTCTTCGCCACTCGTTCCACAGCCGGAGAACGGAGGGATCTCGATCTCTCCCTCCAGTGGTCCGCCGCGAAAGATATTGACACATTTCACTCCCCCATGGAGAAGCGTCCTGAAAGACCCGGCCGTCCTGCAGTCGCCCCCCCCACACCCAAAGGAGTGCCGTTGATCTCCGCATCACAGAGGTGTAGAGATTTCCTGAAGGAGGCCGCGGAATACGTTGCCCTCTCGGCGCCGGAACCAATATCTCCCGTGGAGACGGCGATCAGCCCGTTCTCGAACTTCACTTTCGCAGTCACCGGCTGAAATCAGAAATCCAAAAAGGTGGATTCGGCGCCCGGAAGCTTCAAGCTTCCTCAGCAACGGCGGCTTCGGCGGCGGCAGTATGGGCGTCATCGACGACGCGTCCGTCGTCCTCTGCGAGGACCACCTCATTGCTCGGTGGCCCCTCTCCGATCCGGTCCTCCTCGACCAGCTCGCCCGGTGCGACATCGCGCCCGTCGCGGAGATCAGCACCAACCGGCGCGAGCGCCCGATCGAGACGTGGCGGATCCGGCTCGAAACCCGTGATGCCGCTGCCCAGATGGGCGAGTTGCTCGACATACGACCGCAGTCCGTCCGTTACCGGATGCGCAATCCGGAGACCAGCTTCGGCGAGCAACTCGTCGACTCCGAGTCGCGGTTCTCGACCGGGGCAGTGCCGCGTGCGATGCAGCTGTGCGCCCACAGCGACGGCGCGCAGCCCTGATCGGCGCAGCGCGGATTCCGACCGAGCACGTACCTCACGCAGAGTCAACTTACTTATGGGTAAGGGGAAATACCCGGTCACTCTCAAACGGTTGCCAGACGGAGACGTTCTCCTTGAGAAACCCGGAACTGCTTCCCGTTACATAGGAGGAGTCGACCGCCCACCCGGCGGCCGTGGAGCACCACCTCCTGGTCAACCATCCGAGAGGGAAACCCCGATGACCGCCTCGCACCTCCTCGTTCCCGTGCCGATCCCGGACCGGGTCGTCGAACTGATCGGGTCCTGCATCCCGCCGCACATCGTGCAGGCGGAGTTCGACGCCGAGTGCGCCGCCCGCGAGGTCCGCAGGTTCCGAGGCCCGCGGCTCTGCGTCGAGGACCAGGCAGACCGCGAGCAGGCCCTGTCCGAACTGGCGCAGGCCAACAAGGTCCTGGCCGCCCACCATCCCCGGCTGGCGGTGCGCCCCGGCAGCGCCTGGTGACTCACCCGCATCCGACCAGAAGGTTGCTGCTGTTGCGTCTCCGAGCCGCAGACCGGCTCCGATGTCTCCGCGACAGCCACCAGGGCGCGTTACGACGGGGCCCGCGAACGCCGGGCGGGAGGGGACGGAGCAGCGTGAGGGGCTCGGCGAGCGCCCCGGCCGCTCATCAGCGCCGGTCGAGATGCCGTGAGGGGTAGCCGGGCGAGACGCGAAACCATACGATCACGTGTGACCGGCGCACGGGGGGCGGCGTCGGCCGCACCATCACATGAGTGTGCCCCCGCAGGGAGATTTCATGCGATCAACCGCCCTTTCCTCGCTGGCAGTTGTCGCGGCAATCGCCTCGGCACTGCTGAGTGCCGCGCCCGCCTCCGCCGAGACCGCAGCACCCGGGGAGGGCGGCTGGGAGCCTGCCGCCCCCACCCGGCCGTTCGACTACCCGGCCGGAGCCCGCTGCGACTTCCCCGTCCACACCGAACCGGTCGTCGACGAGGTCGTGCAGAAGATGCTGGACCGCCATCCGGACGGATCCGCCTCGAAGATCGCGTTCAAGGGCGATCTGGTCATCCGGGTCACCAACACCGACACCGGCGCCTCCTACGACGCCGATGCCGGTGGCAGCGCGATCATCGACTTCCACACCGACCGCTCGCAGCTCTGGCACGTGGTCGGGCCGGTGCTCGTCGGAGTGGGCGAGAACAACGGCAATCTGCCACGCGGCGAATACCGCATCGACGGCATCTACACCCTCGCCATCAGCTCCACCGGGTACAGGACGCTGAACATGTTCCACGGGTCCACGGACGACGTCTGTTCGCGCATCGGCTGACGGTCGCTCCGGCCGGCCGGAGGCCGGGGTGAACCGGACCGGAAGCGACTGCGAGCCCCGGGCACTGACGGTGCTCCGACGTCGTGAACGGGCAACGCCATCAAAGTCATTGATCCGCTGTCCGCCCTCACACCCGCTGGGAGAACCTCATGCCTGCCGGTCCGCGCCCGTCCGTCCTCTTCGTCACCGACCTCGCGTACCAGGCGCGCGGCCGCCGCTACTGCGACGAGGACATCTTTCTCACCTCGCGGCTGCGCGAGGAATTCGATGTCGCGCTCTGTCATCCGCGCGACGCGGCCGCGCTGCTCGACGGCTTCGACGCCGTCGTTGTCCGCAACAGCGGTCCGGTGCTGCACTACCAGGAGGCGTACGACGCGTTCTGCGCCCGCGCCCGCGAGCGGAAGGTGCCGGTGTACAACCCGCTGACCGGGCGCGGTGACATGGCGGGCAAGCAGTATCTGGTCGATCTGAGCGCCGCGAAGTACCCGGTGATCGCGACCGTGGACCGGGCGGGCGATCTGGGGCTGCTGCCCAGGGCGGCTGAGTATGTGATCAAGCCGAAGCTGGGCGCGGACTCGGTCGGGCTGCGCTTCGTCACGCCGGACGAGCTCGCGGCCGAGGTGGGCGCCGAGCCGGACGGCACCGTGCTCGTCCAGCCGCGGATCGACTTCCGCTACGAGGTGTCCTTCTTCTTCATCGACCGCGACTTCCAGTACGCGCTCTACGCACCGCACCCCGAGCAGCGCTGGGTGCTGGAGCCGTACGAGCCGACGGCGGCAGATCTGGACTTCGCCCGCCGGTTCGTGGAATGGAACGACCTCGCACACGGCATCCAGCGCGTCGACGCGTGCCGGACGGCGGACGGTGAGCTGCTGCTCGTCGAGCTGGAGGACCTCAATCCGTATCTTTCGCTGGACCGGGTGGCGGACGAGGTACGGGAGGCCTTCGTGGCCCGCATGAAGACGTCGGTTCGGGCGCTGCTGCGCTGACCCGGCCGGCCGGCCCCACAGGGGGCCCGGACCCTCTCCGGCGCCCGGACGGAGTGGGTCGAGGAACAGCTCTGGATCACGGCACACGCGGCGACTGAGCCGAGACCGGCCTGTCCCTGGGCTGCCTCAGCGTCTTCGTCCGACTGACGGCTGCGTACGCCGGATGGCGCGCTCAGCCGGGCGAACAGCTTTCCCGCACCTCGGTAGGTGCGTTGTCGGTACGTTGCTGCTGGGGAGTCGTCGTACTGACGTCGGGACGGGAACCGGCCCGGTCCGGAAGGTCTCCGGGCAACCTTTCCCGATGAGCCGGCGCAGTCACCGGCCCTCCCGGCGGGGCGGGGAAGGCTGCCCGCTCGACCAGCCAGCCTGCTAGGGCCGCCAGCGCGTCACGGGCGATTGCGTGGCCAACCTGGTCACGCCGGGAGATCGCAGGTGCCCCTGACTCGACGGTCAGGTAACGCCATGTCCGGTCGAGCAGTTCGCGGGGTATGACCTGATCGTGATCGCCTTGTGCGACGAAGACAGGCACTCCGGCAAGCCGCGCGGCATCGGTGGGCACCCCTGCCTCGAACGGCAGCGTTCCGTACAGGATCGCCGCGCCGGCGAACCGCGCGGGATCGTCCAGCAAAAGACCTCCCGCGAAGGCGGCTCCGCCGCTGAAGCCGACGAGAACAACCGGCCGGCCCGGCGGGGCGACGCCGTCGAGCCACAGTCGGAACCAGTCCATGGTGGCACGCAGTGACTCCGCGACGGGTCGGCCGATGCCACGGTTGGCGAACCAGGCGAAGCCGCCGTGTTCAGCGATAGGGGCGCGAACCGCCGCGTAGGAAAGGCCACGGGGCAGAGCGTCCGCCAGCCCGATGATCTCGGTCTCACGCGAGCCGCGGCCGTGCAACAGAACGACCAGCGGTCCCTCCGCGTCTCCTCGGGTCACCACGACAGGCGTGTCGAAACGGCTCACGACGCGCCTCCCGTGTCAGTGCCGCGGGTCGGTATCGCAGGAGTAGTGCTCACGACTGGTGTCCCTTCAGACGGTGGGGCCGAGCAGTGCCCGGCCGGTCCGCCGAGGCCGGTTGTTGTCGGCGGTGAGTGAGATGGCGAAGTCCGCAGCGGACAACTGGGGTCAGTTACGGATGAGCAGCACGAGAGCAGCGATCACGGCGGCAAGCACCAAGGCCGCGACGCCGTATACAAGCCGATGGGCCCGCAGCCCGGGGAGAAAGCGGTCGACGGCGAACCTGCCCGGCCCGGTGAGGGCCAGCCCGGCCGCACCTGCGGACAGCAGGAGTTCATACTCGACACCCGTCGGGGCGAAGAAGCCGCCGCCCCACTTGACTGCGAGCGCGTTGATCATTGTGCCGAGCACGGCCGCGCCTGCGAGCGGAGTGAGCAGCCCGAGCACAAGGCCGAGTCCGCCGAGGACTTCACTGAGTCCGGCAATCAGCGCCATGGTTTCGCCGGAAGGATAGCCACTCATGGTGAAGAACTGACCAACGCCTTCAAGCCCGCCGCCACCGAACCAGCCGAAGAGTTTCTGCGCGCCGTGGGCCGCCACCGTCAGGCCGAGAACCAGGCGCAGGATCAGCAACCCGGCATCGTAGGCGTACAGAGAGGGGCCTTCCGTGCGGGCGCCGGAGAAGGAGCGGGTGGTGCGCAGGATGGAGGTCATTTTTTGCACGTGCCCTTCCAGAGGGAGCAGACGTTGAACTTTCAAGCGTTGCTCAAGCGTACCTGTTACGTGAAACTTCAAGCAACTTCTCTGAACGGTCGGCGTTCGCCGGCACCGGAGTCGGGCGAGACAGCCACGGTGACGCTCTACGGCGAGGACGACCGGTGCCGTGCTGTCCCCGATCACCGGCACCACCTCGACGCGTCTCTTCCTCGACGGCCAGGAGCTGGTCGACCGACCGGTCGCGAACCACCCGTGCGTCTGCGCGGCCACCGACGGCCGGCCCGTGGTGCGCGTCGACGACGCGCACATCCATGGCGGGGTGCCGGCTGTCACGTAAGTGCTGACGAGACAGGAGACGCCGGCGAGGGCGGCGGCACCGGCGTTGATGCCCGGGACGAGGGTCGTGATCCGCATCTTGGTACGGGGCAGGTGCGACCAGCCGAGCGCCCCGTTGCAGAGGCAGTGGCTGCACACCGAACCGAGGTTGACGAAGACGAACACGGCCGCGAGGGCGTCGAGGAGGAGGCCGTGGTCACCCGTGGGGATCGGCAGGAAGTTGCCGCCGGCCGTTGCCGCGGAGGCGACGGCACCGGCCGCGACGGACGATCTTGTTCGCCACGTACGGGGCACCGGCCCCGCACCGAGCGCGTAGCCGTACGGAGCCCATCCGCGAGCCGAGACACCCACCGGCCGCGGGGCCGCCCACTGGTCGAACTCGTCCGCGCCTGCTGCAGCAGAACGGCGAACCGGTGGCGATCGTCACCGGTCAGCCACAACGCCCCCGCCCGCAGACGGCACCACGACCAGCCGCTCACGGCAGCCTCCTTGTGCGGCGCGCCGCCTCACTGGCTGATGCCGACACCACCCCGCACTGCTGGGCTCCGACGAGGGCAGGACGGGGCACTACCGGATCGACGGTAACGGCGTGCCCGGGGCTCCGTCGGCACATCTGCCGTACGCGGATCTCGCGATGGCGCCGGTGGACGAGGCGGAGAATCCGGCGCTCCACCGCACGCGGGCGTCCGTTGAGCCGGGCGCGAGCAGCGATCAGTCGATGAAGACCGCCGTCGTGTAGACCCAGGCGCCCTCGTGCCGGACGAACCGGCTCTTCTCATGGAGCGAGTCCGGTCGGCCGTGGTCCCTGTAGTGGGCGCGAAAAGTGACGGTGCCCGTGGTGTGGAACGCGCTGCCGTCCGTCGTCTCCAGGATCTCCAGGCGCACCCAGCGCATTCCGGGATCGAAGTCGACCACGGGCGGCCGGGTGTCCGGGTGCCAGGTGCGGAGGAGATACGCCGCATCCTGGACGACGAAGGCGGCATACCGCGAACGCATCAGCGCCTCGCAGGTCGGCGCGGCGGCGGTGCCGGCGTGCAGTCGTCCGCAGCAGTCGGCGTACGTGGCGGGCAGGCCGCACGGGCACGGCGAAGCCGGAGTGATCGCGGTCACCGGGGCGTTCCGGGTGCTCGCGGCGTTGGGCTGCCGGGGGCGTGTGCTGCGTCGGGACATGCGTCCATTGTGACCTGTTGCGGGCGGGTCAGTGCTTCAGGGTGAACCTGCGCCGGTACTCGGTGGGGGTGACCCCGGTACGGCGGCGCAGCTGGGCGCGCAGGTTCGTCGCCGTACCGAGTCCGCCGGGCGGGCGACCGCGAATCCGGCAACCTCGCCGAACTGGAAGAAACCGTGGCACATCCGCACGGTCGGGGTCTCGGCGCAGGACGCGAAGTCGTACCAAGGCACGGGCAGCTCGGCGTGGCGCAGGCCCGAGAGTTCGGTGGCCACGCCCATCCCAAGGGGGTTGGATCCGGCCGAAACGATCACCACGATCGGGTGCGAGGATTCTTGTGCCCTATTCCGTTCATAGCACTCCCCTTCGTGGGGCCCAGCGTCGAGGATGGGGATCATGAGCGATGACACGACGAAGGCCGGCCCGGACCCCATCCTGCTGAGCAAGGCCCTCACGACGTTCGAGACCCTGTGGAGCCCGCGGATCGTGACCCGCGTCAACGACTACGACGTACGGGTCGCGAAGGTCCGGGGCGAGCATGTCTGGCACGTCCATGACGACACCGACGAGTTCTTCCTCGTCCTCGACGGCACACTGGACATCGCCCTGCGCGAGGACGGCGGCGAGCGCACGGTCACGCTCGACCGGGGCGCGGTGTTCGTCGTCCCGCGCTCCACCTGGCACAAGCCGTTCTCGGCGGACGGCGCCTCGCTGCTGCTCTTCGAGCCGTCCGGTACGTCGACGGTGGGCGACCGGCACGACGACGTACCCGGGCATGTCGACGCGACGACCGGGCACGCCTTGGGCAGCTGAACGCGGCTCGCACACTGGGGGTTGACACTCCGTCGGGCTGCGGGCCAGAGTCCCGCCGATAGAGATCACCGAGCTGACCGCCGCCGAGCGCCGCGTCTGGGACGCCTTCCCGCGCGGCACAGCAGTCGATTTCCGTACGGGGGCGGGCAGGAGCGGGCGTTCAACCCGCAGGGCTGGTACCAGTGGCTGTCGTACTTCCTCATCGCGACCGGGTGGCTGCTCGCGACGACGATCGCCGCGGGCATCACCCGGTCGGTCAGCAGGCAGTGAGCATGCAGGTGACGGCCCGGGTCAGGGCTTGCGGGCCACGCCCGCGTAGCCGGGAATCGGCTCGTCGCCGGGTACATCGATGACCTCGCCGAGCTCCGGGTGCCAGTCCGCGGAGAGCGAGACGCCCGGATCCACGAGTTCGAGTCCCTCGAAGAACGCGGTGAGTTCGGCGCGCGAGCGCGGACGCAGCGTCATCCCGCGGGCCTTGTACAGGGCCGACGCCTGCGCCGCACCCTCGGGGTTGAAGTCCCCGGTGGTGTGCGAGAGCACCAGATAGCTGCCCGAGGGGAGCTTCTCAACCAGCTGGTCGACGATCTCGGCGGCACCGTCCTCGTCGTCGAGGAAGTGCAGCAGGGCCAGCAGGGACAGAGCGATCGGCTTGCTGAAGTCGAGTACCTTGCCCGCCTGTTCGAGGATGGTCTCCGGCTCGCGGGCATCGACCTGGATGTACTGCGTGGCGCCCTCGGGAGTGGAGCGCAGCAGGGCCACCGCGTGCGCAAGGACGATCGGGTCGTTGTCGCAGTAGACGATGCGCGAGTCCGGGGCCGTCTGCTGGGCGATCTGGTGGAGGTTCGGCTCGGTGGGGATGCCGGTGCCGATGTCGAGGAACTGGCGTATGCCCTGGTCGGCGAGCCACCGTGTGGCGCGGTGCATGAACGCCCGGTTGACCCGGGCCATGTCACGGCCGCGGGCGTCGAGAGTCAGGAGCTGCTGCGCCATCTGTTCGTCGACCGGATAGTTGTCCTTGCCACCGAGGAACCAGTCGTACATCCGGGCGGGATGCGGCTTGCTGGTGTCGATCTCAATGGGCTCGTGCCCGGTCATGGGGCGCTCCTGGGGTCCGTGGATCGGCTAACTGAGACTGAGCGTGGCAAGGACAGACGCCGGATGCGTCAGGTTCCGGTAAGGAGGAAGTCCGCTTGGCCGGCCTTTGCTCCCTGAATGAAGGCGGCGATCTCGAGGTGGGTGTAGATCAGGGCGGGGCCGTCGGGGTCAGCGGACTGGCGTACAGCGACTCTGCCGTCGGCCAGCTTCATGGCCTCGACACAGTTGCCGCCGTTCCCACCGCTCCACGGCTTGTACCAGCCTTCGGAGCCGAGTTCGCCGGCGGGCATGCCGTTGTATATGGGGTCCATCGATCACAGCTCCTTGCGGAAATCCCGGAGGATTTCCTTCGTGCGTTGTGCAGTTGCGGCCTGAGCCGCCATGCGGTCCATGACTTCGAGGTAGGAGGCCACCTCGGGGCGCGCGTCGAAGTAGACGGCGCCGGTCAGGTACTCGCTGTAGACCATGTCGGGCAGTTCGGGGATGTCGAAGCGGAAGAGGACGAACGGGCCGTAGGTGCCCGGGTGGTGGCCGCTCGCGAACTCCGCGATCTGCAATGTCACATGGGGCATCTCGGTGGCGTCCAGCAGCCGGTCGATCTGCGCACGCATGGTGTCGACGCTGCCGACGGGACGACGCAGGACAGTCTCGTCCATCACCACCCACAGCTTCGGGGCATCCGGCCGCGTCAGCAGGGACTGTCGCTCCATCCGCAGCGCCACATGGCGCTCGATGTCCTCGGGCCGGGTCTGGCCGACGGCGCCGGTACGCATCACCGATCGGGCGTATTCCTCGGTCTGCAGGAGTCCGGGGACGAAGTGTGGTTCGTACATACGCAGGAGGCCCGCTGCGCCCTCCAGGCTGACGTACATGCTGAACCAGTCGGGCAGGACGTCGTGGAACCGCTGCCACCAGCCGGGCTTGTTGGCCTCCTCGGCCAGCTCGACGAAGGACTCGGTCTCCTCGTCGGCGATCCCGTAGGCCTTCAGGAGCAATTGCACATAAGGGATCTTGAGCGCGACCTCGGCGGTCTCCATCCTGCGTATCGTCGCGGGAGCGACCCGGAGCACCTTCGCAGCCTGGTCACGGCTCAGGCCGACACGCTCCCGCAGATCCTGCAGGCGCTTGCCGAGAACGACCTGACCCACGGTCGGGGCGGACCGCGGTTCGCTCACTTCAGACCTCCCGATGCGCTGTTTGCGAGCAGTGTGCCATGCGTATGCCGCCAAAGACACAACCACTCTGAATTTTTCAGAGTGCCCCTTGCCAAGTGTTCACGACAGGGGGAGAGTTGGTGAGTGAACCAGTTCACTTAGTCATGCCCGCCCTCATGCCCTGGGATGCGAGGCGTGACGAAGCCCCCCACTGTGAGGAATCGGTCGTGGCACCTGGCAGTGCGCTCATCCCCCGGCTCATCGACCTGAGCCCCGGGACGGAAGCGCTCCGATACTGCTTCGCGCTCCCTGCGCATCCGGAATCGGTGGCCGGTGCGCGGCGGCTGACACGGACCCGGCTGGACGAGTGGCAGGTGGACGCTGAGACGCACGACGCGGCAATCCTGGTCGTGTCGGAACTGGTCACCAACGCGGTGGTGCACACCGCGAGCGCGCGCGTCGTGTGCGAGCTGCGCTGTCTCGAGAGACGGCTGCGCATAGCCGTGCAGGACCAGGGGCACCAGCCGGATGGCCCGAAGCTGTGCCGCACCGCCGACGACGAGCACGGACGCGGCCTGCTGCTCGTCGACGCGCTGAGCAGCGCCTGGGGATCCCGTGACGCGGGCGACGGATCGGGCCGGATCGTCTGGGCGGAACTGCCGCACCACGCGGAGCGGTCATGTTGAGGAACGCGATGTCCCATCTGCTCGGATCGCGTCTCTCCCGCGAGTCCCGCCTGCCCGGCTCCGAGGATGGCCTCGTGCAGCTGCCGCTGCCTCCTGCGCTGTCGGCGAGCCTGGGCTGCGACGCGGTGGGGGTGCCTGCCGGGTACGGCTTCCGGCTCATGTCCCATCTGCCGCGCACCGGCTGTGTCTTCGCGGACGCCGACCGCTGGTGGTGGATCGTACCGGCGGGCTCGGACCTCGATCTGGACTGGCCGGCGCAGGTCACGTACGCCAAAGGGGCGTACGTCCCCGCCGTGCGGCCGCGGCTGATCCACGCACCCGACAGCCGCACGCCGTACACTCCGCCCATTCCACTCTTCCTGATGGTGTGTCAGGTCATGGGTGTGACGCCGTCCTGGGCGGCGGCCGGTGGTCCGCACGCGGTACCCGCCGGCTGATCCGGCCGGCCCCGCCCTCGTTCGGGCGGAGCCGGCCGTTGCGTCACCGTCTGGCCCGTCTCGCGGTCGGTCCTGACCGCGAGCGAGGGGACCTCCTCGACCAGCCGCGCCAGCGCCGATACCAACCGGTCCGCGTCGGTGCGGCTGCGGGCCTCGAACGTGTCGCGGGCCCAGACCAGCGACCGCATACGCAGCAGGTTCACCACCCCTCTGAACCCGTCCTCCGCTCCGATCGGCAACTGGACCACCAGCGGGGCCGGATGCAGCCGTGCCCGGATCGACTCGACCGCCGTGTCGAGGTCGGCACCGGCCCGGTCCAGCGTGTTGACGAAGGCGATTCGCGGCACCCCGTGGCGATCGGCCTGCCGCCACACCGACTCGCTCTGCGGCTCGACTCCCGCGACAGCGTCGAACACCGCAATCGCGCCGTCCAGCACCCGCAGCGAGCGCTCCACCTCGGAGGATCAACGCCGACGCACAGCAGCCCCGCCTTCGGGTACGTACGAACCCGAAGGCGGGTACCAGGAGGCAGGGGCCGGGCCTCAAGGCCGGTTCAGGTAGGCGAGTCCGGGATGGACTTTTGTGTAACCGTCGACCAGCCGGCGGGCGACCGAGACCGAGTCGACGAGGGGGTGCAGTGCGAAGGCCTGCACGGCGGTCGCGCGTGAGCCGTTCGCGGCCGCGTCCAGAACGGCACGTTCGACGGCCTTGACCGCGGTGACCAGTCCGACGGCGTGGTACGGCAGGGGGTCGACGCTCACGGGGCGGGCGCCGTTCGCGTCGACGAGGCACGGCACTTCGATGACGGCGTCGGCGTCGAGCACGGAGAGCGTGGTGCGGTTACGGACATTGAGGATGAGCGAGGTCCGTTCGTCACGCGCGACGGCCCGCATGAGTGCGAGGGCGACCTGCTCGTACCCACCGGACTCCAGATCGCTCTCGTCGCGCTCGCCGACCCCGGCGACCTCTCTGTTCTCCGACATATAGGTGGCCTCGCGCTCGGCGCGGGTCCGGTCCCAGGCCGGGAAGGCAGGAGCGGCCGGGTCCTTCATCCGGGCGTAGAAGCCCTCCTGCTGATCGCGGAGGAAGGCGCCACGGGTCTGTTCCGCATCCTGGTAGGCGCGGACGGCTTCCCGGTTGAAGTAGTAGTAGTGCAGGTACTCGTTGGGGATCGCACCGAGTGACCGCAGCCAGTCGGTGCCGAAGAGCTTTCCCTCCTCGAACGAGCCGAGCAGGTGCGGGTCGGCGAGCAGGCGCGGCAGTTCGTCGCGGCCGTCGACGTGCAGCCCGCGGACCCAGCCCAGGTGGTTGAGGCCGGCATAGTCGATCCGGGCCCGCTCGGGGTCGACGCCGAGGGTCCGGGCGATCCGGCGGCCCAGGCCCACCGGGGAGTCGCAGATGCCGATGACCCGGTCGTCGAGGTGCCGGGACATCGCCTCCGTGACCAGACCCGCCGGGTTGGTGAAGTTGATGACCCAGGCGTGCGGGGCGAGCCGGGCGATGCGCCGGGCGAGGTCGACGGCGACGGGGACGGTGCGCAGTCCGTATGCGATGCCGCCCGCGCCGACCGTCTCCTGCCCGAGCACGCCTTCGTCGAGGGCCACCCTTTCGTCGGCGGCACGTCCTTCGAGACCGCCGACCCGGATGGCGGAGAAGATGAAGTCGGCGCCGCGCAGTGCCTCGTCGAGCTCGGTCGTGGCAAGGACGGCAGGTGCGTCCGGCACCCCTTCGGCCTGGTCGGCGAGAACACGGGCAATGGCGGTGAGCCGGTCGGAGTCCGTGTCGTACAGGGTGACAGCGGTGACCCGGCCCTCGGCATGGTCGGCGAGCAGCGCCCCGTACACGAGTGGGACCCGGAATCCGCCGCCGCCCAGAATTGTCAGCTTCACGCTTCCGCATGGTACGGGGGACCTTGTGCCCGCGCCGTGCCCGCCACCACGGCGGCATCGCGCAGACCGGTGGCCCGGAGCCAAGGGTCCCGGACCCCTGGAACGTCGCGTGTCGTCCCGTGAACGGCCCGGTCAGTAGCCGCTCCACCACCGTGTCACCGCACGCCACACCCGTGCCGGTGCGGCCGGCCTGCGCTGCTGCGGGATCCGGCCGGCGGACGCGCCATGGGGCGACGCATCGGTCCGCTCGCCGCCGGCGTGGCTCTGCCCGGTCTGCGCAGCCACCCCCGCAGGAACGGGCGCGGGCGTGGTGTGCGGGACCGGCGACTGTGCCTCCGAGTCGTCACGCGGTAGTCTGCGCCGCCCCGTCGACGGCAGCTCGTCGTCCTTCGGCGAGCGTGGCTCGAAGTTGGCCGGCAACTCCAGCAGATGCCGGGACATGATGTTCCCGATCCGATTCAATTCGCTTTCCTCGACGGCGAGTCCGAGGTCGGGTAGCCGCATCAGCAGGGCGTCGACGCCAGCATCCGCGATCGCCCGTCCGATGTCCTGCCCGGGGCACTCGTGCGGTCCGCCACTGAACGCCAGGTGCGCGCGGTTGCCCTCCATGTCGGCGGCCAGATCGGGCCGAACCACCGGGTCCGTATTGGCGGGTGCGATGCCGACGATCAGCGCGTCGCCCGCCTTGATCCGCTGCCCGCCCAGCTCCGTGTCGCCGACCGCCCAGCGGCCGAAGACCGCGGTGAACGGCGGCTCGTCCCACAGCGTCTGTTCGACCGCCTCCGGCACCGTCATGTGGCCGCCGCTGAGCCTGGCCCGGAACCGCGGGTCGGTGAGGACCATCCGCAGCACATTGGCGATGAGGTTGGCGGTCGCCTCGTACGCGGCGATGAGGATCAGTCGCAGATGCTCGGTGACCTCGGTGTCGGTCATGCCCGCGGGATGCTCGACGAGCCAGGTGGCGAAGTCGTCGGCGGGTTCGGTCCGGCGACGCCGGACGAGCCGGTTCAGTGCGGCGACCACGTACGTGTTGCTCGCGACGGCGGTCGCGGTGCCCCGGGTCATGTCACGGGCGGCCTGCACCATCAGGTCGTTGCACTCCTCGGGCATGCCGAGAATCTCGCACATCACCATCATCGGCAGCCACTCGGCGAACTGACCGACCAGGTCGGCATGGCCGTCCTGGCAGAACTCGTTGACGAGCCGGTTGCTGTAGCGGTTGATGTGCCGGCGGACGCCGCGATGGTCGATGCGCGCCATGCTGTCGGTGACCGCGCCGCGCTGGCGCTCGTGGGTGGCGCCGTCGGCGAAGACGCAGACCGGTTGCCAGGTGAAGATCGGGGCCAGCGGGTGGTCGGGGGCGACGCTGCCGTCCTGGAGGGCCCGCCAGCGCCGGGAGTCGCGGGAGAACTGCGAGGGGTTGCGGGTCAGGTGCAGGTTCTCGCTGTGCCCGAGCACCAGCCAGGCGGGTACGTCTCCGTGCAGCAGGATCGGCGCCACCGTGCCGTGTTCGGCGCGCAGCTTGTCGTACAGCCCTGCCGGGTCCCGCTCGGCCTCGGGGCCGTAGAACCGGCGCAGCCCGCCGGGTCCGACGCCGAGTCCATGCGCCGGGCATTCGGGGGGCGGAACCGGCCCCGCGGCCGCTCCGGGTTCGTGTGGGAAAGGGGTTGTCACGATCGCTCCAGGGATCAGGCTTCCAAGGATCAGTGCGAATGATCAGACGGCGTTCGAGCGGGAGGGTGCTCAGGCAAGCGGGACGGCCAGGCTGTGCAGATAGCGCATCAGGGTCATCAGCACATCGCGGCTGGAGCCGCGCAGTCTGGCGTCGCAGTCGATCATCGGCACGTCGTCCGGCAGGTCCAGTGCGCTGCGCAACGCCTCGGCGGGGTGCTTCGGGGCGTCCGGGAAGGTGTTGATGGCGACGACGAACGGCACACCGCGTTCTTCCAGGCGCCCGATCACGTCGAAGCTGGCCTCGAGACGCCGGGTGTCGATGAGGACGACGGCGCCGAGGGCGCCCTCGAAGAGACCGTTCCACAGGAACCAGAAGCGCTCCTGGCCCGGGGTGCCGAAGAGGTAGAGGATCAGTTCCTCGCTGATGCTGATCCGGCCGAAGTCCATGGCGACCGTGGTGGCGGTCTTGCTCTCCACTCCGACGTTGTCGTCCACGCCGACCCCGGCCTGGGTCATGGTCTCTTCGGTGGTGAGGGGCCGGATCTCGCTGACGGAACCGACCATGGTCGTCTTGCCGACCCCGAACCCGCCGACGATGACCACCTTCACGGCGGCCGTGGCCGTGGTCGGAAGGATGTCCTCGGTCCTGGGGCCGGTGATCGTGTCAGAGTTGCTGAAGTCCATGCATCACCGCTTCGAGAAGGGACCTGTCCGGGAGAGTGGCGCGGACGATGGGCGCGCGCGATTCGATCAGTTCGCTCGCGAGAAGTTCAGTGAGGAGCGAGGTCACCACGCTGAACGGCAGGCTGAGGTAGGCCGAGATCTCGGCGACGGATAACGGTGCCTGGCAGAGCCGCAGGATCACGGCCTGCTCGGGCTGGACCGTCGGCGTCGGCTGCTCCTTCGCAACGATCATGGTGACCAGGTCGAGCGCCGCCCGCTCACCACCGTCGGGATCGCCGGTGATGACGTACAGCCGCTCCGGGTCGCTCAGCACCGGATCAGTCTCCCGGCGTTCTCGTCGCATAGAACTCATCCGGCCTGCCTGTCATGGCGCGGCGGGCTCGTGAGATGGGCACCGATCCGGGCGACCATGTCGCGCATCCGTGCTCCGACGAGTCCCGCGTCCACCGTCTCTCCGGCAAGGACGGCGAGATACGCGCCGGTCCCCGCGGCCATCAAGTAGAATAATCCGCCGGTGACTTCGATGACGACGAGCCGCATCAGGCCGTCGCTGTAAGGGATTTCGGAGGCGACGGCCGCCGCCAGACTCTGCAGTCCGGCGCAGGCGGCCGCCAGGCGGTCGGCGACATCGGGGTCGCCACCGTGCTGGGCGATGCGCAGGCCGTCCGCGGAGAGCACCACGATCTGATGGATGTCCGGAACGTCGTCGGCCAGTTCCTTGAGCATCCAGTCCATATTTCCCCGCTGCTGGATCACTTCAGGTCTCCCTTGTCCCACGCGTCATCGGTGTCTTCGCCGGTCTTCGGCTCCTCCGGGACGCCGTTGACGGCGTTGGTGAAGGCCTCGAGCCAGAGCCCGGGGGGCTGGTCCTTGCCGCTGTGGCTCCCGTTGGCGTGACCGTTGCGCTGTCCCGAGGGCGGGGCGGCGGGCTGCACGGGGAGATTGTGCGAGCCCAGCGGCGCGCGGCCGCGGCTACGGCGCTGCGGGAGTCCGCCCGCGGTCCATTCCGTCACCACGGGGGCGTCGTCAACCATGGCCGACGACGCGGCCACCGGCCGGGAGTCGGAGGCGACCGGTCCGGTGGCCGGGCGGGATTCCACCGCGAGAGGCTTGCGGCGCTTGCTGCGCGGCGGGACGACGTGTTTCAGGCCCGCCAGGTCGATGTCGCTGGTGGGCCTCGACGTGGCGCCGATACCGTGGGCGATACCGGGGGCGGGACCGGTGGTGATCATGGCACGAGGGACGACGAGTACGGCGCGGACGCCGCCGTACGCGGACTGTCGCAGCGAGACCTGGAGGTCGTACATCCGGGCGAGCCGGCCGACGACGGCCATGCCGAGCCGGGGGGACTCGCCGAGGTCGTTCATGTTGGACCCGGCCTGGGCCCGGGCGAGCATGTTCTCCGCCCGCGCACGGGCCTCCTCGCTGAGGTTGACGCCGCCGTCCTCGATCTCGATGGCGATGCCGGTCTGGACCTCGACCGCGGTGACGTGCACACGGGTCTGCGGCGGCGAGTAGCGGGTGGCGTTGTCAAGGAGCTCGGCGCACGCGTGGATGAGCGGTTCGACGGCGGTGCCGACGATGGCGACCTTGGCAATCGAGTGCAGGTCGACACGCGGATATTCGAGGATCCGGGACATGGCACCGCGCAATACGCTGAACAGCGGTACGGGCTTGGGCCATTGACGGCTGGGGCGGGCGCCCCCGAGTACCGCGATGGAGTCGGCGAGCCGGCCGATCAGCGCGGTGCCGTGGTCGATGCGGAGCAGGTCGTCGAAAACATCGGGGTTGCGCCCGTGGTGCTCCTCCATCTCCCGCAGCTCGCTGGCCTGCCGGTGGACGATCGCCTGGACGCGCCGGGCGACGTTGACGAAGGCGCGCTGCGCGGAGTCCCGCATCGCCTCTTCGTTGTCGATGATGTTCAGCACCGTGCGGACGAGGGCGCGTTGGGCGTCGGGAAGGTCGCGGTAGACCTCATCGGCGTCGATGATGTCGCGCAGCACCTCGTCGGGCGAGTTGCCCACGCGGAGCCGGTGGATCGCGGCCGGCAGGAGCTCCTTGTTGATCCGGACGGTCTCTTCGTCCTGGGTGGCGAGGCGGCGTTCCAGGACGGCGAGGCGGTGCTCGTACTCCGCGCGCTGCCTGCGCATCGCGCGGGCGCGACGCGCCAGCGCGACGACGAGCGAGGCGATCACGACGGTGGCGACCGCACCGCACCAGACGACTGGTATCCGGGCTGCCCCGGAAACCAGCGCCGCGGCTGCGGCGGTCGCGCCGGCCGCCAGGAGCACGGGGAGCAACGCGGCTCGGGCAAGGGGGATTTCTCGGTGGATCGGCGGTGATTCAACACGAGCCATCTAAGACCTCTGGCGGTTGATTCGGGATGCATAAGCACGTGTAGGGCATGACGGAACAAGCGCTCGAATTCATATCAACTCGACTTCACTGCGCGTGAGCTTAGTCAGATCGAAACAGTGCTTCGACACATTCACCCAACCGTCTACGCGCGCGTTCCCGCGGTAATACACTCACGAGTTTTCGCACGCACCGCCTCCGAACGTGCGCAAGGAGTGACGATCACCGGAGCTCAGCAGGCCGCTCTCCGCCGCCCCGTCCCGGAGGTCGCCGCCTGCGCCCGACGGATGCTGGACTCCACGCCGTGGGGACACCGCGGATCCCCGCAGGACATCGCGTACGACGTGCTCCATCTCGCCTCCGAAGAGGCTCGCTTCGTGACCGGCACCGAACTCGTCGCGGACGGCAGCTGTACGGCGGTCTGAGCCGTCACCCCCCGGTCATGTCTTCGGGCGCCCACCACGGGACGTACTGCCAACAGGACCGTCAGCCGAGAGAGTACGGGCACGTCATGGGACCGACGCGGCGTCGGCGGTGAACGAGTTCACGCCGACCGACGCGGTGATGTGTGCGCTGATCCCAGCCGCGCACCCGCGGGCGCCGGCGGCCCGGGCAGGCCGTCCGACGGCCGTCGTCCACCCGCGCGGAGCGGGGTCCGATGCGCGGTTCAGCGCCGGGCCCCGCCGAGGCGTCCCTCCAGCTGGACCAGCAACTCGCTTAGCTGAGAGCTGAGTTCGCCACGGGTCCGTTCGTCGAGACCGGACAGCACGGTGCGTTCGTACGCCAGTTGCCGGGGCACCAGCTGATCGACCAGGGCGCGCCCCTCGTCGGTGAGACGGACGTGTGCGACGCGACGGTCCCGGGCGTCGCTGCGGCGGTCGACCAGGCCGCGCTCCTGGAGGCCCCGGAGGCGTTTGGTGACGGCGGCGCCGGAGGAGAACGTCTCCCTGGCCAGTTCACCGGGGGTGAGTTCACGGTTGGTACGGCGCACCGCGCCGAGCAGGTCGAACTCGGCGCGGCTCAGTCCGGCGGAGCGCAGCGGGGCGTCCTCCGCCTGCTGGAGCAGGGCGGCGCAGCGGTTGATGCGCCCGATGAGTTCCATCGGTCCGGTGTCCAGCTCCGGGTTGACGGCCTGCCACTGCCGTACCACCGAGGCGACGATGTCGTCGGTCACACCGCTCCGTTCTCCTGGGCGGGGACGATCAGCCCCTGCCGTGTTGCTGTCGCCGCGAGCGTACGGTGTCCGGCCTGCTCCGCCGCGAGGACCCGCTCCTCGGGCAGGGCGCGCTGCCACCATTCGCCCGCCGCGGTGTCGCCCGCCTCGCGCAGCTCGACGAGCGATCCTGTCAGCGCGCGGCGCGCGGCGTCGAGTGCGGCGGGTGCGGGTGCCGGGGCGGCCAGGGTCCGTGCGGCGTGGGCGCGGGCCCGGTCGGTGGCGGCAAGGGCCTGTTCCAGGCGCCCGGCGGCCCGCCGGTTGGTGACGGCCATGGCGGCGAGCAGTCCGACGGCGGCGCCGATGACGGTGTCCAGAACCCGGTCACCGATGAGTTCACCGGCCGGATGGGTGCCGCCGAACTCGATGACGAGGAGGGCCAGCGGGGTCACGGCGATGGAGCCGAGCCAGTAGTTGCGGGTGATCAGTGCCTCGGCGGCGAAGCTGGAGAAGAGGCAGCAGCCGATGAGCGCCAGCGGCCCCGTCCGGGTGACGGGGAGGACGGCGGCGAAGACGAGCACGCCGATGAGGTTGCCGAGGGTGCGCTGCAGGGCTCGGTTCCAGGAGAGCGTGACGTTGGCCTGGTAGATGGAGGCCGCGGTGACGATCGCCCAGTACGGGCGGCCCACGCCGAGAGCCATGGAGACGTATCCGGCGAGGGCACAGCCGACGAGGGTACGGGCGGCGATGGGCAGCAGCGGGGAGCCGGGGGCGAGCGCGCGCAGCAGTGTCCGGCGGGCGTCGCGGCGGCTGCCGGTCCCCCGGGCGGCGCGTTCGGCGTCGATCCCGAAGAGCTCCTCAGCGGTGCCGGGGGCGGGCGGCGGGGTGGGGACGGGTCCGCGGGCCCGGGTCTGATCCGCCCAGGCACGCAGTCGGTCGGGGTCGGCGGTGCGGGACCCGAGAGCAGCTTCGGCGAGGGCGGCCTCGGCGTGCACGAGGAGCCGTTCCAGCGCCCGGCGTACGGGGGTGGGGCGCCCGGAGGCGAGCAGCGTCTGCCAGCCGGCGTGCACGGCGGCGGCCGCGGAGTGCCGGGTGCGGTGTCCCGGGTCGGAGGCGTACGCGGCGGCGGCGTTCAGCGCGCGGGCCGTGGCGCGGCGCTCCGGGCCCTCCCGGCGGATCAGGGCGGGACTGACGGTGACCAGCCAGGCGAGCGCGCCCGCCGCCACGGTAAGCGCGAGGTGCCCGGGAACCTGGCCGAGGTGCTGCGGGGCGAAGAGGGCGGCCGAGGTGACGAACGTGAAGATCACATGCCCGGGAGGCCCGATACGGGTGGCATCACAGAGCGCCTTCTGCCCGGCCGCGAGGAGCGCGCCGACGGCGATCAGTACGGTCGTCGAGTCGGTGAGCGAGGCCGTGACCAGCGAGATCGCAAGGCCGACGAGCATGCCGAGGACGACTCCGGCGACGGCACGGGCGCGGCGGGCGTACGGGAGGTTGTGGCCGTACATCGCACAGAGCGAACCGGCCATCGCGTACATGACGAGGTCGAGCCGATCGAAGGCGAAGAGCACCAGGTCCGGCACGGCGGAGGCGACCACCACGCTCAGCGCCGGCTTGAACCACATGTCCGAGGGGCGGGCCAGGCGCAGGGCGGGGGCCAGCGGGAGTCTGCGGACGGAGGGCTGCCGGGTTCGCATGGTCATATCACTCACCCAAACACTTTAGCAGGTATTACACCTGTAAAATACTTCTCCGTATCACGGGCCGTCGCCCGGATGGCCGTCTTTCACGGCCGGTCGTACGTTGCGAGGAGACCCGCACACACGCGCGTCCCCGGAAAAGAAACAGAGGGAACGGAATGAAGCTCTCCGAACCGGTGCCCGGCGGTCCCTGCTGGATCGAGCTGAGCGCCTCGGACGTCCCGGCGGCCGCATCGTTCTACGCGGCGCTCTTCGGCTGGCGGTCCGAGACCGATCCGCGCGAGGAGGCCGGCGGCTACACGATGGCCCACCTCGGAGCTGCGCGCGTCGCCGCCCTCAGCCCGGTCTACCAGCCGGGCCGGCCACCAGCCTGGACGGTTTCGTTCGCCACCGAGGACATGGACGCCACGGTGGAGAAGGTGGCATCGGCGGGCGGCTCACTGCTGGTCGCCCCGATGGACGTCTTCGACCAAGGGAGATTCGCGGTCGCCGCGGACCCGTCCGGCGCGGTGTTCTCGCTGTGGCAGGGCCGCGCCTTCGCGGGCGCCGAGCTGCTGAACGCTCCGGGCTCGCTGGGCTGGGTCGAACTCGTCACCCGCGAGGCCGATCCCGCACTCGCCTTCTACCCGGCGGTCTTCGGCTGGACGGTCACCGCGTCGAAGACCTACCCCCAGTGGGGTGTCGACGGCGCTGACTTCGGCGGTCTGCTGGCGAGCGACGACACGCTCCCGCCCGAGGCGCCGCCGAACTGGCTGCCCTATTTCGCGGTGACGGACGTCGACGCGACCGCTGCCACCGCGCAGGGTGCGGGCGGTGAACTGATGATGCCGCCGACGACCCTCCCGGGCGGCCGGCAGATCGCGGTGGTCCGCGACCCGCAGGGAGCGGTGTTCGGGATCCACCAGGCAGGCGACGAGGGCTAACGGCCTGGTGCACGAGAGAGAGTGGATCAGGCCGTAAGAGGAGCTAAGGGCTGTCCCCGGGCATGCCGGAGGACATCATTCTCGACGGACCGTCCGCCACCTGGATCGAGGAAGGCCACCACTGACGACCCACGCCCCGACCCCGTCCCAGGCCCTCGGCCCGTTCTACGGGTACGCGCTGCCGTTCGCCGGTGGCGGCGACATCGCCCCGCTCGGCCATCCGGACACGATCACCGTGCACGGGCTGGTGCTCGACGGCAACGGTGACCCCGTCCCCGACGCGCTGATCGAGATCTGGCAGCCCGCCCCGACGGCTCGCGCATCGGCCGCCCCGGCTCACTGCGGCACGACCCGGTCACCGGCCGGGTCGTCGGCCGCGACGGCGTCGGATTCACCGGCTTCGGCCGCGTCCCGACCGACGCCGACGGCCGGTGGGCGGTATGGACCCTGCCGCCGGGCGGTGTCCCGTACCTCTCGGTCGCCGTCTTCGCCCGCGGGCTGCTCCACCACCTGTACACCCGGATCTACCTGCGGGCCGCGGACGGCGCCGTACCGGCCGGCGACCCGTTGCTGGAGTCGCTGGACGCGGAACGTCGGGCCACACTGATCGCGACGCCCACGGACCGGCGCACCCACCGGTTCGACATCCGCCTGCAGGGCGCCGGCGAAACGGTCTTCCTGGAGTTCACGTGACGTACGAGAGCGATGCCGGTCTGCTCGCCCCCGGGCGGGCCGGCTCCCCCGCCGAGACCAGCACCGGCGACCGTGCCGTCCTGCAGGCGATGCTCGACGCCGAGGCGGCGCTGACCCGCGCCCAGTCCGCATGCGGGCTCGCCCCGGCGAACGCCGGACGAGCAGTGACTCAGGCGGCGGACGCCGACCGCTTCGACATCCGGGACCTGGCGCTCCGGGCTCGCCCCGGCGGCAACCCTGTCATCCCCCTGGTCGCCGACCTCACGGCAGCGGTGCCCGAGGAGGTGCGGCCGTATGTGCACCGGGGTGCGACCAGCCAGGACATCCTGGACACTGCGGCGATGCTCGTCGCCTCACGCACACTGGCCGGGGTGCTCGACGATCTGGTGCGGGTGGCGGACGAGCTGGCGCGGCACGCCGCCACGCACCGCGACACACCGATGGCGGGCCGTACGCTCACGCAACACGCCGTGCCGACCACATTCGGGCTCAAGGCCGCCGGGTGGCGTGCGCTGATCCTAGACGCGCGGGACCGGCTGGCTTCCGTACGGGATTCCCTCCCCGCCCAACTCGGGGGTGCGGCGGGAACCCTGGCCGCCTTCTCTGCCTTCTCCTTCGAGGAGAAGAGCGCGGACGCACTCGCCCTCGTCGCCGCGTACGCACGCGAACTCGGCCTGGCGGAACCGGTGTTGCCCTGGCACACCCTGCGCACCCCGGTCGCCGATCTCGCCGGGGCGCTCGCCTTCACCGCGGGCGCGCTCGGCAAGACAGCGGCCGATGTGCTCACGCTGTCCCGTACCGAGATCGGCGAGGTCGAGGAGGGCCAGGTCGGCGGTTCGTCCGCCATTCCGCACAAGGCGAATCCCGTGCGCGCGACGCTGATCGCCGCCGCCGCCCGACGGGCGCCCGGCCTGGCGGCCACGCTGTACGGCTCTCTGGCCGCCGAGGACGAGCGGCCCGCCGGGGCGTGGCACGCCGAGTGGGAGCCGCTGCGCGATCTTCTGCGGCTCGTAGGCGGCGCCGCGCGGGACGGCGCCGAACTCGCGGCGGGGCTGCGGATCGTCCCATACGTCATGCTGGAGAACCTCCACCTCACCGACGGTCTGATCGTCTCGGAGCGGCTGGCCGCCGCCTTCGCCGAACGCATCGGCCGGGCCCGCGCCAAGGACGTCCTGGCAGGCGCGGCGGACCGGGCCCGGTCCGAGACGACCGACCTCTCCGATGTGCTCTTCGACGTCCTGGACGAGGAGCCGGAGCTCGCCGGTCTCGATCTGGCCGAACTGACCGACCCCGCCCGGTACACCGGATCCGCGGGCCCCCTCACCGACCGCGCACTGGACCGCCGATGACTGCGTCCGACCGCCTTCTGCATCACCGTACGGAGGGCCCGGCCACCGCTCCCCCGCTACTGCTCGGACCCTCGCTGGGTACCTCGGCCGGGCTCTGGGACGCCGTCGCGCCCGACCTCTCCGCCGCCCACCGGGTCGTACGGTGGGATCTGCCCGGACACGGCGGATCGGCCGCGGACCTGATCTGGCCGGGCGCGACAGTCGCCGATCTTGCCGCACTGGTGGTGGCGTTGGCCGACTCGCTGTGCCTGGACCGGTTCTCGTACGCGGGAGTTTCGCTGGGCGGCGCGGTCGGCCTCTGGCTCGCCGTCCACCACCCGGAGCGCATCGACCGGCTCGCCGTCGTCTGCTCCTCCGCGCACTTCGGCGAGCCCGGGCCGTGGCATGAGCGGGCGGCGCTGGTCCGGCGGGACGGGCTCGCACCGGTCGCGGCCGGGGCCGCGGCACGCTGGTTCACACCACGATTCACCGCGCCGGAACTGCTCGACGATCTCCGGGCCACCGACCCTTCCTCGTACGCCGCCTGTTGCGACGCGTTCGCGGCGTACGATCTGCGGCCCCGCCTCTCGGAGGTCCGAGCGACGACACTGGTGATCGCGGGGCGCGAGGACCCGGCGACACCCCCCGCACACGCACGGGAACTCGCCGACGCGATCCCCGACGCCACGCTCACCGAGCTTGCGGCGACCTCGCATCTGGCGCCCGCCGAGAACCCTGAGGCGGTACGGGTGGCACTGCGCGGCCACTTCGGTGCGAACGGGAACGGCCGCAGTGGCATGGCGGTGCGGCGGGAGGTGCTCGGCGATGCGCATGTGGACCGGGCGCAGGCCGGCACGAACGGATTCACCGCCCGTTTCCAGGATTTCATCACCCGGTACGCCTGGGGTGAGATCTGGACCGACCCCACCCTGTCGCGCCGTGAGCGCAGCCTGATCACACTCACGGCGCTCGTCGCGCACGGGCACCACGACGAACTGGCGATGCACGTCCGGGCGGCGCTGCGCAACGGTCTGACGCCGGAGGAGATAGGCGCGGCACTGCTGCAGACCGGGGTCTACTGCGGTGTGCCTGCCGCGAATTCGGCTTTCGCGGTGGCCCGCCGGGTCCTGGCGGAGGTACAGGAGACCGACGGGCCGGACGCCTCTCTGCCGAACTGACCGTCTCAGACCAGTCGGCCGTCGCGGGCGACGGGCCGTCCCGGCCCGTACCACCATGGCCGGGACGGCCGGTCCACCACGGCCTCCGGTAGCGAACCGGAGGCGAGATGTACGAAGTCGGCCGGATCGCCGACCTCCAGCTCCTTCCCCAAGCTCTCAGCTTCGTTCGAGCAGGGGAGACCCCATCCGAGGACTTCCGGCCGCCTTGCGATGCACGCCCTGGACGACGCTCCTCATGGGGCAAACATTGCCGGTCACGGCACTAGGATCGCGTCGGCGCGTCAGTGGTCCGTGCAGCTCGCAGCTCGGCCAGGTGATCGGCAATAACGGTGCGCAGCGCGTTGGGGGTGTCGACGTCCGGGCGCATGGCGGCGTGCACGGCGAGTCCGTCCAGCAGGGCGTGCAGCCGGGCGGCCTCCCGCTCCGGGTCGCGGCCGGGACCGATGAGGCCGGCTACGAGTCCGCGGCAGCCCGCGCGGAGCATGTCGTACCCCTCGTCGCGCAGGGCCCGCAGCTCGGGGTCCGTCATGGCGCGGGCGGTGAAGGCCAGCCACACCTCGTTCTCCGCTCGCCGCTGGTCGTCCAGCGGCAGCAACTCCGCGAGTACACGCGCGGCACGCTGCTGCGGGTCGCCGTCCGAGGGCAGTGCCGCCACCCGCTGCTCGATCCCGTCGATGACCATCCGCAGCGCGAAGGTCATCAGCTCGGACTGGCTCGCGAAGTAGTGCCTCAGTGAGCCCATCGAGAGTCTTGCCTCCCGGGCCACGTTGCGGACCGAGGCGTGCTCCAGGCCGTCGCGCCGGACCACCCGCCATACCGCTTCAGCCAGCTCTCTGCGACGGATCCGAGGATCGACCACCTTAGGCATGGACCTTTTATAGCACAGTCGTGTTACATTCGACCCGGACGCTTCATAGCACGGTCGTGCTAAATAAATCGCGGAGGTTCCCATGCGGCTCACCCGCCCCACCACCGCCCCTGAATCCGACTCGGCCCACCACAAGCCCTTGCTGCGCTCGCGGGCTCTATGGGCAGCCGCCATCGGCTGGCTGGCCGTCAACGCGCTCGTCGTCGCCGTTGCAGGAGACCGACTGCCCTTTACCTGGGCATCCAGCACCGGGCAGAAGACTGCGGACCACCTCCTGGAAGCCAATGCCGGTCTCGTCGAGGTTCTGCTGCTGATCGCCTTCGTCGGTCTGCTCACCCGCCGACGGCCCCGGCCCGACCTCGCGGCCCGCACTCCCGAGCGCGCCCAGGCGCTGCGCGAAACCCTCCTGTTGCTGGCCTACGGAGCGGCCGGACTCGCCTTCGGATACGTTCTCGCCCGCTCTCTCGGCTGGCACCCCTTCGGTTTTCACCTCGCCGGCACGCTCTACGGCACCCATGAACACGTCACCCCGACCGAGGCCGTCACCTGGGCCCTCTACAACGTGATCGTGTACGCCCTCCTACCTCTGCTCTACTTCCGCCGTCGCTATACCACCGAACAGCTCTGCCTGCGCTCAGCCGACCGCAGGGCCGACACCGTCCTGGTCGCCGCCGTGCTGGTCGTCGAGTCGGCGGTGCAGTACCTGGTGCTCGAACCCGAGACCCTCGAACTGGGCGGCCGCCGACTGCTCGTGGGCCTGCCGCTCACCTTCACGCTCTACCTCGCCGGCGCGGTGCTCCCCGCCATGATCTTCATCTACGCGATCCTGCTCCCCCGCGTGCTCAAGCTCACCGGCTCGACCGCCGCCACCGCGGTCGCGGGCGGCCTCGCCTACGCCGCCTTCCACCTGTGGGACGCCTGGACGCGGTTCGGCTCGCTCGAAGGCGCGCTGCTGTCGGGGGCCTTCCTGCTTCTCACCTATTTCGCCCCGGGCATGATGAAGGCGGTGCTCACCCTGCGCACGGGCAACGCCTGGGTCCACGTCTGGGCATACCACGCCCTGGCCCCGCACACCCTGGCGGACACCCCTCATGTGGTACACATCTTCCGCGTCTAGGGCGTGATTCGAAAGTAGCGTCGTCCGCCCGTAGGCCGCCCGGCAGGCGGGACTTTCGAAACACGCCCTAGTCGTCCGCTCGGGTCCGGCCCCGCCAGCGGTTCGACACCGTGATCCACGGCCGCCGCAGCTACCAGGTCGCCGTCGACGCCGGCCTCACCAGCCCGTACGGGCATCTGCGCGAGTACGTCCTGACGCGCAGCCTCACCGAGTCCCCGCACCCGAACGTGGAGCTGATCCGCGACGACGTCGGCAAGATCCGCGAGTTGAAGGTGGAGGACGAGCCGGCGGACATCTGGCTGTGCGGGGGCGCGGAGCTCGCCGGGGCGCTCGTCGACGAGATCGACGAACTCGTGCTCAAGACCTACCCGGTGATCTTCGGCGCGGGGATGCCGATGTTCAGCGGCGGGGCGTACGCCATGAAGGATTTCGCCCTGGAGGAGAGCCGCTCCTTCAAGAACGGTGTGATCGTCCGCCGCTACCTCAGGAACCGTTGGCGCGGCCCGGCCCGTAGGTTGGGCCCATGATCGAGCTGCTGCACATCACCGAGCGCGCCCTGTGGGAGAGCGCCCAGGCCTCCGGCACGTACGAGATGTCGACCCGGGGCAAGACGCTCCAGGAGGTCGGGTTCATTCACCTCTCCTTCCCGCACCAGCTGCGCGCCGTCGCCGAACTGCTCTACGGCACGGAGCCGGCGCCCGGTGAGCTGGTCGTGCTCGTCGTCGACGCGGACCGGCTCGCGGCGCCGGTGCGGGTGGAGCCGGTGGGACCGCGCGGGGAGGAGTTCCCGCATCTGTACGGGCCGTTGCCAGCGGGCGCGGTGCGGGAGGTGCGGGACTGGCCGCGCCCCGAGAACCGCAGCCACAAGGAGCGGATGCTCGCCGGTGACCTCTACCTCGCGGACGATCCGGAGCTGGAGGCGGACGCGTTGCGCGCCGCCGACCTCGGCGAGCGGTACAACGCGGGCAGCGTCACCGACCTGCCCGCCCGCCACGCCCTGCTGCGCGAACTGATCGGCGAGGTCGGCGAGGACGTCGTCGTGCGGCCGCCGCTCCACGTCGACTACGGGCGGTACATCAGCATCGGGGCGCGGACGTTCGTGAACTGCGGCGCCGTGATGCTGGACGTCGCGCCCATCCGCATCGGCGAGGACGTGCAGATCGGGCCGAACGTCCAGCTGCTCACGCCGACCCACCCATTGGACCCCGAGCAGCGCCGCGCCAAATGGGAGGCGGCGCGGCCGATCACCATCGGCGACAACGTGTGGCTGGGCGGCGGAGTCATCGTCTGCCCCGGCGTCACCATCGGCGCGAACACCGTGGTCGGCGCGGGGTCCGTCGTCACCCGCGATCTGCCGCCGGACGTGATCGCCGTCGGCAACCCGGCGCGCGTGCTCCGCGCCCTCGACGAGCCGAAGGACCGCCCGAGCCCGCCGCCGGTCTAGGCCCAATGCCGCTACTCGTTCCCGCATCCAAGACCGCCCCGACCGAGCGAAAGCCCAAGGCCACGACTTAAAACAGCGGCATTGGGTCTAGGCGCGGAAGGCCTTGCAAAGGCGTTCGCCGAACTCGGCCGGGTGCGTGGTCAGGCCGGTGTGCCCGCCTGGAAAGTGCTGGAGTTCCGTGCCGAGACGCTCGGCCAGGAAAGCGGCCGGACGGTAGGGCAGCTCGCCGCGTGAGTCCTGGCCGCAGGCGAGCACGAGCCGGTCCGATAGCGCCTCCAGCCGTTGGAGGTCTGGGGAGTAGGACATGAAGCTGGGCACGATGCGCTCGACGAAGTAGGGCAGGTCGCCCATCGTCCGCTCGGCCCGTGCCGCCGCTTGCGGCGGAAGCTTGATCTCGGCCTTCGGCTCGGTGGTGTCGACGTCCTTCTTCAGACCCGCAGCGAATACGGCCATCGCCGGCATGAGCCCCTGAGTGTGGAACGTTGCCTCCACGCGCGCGATGAGCGCGCGGTGTTCGGCGGCGTCCGGCAGGACCTCCACTACCGGCGGCTCGTGCGCCACGACACGTTCGAGGCGTTGGGGATGGGTGGTGAGCAGATGCAGGGCGGCGATCGCGCCCGAGCTGGCGCCGAACACCCGGGCGGGCTCATCGGGCGACAGCAGTTCCAGCATCCGGAAAGCGTCATCGGCGTGCTCGGCCACTCGCTGCTCGGCCTCGGGATCGTCCAGTGTGCTGCGGGACATGCCGCGCGGGTCGTAGGTCGCGACGGTGTATTCGGTGGCCAGGCCGTCGGCGATGCCGCAGAAGGAGGCCGCGCCGCCCGTCCCGCCGGGGATCAGCAGTAGGAGCGGACCCTGGCCGCGCACTTCGTAGTGCAGGGTCGCGCCGTTCACGCGCAGGCTGCCGATGGTCGGGTCGGTCATCAGGAGTCTCCTTCTGGGGACGGGGGCCAGTGCTCCAGGAGGGTGTGCAGGGCGTCGAGGGCGCGAACCCAGGAGTGCTGCGGCGAACGCTCGTGCGCGAACCCGCCCGCGGCTTCCAGGGCGACGAACCCGTGGAACGTGCTGCGCAGCAACCGGACCGCGTCGGTCAGGTCGGGCTCGGCCAGTCCGTAGCCGCGGAGCATGCCGTAGGTCAGCTCGACCGCACGCCGTGGTCCGGGCGCTTTTGCGGCCAGTTCAGGGTCGATCTGGATCGGGGTCTGCGTCGCCATGTAGCGGCCCGGATGCGTGTGGGCGTACTCCCGCCAGGCGTTGGCAAACGCGACCAGCGCGTCCTTGCCCGCTCGCCCGGCAGTTGCCTCTGCGATACGGATGGTCTTCTCGTCCGCCGCCAGAAGCGCGATCCGTCCGCGCAGGTCCTCCAGGCTTCGGACGTGCGTGTAGAGGCTCGCGTCCTTCACTCCGAGCCGCCGCGCCACCCGTGACATGGTCACGTGGTCGAGCCCGACCTCATCCGCCAGTTCAGCGCCCGCGATCGTCACTCGCTCCGCTGTCAGCCCCGCCCGCGCCATGCGCCCTCCTCAAAATCCTAGGTGGATTAGGTATATCCTAGACCCTCTAGGAATGTTAAGCGTGGGGCGCGTTCACACAGGTACCGCTGCTACGGATGACGGGGAATCAGGGCTGGCCACCATCACTTGTGCGTGCGAATGCCCGCTGGTCACCGAGCGGGTGAGCGAGCTGCCGACGCAGACGCTGATTCTCTTCTGTGAGTTGCCGATTCCGATCCAGGGTTGCCTCCAGGCGCGCGTGCAGCGAGGCACCGGAGGAGCGCTCAGCCGCAAGAGCCTGCAGCGAGCGGGAACGGCGGCTCCTTGAACGGAGCCGCGGCGAGGCGGCGGTGCACTGCCACGGCCCCGGGAGCAGATCGTCCGCGACCGGCCGAGTTCGGGCTGCGCGGCACCCGAGAGACGTCCGGGCAGCATGTGGGGCTGCGTCAGGTACGGCCTGCCCGCCACCCTCCCACCGGGACATCGACGCGGGGCAGCACCGTCCGACGCCATGCGTACACGCCTGCGCCCCCGTACGCGAACGTACGGGGGCGCAGGCTGCTGCGTGCGACAGGATCCCGTCAGCCGAGGCCGCGGGCGTCCTGCTTCAGGGCCGTGTCCACGGTCAGGGCCGTCGCCACGACGAGGCTGAGCAGCGGTTCGGGCAGCTGGTAGTGGATCTGCAGCACGTAGTTGTCCGCCGTCGTGAACATCGTCTTCGCGAGGCCTTCCCAGGTCTTGGTGATCCGGGCGATCTCAGCGTCGTTGTGGTCGACGATCGCGAAGTTCCAGGCGCGCCAGTTCTCCGCCTTGATGGCACCGACCTGCTGACCGTCCACCATGATGGCAAAGTTGATCTTGCCCATGAAGTTCTGCTGCACGATCTCGCCGACCGGCTGCCCGTCCGGGCGCTGCACGATGACCCGGGACTTGATGGCCTTCGCCGGCCGGGTCAGCAGCAGCTGCGGCTGCCCGTACGCGTCACGGATCTCCAGCTTGTGAGTCAGAAACTGATCGACACTGGAGACGAACCGCAGCACCTTGCGCAGCGCGCTCTGGCCGACCTGGACGACCGAGCCGATCGTGTTGCCCTGCTGATCGAAGACGCTGTACTCGTTCGTCAGCTCGATCAGCTTGGCCTTCTGGTTCACGACCAGGACCTGCTGATTGAAGAGCGTGGCGCCGCCGGGAACCGCACCCTGCTGCTGAGGGACGGCCTGCTGATGCTGGAGGGCCGCCTGCTGGTGGGGCACCTGGACCTGAGCGGGAGCCTGCGCGGGCGCCTGGGGCTGAGCGGGAGCCTGGGGCTGCTGTCCGCCGGCCTGGTTCGTGTGCTCGGTCCACTGGGAACCGTCCCAGTAGCGGAGCAATTGGGGCGCGCCGTGCGGATCCGGATACCAGCCCGCAGATGCGTTCGAGTGCGTTGTCACCGGGGCACACTATCCCGCCGATCCGACAGAGCACGCCCCACTCGTCCCATAAATGGCATCCCCGCACTCGTTAAAGGACGCGCTGCGGGCGGCGAAGGGCAAAGACGCCGAGGTGCACTTCCTCCGGCTGATGGCCGTGCACCACCGGGCCGGTGCGGAGATGGCGCAGGCGGCGGACCGACGCGGCGGGCACGGAAGAGATCAGAAATCCGGCGGCGGCATGGTCCTGGGCCAGCAGGCGGAGATCAGGCTGATGGCCGGCATGCTGAGGGAGCGCGTCGTCACGGCATGAGCCGGCAGGCCGGGGCGTGGTGGTCCCGTACCTTGCGTACGCGGCCACCACGCCCCGGTTGACACGGTCCGGCGGACGACGACCGGCTGTGGACCCAACGGGGCAACGTTTCCGTCTGCGGGGCTGGCGTCGAGCGTGAATGCGTCGCTGCGGCGAACGGCACGTCGGCGACCACACCCGGTGTCACCACGGGGTCGCACCCCGCACCCCGCACCTCGGCCACGGCGGGTTCCGCTGCATGCTGCGAGGGGAGCCGGCGCCCGCTCCAGACCGTACTGACGTGCGCAATCGCATAGGCTCAGCAGCGACATGAAGAGCAACCTCACGACGCTGGGCCCCAAGGCCGACAAGGACACCGTGCGACGGAGCAACCTCAGCCTGGTGCTTCGGGCCGTCCGCGACGAGGGCGAGCGCGAGGCGACCAGGGCCGGGGTGGCCGCACGCGTGGGGCTGACCCGTGCCGCCGTGTCCTCGCTGGTCGAGCAGCTGCTCGAGAGTGGGTTCCTCACCGAGTCCGGCAAGACGTTCAGCGGGCAGGCCGGGCGCCCCGGCACCGCGCTCAAGGTGGCGCGCACGGGCCCCGCCGGGCTCGGCGTCGAGGTCAACATCGACTACGTGTCGGTCTGTGTCGTGGACCTGGCGGGCACCGGCCGGGTCCGGCTGACGGAACACCTCGACAACCGGGGTGCTCCGCCCGCCGAGGTGCTGGCCCGGGCGGCCCGGATCGCGGCCCGCACCCTGGATTCGGCGGCCGAGCAGGAGCTGTTCCCGGTCGGGGTGGCCCTGGCGCTGCCCGGACTGGTGTCCGGCGGCACGGTGCGCCAGGCGCCCAACCTGGGCTGGAATCAGGTCCCGGCGGAGGAACTCTTCGCCGCGTCACTCGCCGCACTGCGCCCCGGCCAACCGGAACTGCCGGTGAGTTCGGAGAACGAGGCCAATCTGGCGGCACTGGCCGAGCTCTGGTTCGGCGGGCTCGACGAGATCCGCAGCTTTCTGTATCTGACGGGCGAGATCGGCGTCGGTGGCGCCCTGGTCATCGACGGTGAACTGCTGCGCGGTGCACACGGGTTCGCCGGTGAGATCGGGCATGTGGTGGTGGACGCGGAGGGGCCGGAGTGCCGGTGCGGGTCGCGCGGCTGTCTGGAGCAGTACGCGGGACAGGCGGCGCTGCTCCGGGCGGCCGGGATCGAGGAGACCGGCAGCGGCATCGCGGTGGCCGAGCTGGAACAACGCGCCCGGGCCGGGGACGAGCGGGCCGTGGCCGCCGTGGTGGAGGCGGGCCGGATGCTGGGGCGGGTGCTGTCCGGGGCGGTGAATCTGCTCGACCCGGACGCCGTGGTGCTCGGCGGGATATACCGGGGCCTGATGCCGTGGCTGTCGCCATCCGTCGACGAGGAGCTGACGGGCCGGGTGGTGTCCGGGCTGTGGTCCCCGCGCGGCGGCCGGCTGCGCGCCTCGTCGGTCGCGGGCGACGCGGCACGGGGTGCGGCGGCGCTGGTGATGCAGGACGTACTGACCGACCCGGTGGCGTACGCGGCGCGGGTGGTGGGCTGAAACCGGAACCGGGCCGCACCCGCCTGACACAGGTACGACCCGGACCCCAACGCCGGGCCGCACCCGCCTGACACAGGTACGGCCCGGACTCCAACGCCGGGCCGCACCCGCCTGACACAGGTACGACCCGGACCCCAACGCGGGAGCGGACCTGCCGGACACAGGTACGGCCCGGCAGCATCCGCCCGTGCTGTCAGCGGACCCCGAGAAGGTGGTCCATCGCCAGCTGGTCCAGCACCTCGAACGCCATGCCGCGCCCGGCCGCCGCGTTCACATCGAAGTCCTCGAATGCCGAGCGGTCGGCCAGCAGCCCCGCCACGCCGTCCTCGGCCGTCGGCCGGGCCAGCTCGTCGAGCCGGGACGAGCGGAGCGCCTCCTGGACCGCCGGGTCGGCGCGGAAGGCGGCGGCGCGCTCCTTGAGGATGAGGTAGTTGCGCATGCAGCCCGCGGCCGACGCCCAGACACCGTCGTAGTCCTCGGTCCGCGGCGGCTTGAAGTCGAAGTGGCGCGGACCCTGGTAACCGGCGGTCTCCAGCAGGTCGACGAGCCAGAACGCCTGGCGCAGGTCACCGGCGCCGAAGCGCAGGTCCTGGTCGTACTTGATGCCGGACTGGCCGTTGAGGTCGATGTGGAAGAGCTTGCCCGCCCAGATGGCCTGCGCGATGCCGTGCGGGAAGTTCAGCCCGGCCATCTGCTCGTGGCCGGCCTCCGGGTTGACGCCGACGAGTTCCGGGCGCTCCAGGCGCTCGATGAAGGCGAGGGCGTGGCCGATGGTCGGCAGCAGGATGTCGCCGCGCGGCTCGTTCGGCTTGGGCTCGATGGCGAACTTCAGGTCGTAGCCCTGCGCGACGACGTAGTCCCCGAGCAGGTCGAAGGCCTCCTTCATCCGGTCGAGAGCGACCCGGATGTCCTTCGCCCCGCCCGACTCGGCGCCTTCGCGGCCGCCCCACGCCACATAGGTGGCGGCGCCCAGCTCGACGGCGAGGTCGATGTTACGGAGGGTCTTGCGCAGCGCGTACCGGCGTACGTCCCGGTCGTTGGCGGTGAACCCACCGTCCTTGAAGACGGGGTGGGTGAAGAGGTTCGTCGTCGCCATGGGCACGACGAGCCCGGCCGCGTCCAGCGTCTGCCGGAACCGCTTCACGATGCTCTCGCGCTCGGTGTCCGACGAGCCGAACGGGATCAGGTCGTCGTCGTGGAAGGTCACCCCATACGCACCCAGCCCGGCCAGGCGCTGCACGGTCTCGACGGGGTCGATCGCCGCGCGGGTCGCGTCGCCGAATGGGTCGCGCCCCTGCCAGCCCACGGTCCACAGGCCGAAGGTGAACTTGTCCCCCGGGGTGGGCTTGAAGCGTTCCGTCATTGCCTGACCACCTTCGGTGCCGTCGGGTCCACGGCCGGTGGAGGCCGCCGAATCCCTATTTGTTCAGTGTCATGACTAATCATGCACGTCGCCCAGCGGAGAGGTAAACCCCCCACCACGGGGTGTCGAGAGTGACCCCTGTTCCGGGCTGACTCGATCGCGTAATTTGTTTTCCGTACGATCAAATGGATCGCGCCAGCCCTCCCACCCACCGTGGCCCCCGCGCCGCGAGAATGAGGTATCCCCAATGCCGCCGCGTACCGTCGTCATCGGTGTGGACAGCTCCACCCAGTCCACCAAGGCGGCCTTCGTCGACGCCGCAACCGGTCAGCTGCTCGCCGTCGGACGCGCCCCGCACGTCGTCACGGGCGAGGCGGGGGCCCGCGAGACCGACCCCGCGGTGTGGTGGCAGGCGCTGCGCACCGCCGTCGCCGCCGGCCTGAAGGAGTCCGGCGTGCCCGCCGCGGCCGTCACCGGCATCGCGGTCGCCGGTCAGCAGCACGGCCTGGTCGTCCTCGACCGTACGGGCCGCCCGCTGCGCCCGGCCCTGCTGTGGAACGACACCCGCTCCGCGCCGCAGGCCGCTGCCCTCACCACCGCGCTGGGCGGTGCGGACGCCTGGACGGCCCGCACCGGATCGGTACCGGTGGCTGCGATGACCGCGTCAAAGTGGCAGTGGCTGCGTGAGAACGACCCGGAGAACGCAGCCGCGACCGCCGCGATCCGGCTCCCCCACGACTTCCTCACCGAACGGCTGACGGGTGCGGCCGTCACCGACCCCGGCGACGCGTCGGGCACCTGCTGGTACTCCACCGCCACCGGCGCGTACGACCCCGAGCTGCTCGAACTGCTCGGCCTGGATGCCGCGTTGCTGCCCGAAGTGGCCGAGACGGGTGCGTCCCGCGCCGGTTCGCTGACCGATGAGGCGGCGCAGGCGCTCGGCCTGCCGGCCGGGATCGCCGTGGCGGCGGGCACGGGCGACAACATGAGTGCCGCCGTCGGCCTCGGTCTCGGCGGTGCCGGACTCCTCGACCACCCCGTTCTCAGCCTCGGCACCTCGGGGACGGTCTTCGCCGCCTCCCGGACCCGGCCCGCATCGGCGGCGCTGTCCGGTTTCGCCGCGGCCGACGGTACGTACCTCCCGCTGGCCTGCACGCTCAACTGCACCCTCGCCGTGGACAAGGTAGCCGCCCTGCTCGGCCTGGACCGCAACGACGCGGCGCCCGGCGGCGTGGCGGTACTCCTCCCCTATCTCGACGGCGAGCGGACCCCCGATCTGCCCACCGCCTCCGGTCTGCTCACCGGACTCCGGCACGACACCACCCCGCAGCAACTGCTCGGCGCCGCCTACGAAGGCGCGGTCGTCACGGTGCTGCGCGCCCTGAACGAGCTGCTGCGGGCCTGCGGGCTCGACCCGGCCGACCCCGAGGTCGCCGCCCGCCCGCTGCGCCTGATCGGCGGCGGCGCGCAGGGGCGCACCTGGGTGGAGACCGTACGACGGCTGTCGGGGCGGCCCGTGATCGTGCCCGGCAGCGGCGAACTGGTGGCCCTGGGAGCGGCAGCGCTCGCCGCGGCGGCGGATTGCGGAGAGGACCCCGTCACGATCGCCACCGGCTGGAATACGGCCGGTGAATCCGAGCCGGACACCGAACTACCGCCCATGGAACGGGACATGGACACCTGGAACCGGGTCGACTCGGTGCTGGAGCGGGCCACCGGACCTCTGCTCGGCGGGGACCGGTAGCCACCCCGCCGCCACATCCTGCAACAACCGCTGACCGACTGTCACTCACCCCCGCAGGTCCGGGACAACGGCATCCCGGCGGCCCCGGACCGGTTTGGGGGTGGCATGTGATCTTCACTAGTATCCGGCGATGATCATAAGAAAAAGGCTGACGGTCGGGGTGGGCATCCTGCTCGCCACCCTGACCGCCGGGCTCGGCACGGCCCTCCCCGCCGCCGCCGACGAACCCCCCACCAAAGCCTCCCCCAAGGTCGAGCTGGTGCTCGACGTCAGCGGTTCCATGCGGACCCGCGACATCGACGGCCAGTCCCGGATGACCGCGGCGAAGCAGGCGTTCAACGAGGTCCTGGACTCGGTGCCGGAGCAGGTGCAGCTCGGCATCCGGACCCTCGGTGCCGACTACCCGGGCAACGACCGGAAGGTCGGCTGCAAGGACACCAAGCAGCTCTACCCGGTCGGTCCGCTCGACCGGGTGGAGGCGAAGACCGCGGTCGCGACGCTGGCCCCCACCGGCTGGACCCCGATCGGGCCCGCCCTGCTGGGCGCCGCCGACGATCTCGAAGGCGGCGACTCCACCCGCCGGATCGTGCTGATCAGCGACGGCGAGGACACCTGCGGCCCGCTCGACCCGTGCGAGGTGGCGCGCGACATCGCCGCCCGTGGCATCCACCTCGTCATCGACACGCTGGGTCTGGTGCCGAACACCAAGATCCGCGAGCAGCTGACCTGCATCGCCGAGGCGACCGGCGGCACCTACACCGCCGTTCAGCACACCGATGAACTCTCCGGCCGGGTCAAGCAGCTGGTGGACCGGGCGGCCGAGCCCGTCGTCACGCCCGTGGCCACCGAAGGCGCGGACAGCTGCTCCGCCGCGCCCCAGCTCAAGGCTGGTCTCTACACCGACCGCGAGAAGTTCGGCGAGCACCGCTGGTACCGGGTGGATGTACTGCCCGGCCAGGAGCTGCGCGCCTCGGTGAGCGTGTCCGCGGACCGCGCCGTCAACAACGACTACGGCGTGCTGCTGCGCGCGGTGACCGTACACGGCCGCGAGATCGTCAGGGGTTCGGAGTCCGGCACTGGTCGCACCGATGCGATCTCGTCCGGGCTGCGCTACCCCAAGCCCGAGCAGGACGGCACGGACAGCGGGGACGAGCCGGTCGCGGAGACCGTCTGCCTGCAGCTCAGCAACTCCTTCTCGGCCCCGGCATCGGTGAAGACCTCACCGGGCATGCCGGTCGAGCTGACCGTCGACGTGGTGGACGCGCCGGACGACGCGGCCGATGCCGCCGCGTTCGGTCTCGGCCGCGGCTGGTGGCTCCTGGGTGTACTCGTCCTGACCGGACTGATCGCGGGTCTGCTCTTCGGCTGGATCTCGCGCTGGCGCATCGCCGTATGGAGGACCAACTGATGGTGCGTACACGACGGGTACTCGCGGGTGCCCTGCTGGCCGGGATGGCCCTGTTGACGTCGGCGGGGTCGGCCGCGGCCGACGACCCTTCGGCGAGCCCGAGCCCGAGCGCCTCCGACGGCGGTACGGGACCCACCGAGGCGGGCACCACCTTCCGTACCGCGACGGCGATCCAGCGGAACCAGCGCGCCACCGCCGGGGCGTCCACGGGTGACTACCTGTACTGGGTGTTCCCGGCCGATGCGGGAGAGCGCGCGACCGTCAAGGCGACGGTCACCCTGCCCGGGACCGCCACCCGGCACGGCGCCTCGACCTGGCAGGTCGATGTGTACGACGGGCTGCGGCGCCGGCAGGCCTGCGTGTACGGCCACCAGACCAGGAAGGCGGCCGCCGACGCGTCGACCGTCGAACTCTCCTGCGTCCTGCGGACCGTTCGCGCCTGGTCCGAGCCGTGGGCGAACGACCCGCTGCCGGGCAGCTACTACGTGCGCCTGACGGTCGTCGACCTCCCGTCGGCCGACCTTGGACAGCCGGTGCAGACGGCCGTCGAGGTGACGGCGGCCGACCAGGGCGGCGCCCATGACGTCGACGGCACGCTGAGCGAGCCCCTGGTGCCCGGCGCGTCCTCGGCGCAGCAGACGGCGGACGGCACCTCGTCCGACGACGGCTCCACGACCCGGGTCTCGCTCGGCAGCGAGCCGGACGACGGCTGGGCCTCCGGCTGGTGGACGGACCGCTGGATCTGGACCGTCGGCGGCGGCGTACTCGGTGCGCTCGCGGCCGTGTTCGGCTACTCCCTCACCCGCGGCAACGGCCGCCCGTCCCGGGTCCCGCCGGGCGTCTGACCTGCCCGGCCGCGAACCGGCCCTCATACGCGGCGCCTTCGCCCCACACCAAATGGGGCCAAGGCGCCGCGGCGTTTCCCCCGGCCGAGCCGCCCGGTGCGCGCCGATGTCCGGACGGTCGCCCATCGCCTCCGTCATATGGGGTCGGAACAGCACGCGGGATCCCGGTACGCGGCACCGCCGTTCCGACCGCACTTCCGTAACGAGACCCGGATACCCTCGACAACTCACGTACTCCGCAAGGCCGATGGGGACATCGCCCCTGTCGGAACTCCGGAGTCCAGCCACGTCGCCGCGTACCGGATGCCGGTGCGCCACCAGGAAGCGGAGACCTTTTCATGTCCACGGAGACCGGCCCGGCCGCCGATGCCGAGCCACGCGGCCACGTGCCCGTACCGGGCCCCAAGGGGCTGCCTTTCCTCGGGAATCTGCCGCAGTTCGGGAAGGACCCGCTGAAGTTCTTCGAGCAGCTGCGCGGGTACGGGGACATGGTGCGATGGCGCTTCGGCCCCAGCCCTTGTGTGTTCATAGCCGATCCGGAGTGCATAGGCGAGCTGCTCACCGAGACGGAACGCACCTTCGACCAGCCGGTGCTGGGCATCGCGTTCCGTACCGTGATGGGCAACGGCGTGGTGGTCGCGCGTGGTCCGGACTGGCGGCGGAAGCGATCGCTGGTGCAGCCCTCGGTACGGCCGAAGCAGGTGCGGTCGTACGCGGCGACGATGGCGGGCAGCGCCGTGGAGCTCGCGGACACCTGGTCCGGCGGCGAACGCGTCGACATCAAACGGGAGATGGCCGCGCTCACGCAGAAGATCGCGGTCCGCACCATCTTCGGGGTGGACACTCCGGCGGACACCGAGGCGATGGGCCGCGCGATGGATGTCGCCCAGCAGGAGATCGGCAAGGAGTTCAGCGGCATCGGCGCCCTGCTCCCCGACTGGGTGCCGACGCCCGGCCGGGCCCGGATCAAGAAGGCGGCCGCGGTCATCGACGCCGAGGTGGGCCGGGTGGTGGCCCGGCACCGGGACGGCGACGGCGAGCGTCCCGACCTGCTGAGCCGGCTGCTGACCGCAGTGGACGAGACCGGCGCACAGCTCACGGACGAGGAGATCCGCGACGAGACCGTCACCCTGTACATCGGCGGACACGAGACGACCAGTTCCACGCTGGTGTGGGCGTGGTACCTGCTGGCGCGCAATCCGCAGACGCGCGCGGCGCTCACCGAGGAGCTGGACCGTGTCCTCGGCGACCGGGAACCGGAGTTCGACGACTACGCGCGGCTGACATACACCCAGGCGGTGGTGAAGGAGACGCTGCGGCTGTACCCGACGATCTGGCTGGTGACCGGAGTCGCCAAGGACGGGGCGCGGATCGGCGGCGTGGACATGCCGAAGGGCACGAAAGTGTGGACCAGCCAGTGGGCGACGCACCGCGACGAGCGGTGGTTCCCGGAGCCTGAGGCGTTCCGCCCGGAGCGCTGGGACGCCGACCGCGGCGACAACATCGCGGAGTACGCCTGGTTCCCGTTCGGCGGCGGACCCCGGGTCTGCCTCGGTACGCGGTTCGCGATGGTCGAGGCGGTGCTGATCCTGGCGGTACTCGCGCGCCGGTTCGAACTGGAAGTGGACCCGGGTGACGTCAACCCCGTACCGACGCTGACCCTGCAGCCCGACCGGGACGTGCTGGCCACCGTGCGGGCGCGGTGACGGGGGAGGCCGTAAATCGGCGGGGAGCGTGTCCGTACGGCGGAACACGCGCGGGCGCGATGTGCCCTCGGGTTGCGCCGTACGGCATCCTCGTGCTGAACGAGCAGCCCGGCCCCGGAGCGGCGAGTGATCTTGCCGGTTCGGGGCCGTACCCGATGGTGGAGGATGCGGAACCCGATGACTGACAACTCCGACATGGTGGCCTTTGTCCGGGCTCGCCTGGCCGAGGAGGAACAAGTCGCGCGAGCGGCCGGCGGCGAGCGTTGGCGGTGCCCCGCCGAGGCGCCGGGCGAGGTCCACGACCGGACCGGCGCCATTGCGTTCAGCCTGCGGACGCATGGCTACGACGACCACATCGCCCTGCAGGATCCCGCGCGCACGCTCCGCCGCATCGAGACGAGCAGGGTGCTCCTGGACGAGTACGAGGAGGTCGCCGCCCTGGACACCGACCGCCCCCACCACGACTTCCCCTCGGGCCGTGCGGTCGGGCTCGGATTCGTCGTCCGGCAGATGGCGGCGGAGGATGCCGGCCACCCCGACTATCAGGCCAAGTGGCTGCCGCGGTTCACCCAGTGACGAGCCCCTCGCAGGGACGGTGACCGAGTTACGGGCCGCGAGCCGTACCCGGCCGGCGTCGGCGTCCTGCCGGGCCGGGGAGGGCCGACACCATGAGCGGATCGGTCAGGCCGTACCGCCGCAGGGCCGCGGCCGGTTCGCTGACGGACCCGGCTCGCACGCCGCGTGCGGCCGCGGCTCCGTCCGGTCGCCGCGGGAAACCGCCTCGACCGACCGGGCGCGGGGCGCGTCCCCGCGCCCCGGCTCCCCGCCTTCCCGCCTTCCCGCCTCACCGGCAGAAGGTTCACAGCCGTCATGGCGGGCAGGTCGCAACCGGACGGCAGATACTGATCTGGTCCGTCCGCGCCGGCCGTTCGCGGGGACACACCGGCCATCCAGCCGCGATCACCGGCCGTCGAGATCCCGGGAGAAGCACCATGCGTCTGCGCCCCGCCATCGCCTCCGGCTTCACCGTCCTGGCGGCCGCCACCGCCGTGGTTCTGGCGGCCACGGGCGCCACGGCCGCGGTCGGTACCGCGCCCGCCGCCCCTGTGGCAGCCTCCCGGCTCGGCGTGTGCCAGGAGAAGGCCCTCAGTGTGAAGGCCTCGCCCGGCGGTCAGCAGAACGTAGTGCGCATCACTGTCACCAACCGTGGCAGTCGCAGCTGTGTCGTCGACCGGATCCCGACCATCACCTTCGCGGGGCTGGACGGCTCCGCCCAGGCCGTGCCGCCTGCCGAGAGCGCCCCCTACGTGCTCTCTCGAGGTGAGCGGGCGTATGCCGCCCTCCGTACCGCCGATCCGGCGGGCACCGAGGGGCATGTGGTCGGCAGTGTGAGCGTGGCGGCGGATCCGGCCCACTACGGCGTCACGTTCGGAGCGGCCGGCGTGGGCATGCCCCGGGGGATCCGGGTCTGGGAGCCGGTCACCACGCTCTGGCAGGTGTCGGCGGCCGCCGCAGCCAAGGCCCTGGCCGACGGTCTGGGCTGATCCGCCGACCGTGCACGTCTCGCGGAAGGCCCGCCGGCTCATCCGTGCCGTACGACTGCGAGGCCGTCCTGGACCGGAGCGCGTCCCGCCAGCCACCGGGCGATCTCCGCCCGGTTCCGGGCTCTGCCCTCCTCCAGAACCGCCGCGAACCGCTCGGGCCGGGCCAGCAGCCGCCGGTCCTCGGGATACAGCGCCGTATGGGCGAGCAGCCAGCCGGCCAGCACGTGCCGGTCGAGGGGGCCGATGCCGCCCAGCTGTGCCGCGTACGCCTCCAGCGCCGCGCCCGCGTCCCCTGAGACCAACAGTTCGTCCGCCGTCGACGGGGGGCCGGGCTGCTTGCGCAGGTACAGCTGTCCGCGCTCGTCCTGCCAGTGCCCGCGGTCGCCCACGGGTACGACCACCGGCTGACCGCCCCGCACCGGCTCCGACCCGGAGCGCAACGCCTTGACGAGTGCCTCCTGTTCGTCCTTGCCGCAGCGCAGATTGCGCAGCCGCCACTCCACGCGGTGGCTGACCGCCGCTGCCCTGGCCCGGCCCTCCACCTCCTGCTCCACCGGTTCCCGCAGCCAGTTGTCGACGGTCTCGGACAGGCGTGTGACGAGCCGTCGCCCAGGGACGGTGAGCTCCGCGCGGGTGGCCAGCGTTCGGAGCACCATGCGCGTCTGGAGCCGGCGCAGCGCGAAGAGGAACGGTGCGTGCCCTTGGGGGTCGGCCACGGTGTCACCGATCAGGTCGAGCCAGAATCCGGTCACTCCGACGAAGGCGTAGGCACCGTGGAGGAGTCCCGGCAGGTGGCGTGGGTCGGAGCGCCACGGCGCGTAGTGGAGTTCGGTGCGGTCGTCGTCGAGCAGGGGGAACAGATGGAGCAGCGCGCCCAGTTTGCTGTGCTGGAATTCGTGTACGAGGGTTTCCGCCAGGGCGAGCCCGCTCCGGGGGCGGGCCACCACCATAGAGGCGAAGGCGTCGCCGGTGGAGGCGCTGAGCCCGGCGGCCGGAACGGGAAGCGTGTGCGCTCCGTCCTTGGCGCGCCAGGGGACGATCCGGCTGATCTCCTCGGGGCGCAGCCCTCCGGGCCCCGCAGCACCGCGTCGCAGAGTCGAGACGGCGTCCGCGAACAGCGCCTGCCAGGAGCGCAGTTCGCCGGGATCCAGTCGGCCCGGGGCGATCGGTTCGTCCAGGTCGCGGTACGGATCGAGGTCGTCGAGCTGCACGCCACGGGCCCCGGGCCCGACGAGCAGCGTGTGCACCGGCCACCAGGACGCGGATTCCGGGTCGGTGAGCGGCCGCACGACGACGTCGGCACCGTGCGGCCCGTCCCGGCCCTCACTGCGAAGGGTGACCGTCCCGGCGGACACCACGGCACGGACCGCGTGGAAGTCGTCCTGGACGGGTTCCGGGAGCCGGACCAGCCCGAGCGTCGGCAGACTCACGGCCGCGCCCCGGGCAGGCAGCAGCAGCTGGGTATCCGTACCGGCGTGTACGGCGGCCGTCGCGGCCACGGCGGCGATGTGTCCCGCGTCCGCCCACAGCGGCGGCCCGGACGTGGTTCCGTGCAGCCGGCGCAGGGTGTGGGCAAGCCAGCTGCCGACCTGGGGGCTGAGCAACAGCTCCTCGACGGCCTCCGGTGCCTGCGCGGCGGCAGCCTCCAGCGCGGGCCATATCGCCGCCGCGTCCAGCGGGCCGAGGATGCCGGGGCGTTCGTCGAATCGGTCGAGGAGCTCGCGCAGCAGCAGCAGGCGGCGGGTCCGCTCGCCCTTCACCAGGAACGCGACGGCCTCGGGCGAGCCGCCGCCTGCGGCGATCTCGTCGAACAACGGGCCGGGCATGCGGATCGGGGCGTACGCATCGCTTGCTGTCATGGACTGTGCCTCCTGGACCGTCTGCGCTATTCGGCCCGTCCGGGTTCGGGGTTACCCATGGCGTTGGTGCGCGCGCGCCGCAGCTCTTCCAGCAGCCGTGGGCCCGGGCCCGGAAGGTGCCGCAGGTCGGTGACGCTCACTGCGGCCAGATCCATGACGTCGGATTCGAGGTGATCAGCTGTGCGGTCGGCGGGTACCGGCTGGTACAAGGCGCGCTCCCCCTTCGCGAGCGGTGGCACAGGATGCCACCGTTTACTCCATGATGACGAACGGGACCCCTTCCCGAAACCCATGTGATCACGCCAGCGGATCACATTCCCGTCCCCGTGTCCCCGAGGAAGTCCTGTATGGCCGACTCGAGTTCAGCCGCTCGCGCGGGTTCGTCGTCGAGTAGCGTCACCGCGCCGTACAGCTCCCACAGACTGTCCGGCCGCGCTCTGAGGGTACGTACGATGCCGATCACGTCGGTGCGAGGCGTCGGGTGCCGTGGCATGCGCGCGACCACGGCGGGCGGCAACTCGTTCACCAGCGCCTGCCGTTCATCACGGTCGTTCATGAGTGGGTACGCAAGCAGGGCCTCGATGAGCCGGGCCAGCTGCCTGCCCGCCGGAGTGCCACCGGGGCCGGCCGGTGGCGGGAGCGGTGACACCGCCGGACTGCTCTCGGTACGTCCGGGTCTGTGCAGGAGGAGGCTGGGCAACTGGTCGGTGCGGCCTGCCGCTCGCAGTGCGGCCAGCCGGGCCCGCACGGACTCGAACAGGACGTCGGGATCCGGCAGCAGATCGGCTGGGAGTTCGTCCAGCACGATGTCCGAGAACACACCAAGCCGCCGCTCGGGATCGTTGGCCGCACGCTGCCCCCGGCCGGCCGCGAACATCAGGATCTGGTCGTGGGCCTCGATCCGGTGCCCGGCCGGAAACTGCTCACCGGGCAAAGAGCGCGGGAAGTTGTGCCGTTCGTCGAACGTCTGACAGGCGTCGACCATCCAGATCTGCCTGCCGAAGCCCGTCACCGCGTCACTTCTTAGCGTGCTGCGGGCCGATTCGACGTCGATGTTGCGCCGGTCCGGCTCGGTGGCGTCGGTGCAGTAGAGCCGCAGGTGCTCGTCGCGGTCCAGCACACCGTGGCCGCCCCACCACACCCACAGCACGTCTCCGGTGCGGGCCGGGATGTCGGTCACGAAGGCACGCCGCAGGGTGTCGTGGTCGGCCGGCCGGTACGGGACACCCGGATCGGTGCCGCCCGAAGGCGCGAGATGCAGCAGGACGTTTTCCTCGGGGACGCCGAGTTCCAGCAGCCAGTCGCGGAAGCGCAGCGCGTCCCGGACCGGCCCGGGAAGGTTCCAGCTGTCGCCGGCCGCGTACTGCTCGATGCCGACCACCAGTGCCAGGACGCGGCCGGGCTCGACACGTTGGTGGGTCACGGGAGCAGGTCTCCGATCGCCCGGTAGACGGCCCGGTCACTCCAATAGGCGCTGTGTGCGACGGGGAAGGGCTGTCGGCTGTCGGTGGGGACGTCGGTCGCCCGTCCGGGAAAGAGCGGCTCTGCCGCGTAACCGAGCAGGTCGCGACGGTCGTAGAGATTCAGCCACTGCGGTACATGGCCGGGCAGGGTGTCGGGGTGGGCGAGTGAGGGCAGCGCTCCGGTCTCGTACAGGAAGGGGCCCTGCGAGCCGACCGTCACCAGTAGTTCCACGCCGGCCAGCGGACCCGATATCAGGGTGTCGAGGGCGATGATGCCGCCGAGACTGTGGCCGAGCAGCACCACGGGGGGTTTCAGGGAGGCGACCATGTCCCGCAGTCCCTGCCGCATGGGCTCGCCCCGGGCCAGATACTTGAGGATGTCACCGGCGGCCGGGTGGGCGGCGTCGGTGAGGGCCCGGCGGCGGCGCACGGCGTAACGGGAGCCGAGGCGTACGACGGGCTTCGCGGCCATGCGGAGTACCGGGCCACGGCCGGTCCCCGCCGGGGCGGCACCGAGCCGTGCGGCGAGGGCGGCCACGGCGGCGTCCCGGGCATCGCCGACACCCTGCACCGGTGCGTCGGCCTCGATGGCCGCCGCGACGACCGCGGCCGTCAGCGCACGCGCCAGCGTCCACGACAGTGCCTCGGCGTCCAGTGCCTCGGCTGCCGGGGCGAGCAGCGCACTACGCGCGAGCTGGGCCGCCGCCTGCGCGAGCCCGGGCCCCATCCGGTCGGCCCGTTCCTCGCCCTTGGCCGCGAGCTCGAGCAGCAGAGCCCTGGGGCGCTCGTCCGGGAAGGCGGCGCCCGGCGGGATGGCCCCTGCGGTGGCTCCGGCCGCCGCCAGGGCCAGTTCGGCCGTGGGGTCGTCGTAGAGGCGCGCCCACCCCTCCGCCTCGTCACCCGGATCACCCGGGCCCTCGGCGCCCCGGCCGGCTCCGGCGCCAGGACCGTCCGGGATGCTGGCCCCCGCTGCCGCGAGGCTCGCCCCGTACTGCTCGCCCCAGCGGTAGGCGACCAGGTGGACGTCGGGCGCCGCTTCGGCAAGGCCCTCGGTGACCCGTGCGAGCAGGCCCGTGAGGTGTGGTTCACGCACACCTGTGCCGTGAGTGAAGACCACCGTGGTCATGTGCCGCCCCCATTGCTGTGTTGCTGCCGGGCCGGCCCACTGGCGTCCCATGGACGGCGGGACCGGTCCGGCAGTTCTTCCTGCGGATGCGCCGCGCACCGGTCAGATCGGCAGCGGTGCGATATCGCATTCGATGCGCTGGTGCAGGCGCGCAGCTGCCTGCCAGGGATGGTTGTCCCCCAGCACCCGTGAAAGGCCCTCGATCGCTGTCGCGTTGAGCCGGTCGGCCTCCGCCGACCGGCCCAGGCCCCGGTGATCGAGGGCGAGGTTGGCCGTGCAGACGAGTGTCAGCGGGTGATCGGGGCCCGCGGTCTCGGTGAGCCGGGGAAGAATGCCGGCATCGGCTTCCTGGGCGCGGGCGAAGTCCAGCCGTGCGTAGTGATTGTTGGCCCCGCTCATGGCAGCGGTGAGGGTGTTGATGTGGTGCTCGCCCAGCCCGCTCTTCAGAAGCTGCCACGCCTGGATGTCCAGGGTTTCGGCCCGGTCGATCTCCCCGAGCGCCCGCAGCGTGGCCGCCAGGTTCACCTTGGCGGACTGCGTGTTCGGATGACGGTCGCCGAATACCGCTTGATAGGCGGCCAGTGTCCGCTCCCCCAGCTCCCGGGAACCCGCGAGATCGCCGTTCATCCTGCGCTCGACCATGGTGTGGACCGCGGCGGCAAGGGCGTCCATGTTGTTCAGACCGTACCGGGTGGTGAACCGGTCGAACGTCTGCTCCGCGAGGGCCGCTCCTCCTTCGACCACACCGGCCCTGCGCCGGCACACGGCGAGGTTCAGGGCCGCGCGAATGGTGGCAGCGTTGGTCTCCCCGAAGTGGGTGACGAACGCCTGGTAGTTGGACTCCTGGAGGGCGCGCGCGCCGAGGTAGTCGCCCGCCTCACGAATGTCGATGGCCAGGCCGTTCAGCGTGTTGAGAGTAAGGCCGCTCGCCGGTCCGTAGAGAAGCTCACGCTGGCGCACCGTCTCTTCGTCGAGCTCCCTCGCGGTCTCGAAGCGGCCGCTCGCCCGTAGTGAGACGCCGTAGTCGTGCGCGGCGCTCAGGGTCGTCGGATCCTCGGGCCCGAACAGATCACTGGCCCTGGTGAAGGCCTCCTCGTCGAGATCGCACGCCGCCTGGATCTCGCCCCGGTGACGCAGGGCCCCGGCCATCTGCCACATGGAGTCGATGAGTTCCTCGTCCGGGATCTGCGCGCCGCGCGAGATCGCCAGGGCGCGTTCATTGTGGGCGACCGCCTCCTCCGGACGACCGAGAAGCCGGAGATAGAAACCGAGCAGCTTGGTGACCCTGATGACATGCAGGTCCTCGTCGCCGGACTGGGCGCGCCAGGCGGTCCACGCCTGCCGGGCCTGCGCCGCGCCCGACTCGTGCGCGCCCCAGTAGTAAAGGAAGAACACCATGTCGTAGAAGAGGTCGCGGACCCATGGATCGGAGCTCTCCACCGCTCCGGAGGCGATTACATGCGGCAGGATCGCCTGGTAGGCGGGCCACTGGTCGGGGGACGCGGGGGCGCCGGGCTTGGCCGTGGTGAGCAGCAGGTGGGCCGCTCGTGTCATCTTGGCCCGCTCCTCGGGATCCAGCCGGGCCACGATGACGTTCTGCATCAGCCGATGCATTTGCAGCGTGCCAGTCTTGTGGTCCAGCCTCACCAGGGACAGCTTGCTGAGGTCGCGGGTGGCGCGGGCGAGCAGCAGCGGGTCACGCAGGACCGGGTCGAGCTCCGGTGTGATCTCGACGTTCCGGCCGCCTCTGAGCATGTTCAGCGGAATGGGCTCCGGCGCCATGCACGCGCAGATCTCGAGGAGTTGACGGGCCGCCGGGTTGTCCTGCGACAGGCGTCCGAGCGAGATGTCCCAGACTGCGGCGACCGGCAGCGGGTAGTCGGGGGACGGGTCGAGTTCGAGGATCTCGGGCCGGCGCTGTTCCAGCAGTTCGAGGTACTCGTCCACGGGCATGCCGGTGGCGGCGTGCCATGCGCCCGCCTGTTCGACAGCGAGCGGCAGGTCGCCCAGGGCGGCGGCGAGCCGGCCCGCGTCCGTGCTGCTCAGGCCCCGGGCGCGGCGCTGCAGGAGGGTGATGCTCTCCTCCCGGTCGAAGACGTCGACGCTGAGCGGAGTCGCCACCCGTTCCCACTCGCGGTTGCGCGAGGTGACGATGATCTTTCCAGGGCCGCCGCTGGGGAAGTAGGCCCGCACGGCCTCGATGTCCTCGGCGTTGTCGAAGACCAGCAGCCAGTTGTCGAACGGTTTGCCGGTACGGAGCGCCTCGCGCACGGCCGGGACCGCGGCGTTGGCCTGGGGGCCCACCTCCAGGCCCAGGCTGCGGGCAAGGTCGGCAAGGGCGCCGAGAATCAGGTTCTCCTGTTCCGCCGGAATCCACCAGATGACGTTGAACTCGCCGCTGTGGCGGTACACGTACTCGACGGCGATCTGGGATTTGCCGACGCCGCCCATGCCGTGCAGCGCGTGCGGGAGAACGGCTGTCGTCTCGTCCTCCTGCAACTGCCGTTCGACGGCTGCCAGAAGGCTCTCGCGCCCAGTGAAGTTGGGGTTCTTCGGCGGTACATTCCCCATGATCTTCGGCTGGCCGGTCCGGACGAACCGCACATCCGGTGTCGTGACTTCCACTCTCGGGTCATCCCTCCGGGCATCCTGGTCATCTGTTACGGGTGTCGTGGGCGACACGGATCCTCCTGGTGTAACGGCCGGATGCGACCGGGGCGCGTGGGCATTCACGTCAAATGCCTCTTTATCATCTCTGGTCGCCTCCGTTGTCTGCCCCGCACCGCGCAGCCGGTCGGTCAGGCGTGCCGCCCGGTGTCGGTACGGCAGCCCTCCCAGGGCGCGCAGTACGGCCAGCTCGATGCGGAGCCACGTGTGGCCGCCCGTGGTGTCCGGGAGAGCCGCTTGCGCCGGGTCCCGCAGCGCCGCCCGGAGCCTGATGCCCTGCGCCTGGCCGGCTCGCGACTCCGCGACAAGGCCGACGGCCCGGGCCAGCTGGGTGCGGTTGCTGGTCGCCAGCAGCGCCTCCCGGACGCCTTCGGCGAAGTCGGGGCAGCCCTCGCCGTCGCGCTCCCAGTCGATGAGGCCGCCCATGAGGATCTCGGCCAAATGGTCGGGCCCGGACTCGGGAAAGGCCCGGTCGCGCAGCTCCTCGATGACATCGAATCGCAGCGGGGCCACGGCCAGCAGCACGGCCAGCTGCCGCGCGAGTGGACTGGCCAGCGAGACGAACTTGCGTACGGCGGCTGCCGCCGCGCGCGGCCCGTCGATCTCCGGTGCCCGCAGACCCGGCGCCGGCACGCCCTTGGCCATCGCTCCGGCCAGGACCACCGGGAGCGTACGCCGGACACCGCGTTCACCGGTGAGGAGGTCGGCCCAGGCCCGGAACGAGCCGGGGCGAAGGCTGAGCACCGGAACCGGTACGGAGCCGTCGTCCTGGTCGGGCAGCAGGTGTCCCTGGTCAGGCACGCCGTGGAGAGGACGACAGAGGAAATGCCGGTTGAGCGCCCCGAATCCGGCCGCGTCCAGCCGGGCGCGGAAGGGGTAGAGCGAGGATCTGTGGCGCAGATACGGGGGAAGCAGATGGACAAGGGCCGTAGGACCACCGGCCGAGAGCCGCCCCAGCAGTTCGTCGGCTTCCCGCCCGGCCCAGCCCGCCGCCAGCCCGTCGGTGACGACGAGGAACAGCCGTGACCCGCGTCCGTCGAGCAGCTCCGCCGGGTCGGCGTGCCGGTCGCCCGGCCAGCGCAGGACCGGCATGCCCCGCCCGGTCACCTCCACCTCGACCGTACGGACGTCGCGGAACGCGCCGCTGCGCACCGCCTCATCGGCCAGTCGGCGGACGGTGCTGCTCCACACGGGCATGCTGGGCGCATTGTCGACGAGCAGCATCAGGTCGAAGGCGCGCTCCTGTACGGGCTCGAGGTAGGGAATCCACAGCCCGTCGCTCAGACCGCACTCGGCGGTGCGCGGCTCGTCGAGACGGTTCAGGTAGCGCGAAGGCACACGTCGGCCGAGCCCCCTCAGCGCCTTCGCCAGTGGCAGCGGCACCACGCGTCGCACCGGTCGCGGCGCCGCCTGAAGCACCGTCTTCGGCTGGCCGCTCCGCATCTCTTCGACGGCTTTCAGCGCCAGCTCTCGCGGGTCGATGCCGATCATGCTCCCGGCGGCCACCACGTCCGGCGAAACTTCACCCGAAGGAGGGGCGGCGACATCGGAGGGTACGCCCGGCTCTGGCTCACCGGATAACTGTTCAGGGGTGTCCGGCTCCTGGCCCGAGGTCCGTCCGGACACATGCCATGCCGCAGCCAGCCAGGCGGCGTCGGCGATGTCCTGCCAGCTCGGGCCGCCGTCCGCGTCATGGATGGCGGTGTGGCTGGACGAGGCCGGCACGTCCGGAGCACGCTCCCGTGGCGAGCCGTTCATCAACGGCCTTTCGAGAGGTCGCGGAGCAGCATCTCAATGAGCTTACGCCCGTCCGCATCGGCCTGGAATCCGTTGGCCGTGGTGAGTTGCACAGCGTTCAGGAGCTGATCCACCGACTGGGTGCCCCCGCCGTGCAGGCGCCTCTCGAACTCGTCCACCAGTACTTCGACTCCCTCTGGTCGTTGGCGCAGATGGCTGACCACAATGGCAATCAGCTGCTCCCGGCTGGGCGGGCGCATCTCCAGTGGCAGGCAGCGGCGCCGGAAAGCGGCCGGGAATTCACGTTCGCCGTTGCTGGTGATCACGACGACGGGGAATTCCACACACTCGACGCGGCCTCCTCGGACGACGACCCGGCGTTCGGGATCGTCGGTGAAGACTGACACTTCCGCCGAGTTGGTACGCACCAGCTCCGGAATGTCGAAGCTGCCGTTCTCGAGGACGTGCAGCAGGTCGTTGGGCAGGTCGATGTCACTCTTGTCCAGTTCGTCGACCAGCAGGACGCGCGGTCGCTCGTATGCGAGCAGCGCCGTGCCCAGAGGGCCGAGGGTCAGGAAGTCCCCAAGGTCGGGCGCGCTGCCGCGGTCGCCCTCCGGCACATCGGCCCGTGCCTCGCCGCCTGCCCGCCAGGCCGCGATCGCCTGCGCCCGCCCGATGGCGTCGTACTCGTAGAGCCCGCCGCGCAGCGTCGTCCGGCTGACAATGCTCCACGGCAGCACCCGCCCGAGCCCCAGCTCACGGGCGATCAGATACGCGAGGGTCGACTTGCCCACCCCGGGCGGTCCAGTGATCAGCAACGGTCGGCGCAGCAGGAGCGCCGCGTTGACGGCGTCGATCTCCTCCTCGCGCAGCTGCGGACCGTCCTGTACGACCCCGAGGCGGCGCAGGGCGGCCTGCGCATCGTCGGGCGGCGCCGGCTGCAGGGGGCTCCCCGAGAAGACTCTCCAGGGCGGCGGGGACGGAAGCCCCGGCGGCTCTCCGGCAGGAGCCTGTCCCGTTGCGTGGAACACCCTCCAGGAAGGCGACATCGCAGGCAGGGCGGTCGCGTCCTGCTCGGTCATGCTGTCAACTCCTCACAGTCGACCAGGCGGTTGGGATCGTCCCAGAAGAACGCAATGTGTCTTCCCAATAGCAAGCTGCCGCTATCCAGATCCTCAGCGCTCTTACGTAACTGACCTACTTTCGAGGCAAGTTGGGCCGGATTGTGCCCGAGCAACAGCGTCAGCACCTCACCCGACTGTGCGGGACTGTCCGGCCTGCGGTCCCACGCGGCGAGGCCCACCCCCTCGGCGATGGCGGCGACGAGCGCCTCCAGACCGTGGCCGGGCAGGGCGGGCACGTCGAGTATGACCGCGGTCAGCCGTGGCTCCGATGCCAGTGCGGCACGCCAGCGGTCGAGTTGCCCGGTCTCCGAGCTGCGCCAGCGGAACGCCTCGGCGGCACCGGCCCTTTTGAGCCGCTTCCATCGGGCCCGCCATCGCCTCAGCTGACCGGGGTCACGGGTCCGCATACGCTCCAGACTACGCAGATGAATATGGTAGCGAAGGCCGATCGGCAGCGCGTCATGAGAGCGCGTACCCAGCTCGAGCCGAGCCATGTCGTGATTGAGCAACTGGAACGGAAGTACGAACTCGACCTGTACGGGAGGTTCGTTTTCCGTGTCCGGCACATCGGCCCATCGGGCCTCACCACGGTGGATGGCACGTTCGACCGCCACCGCCAGGGTGTCGAGAGTCGCGCGCTCCACAGCACCCGCCACCGGCTCCCAGTAGCCTGGTGCCGCATTGACCCAATGACGTACGTAAATATCGGCCGAACCGTCATCGGCGGGCTCCACCATCACGACGAGAGAGCGTGGCACTTCCGGGTCGGTCCTCGGCAGAGCCGCGATCGCGCGTCGGCGTTCCTGAAGCGCGCCCACCGCATCGGCACCGGCCTCCGCGGCCCATCGGTCCGACCAGTCCCTCAGCCTCTCGCCGAGAATCGCCCCCTGGTCGATGGCGATCACCTCCACCAGAACCACAGCCGGGGGCAGTCCGTCGGCCTGGGCGTTGACGTCCCGCAGATAGTCGAAGCGCCGAAGGGGGCTCAGCCCGTAGGGAATGTCGACGCCGAGCTCATGCCCGAGGATCGCGTGCACGCGGCCGTCGTCGAAGTCCCGGACCTCGGCGAGCAACCCTCCGATCTCCTGAACAGCGGTGTCAGTGAACACCGGGGGCAGCTCGGCGACCGTATCGTCGGGCCAGGCGGTTCCGGCGAGCCTGGCCAGGCGCGCCGAGTCCTCGGGGCCGGAGGCGACACTCACGCCGAAGACCAGCGCGTCGAGTCCGCCTTCGCGCAGCAGGACATCCATGACGAGGGACAGCATGTCGACGCGCGGGTTCTTGCGCAGGTAGTTGATCTCCATCCGGAGCTGCATGGCGACCAGCGCCACGAAGTGGATGCACTGATCTGGATCGCGCACACAGTCGAGCGCGCATAATTCGTCGACCAGCGCCCCGACCAGATACGGATCGGTCTCGCGTGGTCCTTGCGGCGCGTGTGCCACCACCGACCATCCCCCGCTGAGCCGGTACTTCCTCCACCACAACTGATCGCGAAGCTATCACGTCACATCTTCAGCAACCAGGTTCATTCCCAGCCCAGTTGACCCCTTCCTTGCCCTCCCCATGCGCTGTGTCGAAGCGCTTCGACACGGGTTATGCCGTATGGCCGCCGGGGCGGGGTGGCCCACCCCCACGATAGGCCGACCGCGCCCGCGAGCACACGGATCGGCGCACTGGATGGACACCCGGGGCCATGCCGTGTCCGGCGGAGCTTCCTTCCCACCGCTTCTTCAGTGTGATCACCGACGTGCTGATCACCGCGCCGCCCGGCCAAAGGTGCCGCCGCAATCAGGCCCTGTTCTGTGTGGGCCGCCCCCGCCGCCCCGAGATGCGGGACGACGGCGGGCAGCCCGTGCTCTCCCCGTTCAGCCGCCCAGCAGCACAGGGAAGGACTCCATGTCGTTCTGCGTCATCACCGGCAGCTTACGGAGCTCCTCGTCCGGCACGGCGAGCCTCAGCTCGGGAAAGCGGCCGAACAGCGCGGGCAGGGCGATCCCCGCCTCGACCCGGGAGAGCGCCGCGCCGGGACAGATGTGGGGGCCGTGACCGAAGGTCATGTGGCGGATCGGCGTGGGCCGGGTGATGTCGAAGGCGTCGGCGTCCGCCCCGTGCTGTTCGAGGTCGCGGCCGATGGCCCGATAGGAGATGACGACGCCCTCCCCCTTGGCGATCACCTGGTCGCCGACCTGGATGTCCTCCGTCGCGAACCGCATCAGCAGATGGGTGGTGGGGGTGTCCCAGCGCAGCGTCTCCTCGATCACGGTCTCCCACGGGATCTCGCCATCGAGCACCATACGCAGTTGGTCGGGGTGGGCGAGCAGGGCCCGTACCGCATTGAGAATCAGCCCGATGGTGGTCTCGTGGCCTGCCGCCACCATGGCCTTGAGGTTGCCGACCACTTCCTCCTCGGTGAGCGGCTCTCCGCCCTCGTCGGCCAGGATGAGCGCACTGGTGAGGTCGTCCGTCGGCTGCGCGGTCTTCTTGCGGACGAGCGCCGCGTAGAAGACGTCGAGCTCGGCGAGCAGGGCCAGCCGCTCCTCCTGCGGGGTGAGCATGGAGAAGAAGGCCTTGTACTTCCGCATCAGCATGGGGTGCTCGGCTTCGTCCACACCCATCAGCATGCCGACCACCCGCATGGGCAGCGGCTGGGCGAACACGGCCTTGAGGTCGACGACACCGTCCTCGCCCTGCTCGGCCAGGGCGTCCAGCAGCTCCTCGGTGAACTTCTCGATGTCCGGGCGGATGGCCTCCAGCCGGCGTGGGGTGAGCGCCTGGGAGGTCTTGGTGCGCAGCCGCCGGTGTTCCTCGCCGTCCACGGTGAACATGGACCGCCCGGCATCGATCATGCCGATCAGCGGCCAGGCGTGCGTCACCGCACCGCTCTGCCAGAGCCCCCAGGCGTCGAGGTCCTTCACCAGGCGCGGGTCGACGAGCAGTTGACGCGCCTCGGCATGCCGGGTGACGGTCCAGGCAGGAACCCCGAGCAGCTCGATCCTGGCGAGCGGCCCTGCGTCGCGCAGGCGCGCCGTCTCTCCGTCCAGGTCCTGGACCATGGGGTCGATGACGACGGCCTCGCTCCCCTGAGTGGCCTGGTGAGCGGCGGCGTGAGGACAGTTCAAGAGAGGTCTCCTGTCATGGGTACGGGCGTGAACCGGACGGGCAGCGAGGTCATCCCTCGCAGAAAGGCGGACTGCCGCCGGACGAGCGTCTGCGCGGGCACTGCGAGGAGGAGGTCGGGCAACCGGTCGAGGAGCACCTCGATACCGGTACGGGCGATGGTCTCCGCGATCTCCTGCGCGGGGAACGGGCAGCGGTACTCGCCGTGACTGAACGCCAGGTGGGCACTGTTGCCGCCCTGTCCGGACATTCCCTCGGTTGCGACGCGCTGCCGTACGTGCGGGTCGGAGTTGGCCGCCCCGAGGCCGAGGAGCAGCATGTCCCCGGCGCGGATGCTCCGGCCGGCGAGCCGGGTGTCGCGGGCGGCCCAGCGGCCGGCGAGGATCTGGGTCGGGCTCTCCTCCCAGAGAACCTCGTTCATCGCCTCGGCCACACTGTGCCGGCCCCCGGCCAGGGAGTCGGCGAACAGGTCGTCGGTGAGCATCAGCCGCAGGGAGTTACTGATCCAGTCGGCGGTGGTCAGGTGTCCGGCGGCCGTGATGGCCATCAGGTCGAGGACGTATTCCTCGTCGGTGAACGGTTCGGGGTAGGCCAGCATCCTGGAGGTCACATCGTCTCCGGGCACGGCACGCTTGGCCGCGACCAGCCGCTGCATGTGCTCCCCGAACCGCACATGCGCCCTCTGCGCCTCGGGACCGCCGTCAGCGAGGTCCTTCAGCACCTGCGCGATGTCCGTTCCCTCCGCGTCCGGGAAGCCGACGAGCCTGGCGAGGACCAGGACGGGCAGCGGCTCGGCGAACTCGGCCACCAGATCGGCCGTACCGCGCGTGCAGACGTCGTCGATGAGCCGGTCGGCCAACTCCTCGCAGTGGCGCCGGATTTCGAATGGATCGACGCGCTCCAGGGCCGGCCCCACCATGTCGGCGTGGCGGCGGTGCTCGGCGCCCGCGGTGAAGTAGATCGATGGCATGGGGCGACCGACCATCGGGAGCAGTGGCCAGTCCTCGGGAATGTTCTCCCACTGGTTCCACAGCCCGACGTCCCGGGGGAACAACTCGCCGTCAGTGGTGACCTGGTGGAGTTCCCGGTACCCGATGACCAGCCAGGCGGGGAACCCGCCGGGCAGCTCAACGGGGACGACGGGCCCGTGATCACGTCGCATGGTGCGGTAGAGGGCCTGGGGCTCGGTGTGGAATTCGGGACCGCTGAGCGGCACCGCGGCCGAGCCGTGCCTTACCGGACAGCCGCCGCCGGTGAGGGTCTCGGGGTCGGGCGCGGGTACTGCGGAAGAAAGGCGCGTCATCGAACTGACTCCATTGGCGGCGGCTTCGCGTTGCGGACCCATGATCAACGCAGCACCACTATAGGGATGTCGAGTGAAGCTTCAGGCATCAATCACGACTGATTTCGACACTTCGGCGATCACAAGAAGCAGACAGCGGAGCATGTTTGATTACAAGGGGGATGAACTCCCCCAGCGCACCGCTCTTTCGACACCGTCGGCCATCCCGCACCCGGGCCGTTGACATGCACCTGCATGAGGGTGAATCCTCGCGCGAGATGTTGCACGATCTCACGCATGTTCAAGCATTTGTAAACATCCAGTGCTTGGTTCGAAAGGGATGCATCCCGTGCGAAGACTTCAACACCGGTCCCGCTGGACCGCCCTGACCACGACGGGGCTCGTCGCGGCCCTGGCCGCCGCCCTGCTCGGCGCCCCGGCCGAGTCCGCCCACGCGGCGACCCCCGCGAGCGCCGTGCTCGACGAGGCCCACAAGAGCGTCACCTGGCAGAGCCCCGTCTACCCCAAGGGGACGGTCGGCGGCCCCAAGGAGTGTCCGTCCGCCGCCGAGGACCCGGACAACAAGGTCTGCGACCGCTTCGACCTCACCGTGTCGACACCCGAGGGCTACTGGGACGACAACCCGGAGGGCGGGGTGCCGATCTCCATCGAGTGGCAGAAGCCCGCCGAGGACTTCGACATGTACATCTACGACTCCGCCGGCAAGCAGGTCGCCTCCAGCGCGGGCACGGCCGACCCCGAGGCCACGGTGATCCCGCGGGCCGAGGGGACGTACCACGTGATCGTCGTGCCGTACGACGTCACCGACAACTCCTTCACCGGCACGGCGTATCTGCCGGAGACGACCGACTCGGGAAACCTCACTTCCTTCGGCGGGAGCAACGGCAGCTACTCCATCGAGGCGGGGGACCTGAAGGCCAAGGCCGACTTCCTGACCGGCGGCCAACTGCGCCTCCAGGCCACGCCCTCCGGAGAGTTCACCGACCCGGCCGGCACAGCGATCATCCGCAGGCAACCCGCCCTGCAGAAGCACACCAGCACCTTCGACAAGGGCGAGTACTACGGGATCCGGTCTCCTGACTCCGTACTCCGCGTCTACAAGAAGCCGCTGCGCTTCGGTCTCTACAAGGCCGACAACCGGACGCGGATCTGGCAGGAGGACAAGCCTCTGCGCTGGTCCACCGGAGGAATGCGGCAGAGCCTGGAGCGCGGCACGGACGAGCAGTTCTTCGGTGGTGGCGAACAGAACGGCAGCTTCTCGCACCGTGACAAGACGGTGTACGTCGCCAACAACACCAACTGGAACGAGGGCGGTTACAACAACTCCCAGCCCTTCTACCTCTCCAGTGCCGGATACGGCGTCTACCGCAACACCTTCGCGCCCGGCGTCTACCACTTCGGCTCCCCGGTCCAGACCGGTCAGCAGGAACGGCGCCTCGACGCGTACTACTTCATCGGGGACGCGAAGGAGGTGATCGGCAAGTACACCGCGCTGGTCGGCAAGCCGTTCATGCCGCCGGTGTACGGCCTCGAACCCGGTGACGCCGACTGCTACCTGCACAACGCCAACCAGGGTGAGCGCCACACCCTGGACGCGCTGAAGGTCGCCGACGGCTACACGCAGAACCAGATGCCGCTGGGCTGGATGCTCGTCAACGACGGCTACGGCTGCGGTTACGAGAACCTCCCGGAGACCGCCAAGGGCCTCCAGGACCACAATGCCCAGCTGGGCCTGTGGACCCAGAACGGTCTGGACAAGCTCGCCGACCAGGTGAAGGCGGGCCAGCGGGTCGCGAAGCTCGACGTCGCCTGGGTCGGCCAGGGGTACGGCATGGCGCTCGACGCCTGCGACGACGCCAAGTCCGGCATCGAGGAGAACAGCGACGCCCGCGGCTTCGTCTGGCTGCCCGTCTCCTGGGCCGGCGCACAGCGCTGCGGCGTCCTGTGGAGCGGCGACCAGTCCCTGTCCTGGGACTTCGTCCGCTGGCAGATCCCGACGTACGCCGGGGCCACCATGTCCGGCATCGCGTACAACACCGGTGACGTCGGCAGCATCTACCGCCACGACGCCAAGATGTACGCCCGCGACCTCCAGGCCAAGTCGTTCCTCCCGGCCCTGATGACGATGGACGGCTGGGCGACGGACCTCACCACCAAGAAGAAGATCAACCAGCAGCCGTGGGTGGACGGCGAACCGTACACCTCCATCAACCGCAAGTACCTCCAGCTGCGGGAGCGGCTGCTGCCGTATCTGTACACCCTGTCCGCCGAGGCCGCGAAGACCGGCGTGGGCGCGGTACGCCCGCTGTGGCTGGAGTACCCGGACGACCCCGACACCCTGGGCGCGAACGCCAAGTACGAGTACCTGGCGGGCTCCGACTTCCTGGTGGCCCCGGTCTACGAGGACTCCGACACCCGTAACGGCATCTACCTGCCCAAGGGCACCTGGACCGACTACTGGACGGGCAAGACCTACGAAGGCCCGACCACGGTCGACGGCTACCACGCCCCGATCGACACCCTTCCCCTGTTCGTCAAGGGCGGCTCCATCGTGCCGATGTGGCCGAAGGGCACGACGTCCTGGCAGACCCGGGACCGGAGCGAGCTGGACTACGACATCTACCCGCAGGGTACGAGCACGTACACGCTGTACGAGGACGACGGCGTGACCCGCAAGTTCGCCGAGGGGTCCTCGGCAGCGCAACGCGTACGTGTGCACGCACCCACCCAGGGAGAGGCGAGCACCACCATCAAGGTCGGTGCGAGTGTGGGGCGTTACGAAGGGAAGCAGGCCGCCCGGGCGTACCGGTTCACCGTGCACGGCAAGGACGCACCGTCGCAGGTGGTCATGAACGACGGCCGTCTCCAGCGCCTGAACTCCGCGACGGCGCTCGCCTCGGCCGAGTCCGGCTGGTACACGGACCCCGCAACCGGGATCACAGAGATCAAGACGCCGTCCGTCTCCACGGGCCACGGCTTCACGGTCGAGCTGCTGAAGTAGCAGGAAAGAAAATCAAGACAGTGTCAGGGGCAGCCTCCGGGCGGCCCCTGACGCACGTCCGGAGCCAGGGGCTCCTGACGTGTCCTGGAGCCGGGGCCCACGTACGGCAGGCTCGCTGTCCGCCACGAAGCACCCTCGATCAATGCCGCTCGCCGTTGTCCGGCGCGGCTGCAGTCCCGCCTGCCGCGGCTCACCCCCTGTCCGTGACGAGACGGTGAGCCGCGGCTCCAGCGGCGGACCCGTACAGATATGTCAGGCCTCGGGCTGCACGGCGTCCGGGTGCAGGACCCGCGCGAGGAAGGCCTTGGTCCGAGGGTGCTCCGGCCGGGCCAGCACATCCTCCGGGGCGCCCTCCTCCACCACTCGGCCGCCGTCCATGAAGACCACGCGGTCGGCGACGTCGCGGGCGAAGCCCATCTCGTGGGTGACGACCATCATCGTCATGCCTTCGTCGGCCAGGGTGCGCATGACCCCCAGTACGTCGCCCACCAGTTCGGGGTCGAGCGCGCTGGTCGGCTCGTCGAAGAGCATCAGCCCTGGCCCCATCGACAGGGCCCGCGCGATGGCCACACGCTGCTGCTGGCCGCCGGAGAGTTGGGAGGGGAAGCTGTCCTCGCGGTCGGCCAGGCCGACTTTGGCGAGGTTCTCCCGGGCGATGCGGCCGGCTTCCTCCCTGCCGCGTCCGAGAACCCGGCGCTGAGCGATCGTCAGGTTGTCCAGGACGTTCAGATGAGGAAAGAGGTTGAACTGCTGGAAGACCATCCCGATCCGCCGGCGCATCGCGTCCAGATCGATGTCGGGATCGGTCATGTCGACACCGCCGACGGTGACCGTGCCGCTGGTCGGCTCCTCCAGCAGATTCACACAGCGAAGCAGGGTCGACTTCCCCGACCCCGAGGGGCCGACGACGCATACGACCTCGCCGGAGGCGACCGTGAAGTCGATACCGCGCAGCACTTCGACGTCGCCGAACGACTTGTGCAGCCCCTGGATCTCGATCGCCGCAGTCATGTCCGCCATCCCGTGATCACCTCGCCTGTGCATGACGGGCCTCGAGGCGCCGTACGAGATAGCCGAGCGGGACAGTGACCAGGAGGTAGCACAGACCCGCGACGAAAATGGGGGTGGTGTTCGCCGTCGTACTGGCCAAGTCACGCCCGAACTTCGTGAGTTCACGCTGCTCAAGTGTGACGCCCAGGAACAGCACCAGCGAGGAGTCCTTGAAGAGCAGGACCAGTTCGTTGGTGAGCGGCGGCACGATGATCCGGAAGGCCTGAGGAATCACGATCGACCGCATCGCAGTGGCGTGCGACATACCCAGCGTGCGCGCCGCCTCCAGTTGGCCGCGCGGTACGGCCTGGATGCCCGCCCGGATGGTCTCCGCCATGTACGCAGCGGAGACCAGCCCGAGGGCGCAGGCGACCTGCCCGTACGTCTCCCCGGGGAAGACGATCCCCGGGAAGGCGAGCGGGACACCCACCCCGACGAAGATGAAGATCAGCAGGGCGGGCAGGCCGCGGAAGAACTCGATGTACGCCATCGCGAGCCAGCGGTACGGCCCAACGGACGACAGGCGCATCAGGGCCACTACGAGGCCCAGGACGAGTCCGACGCCGAAGCCGGTCAGCGTGTACACCACGGTGTTCAGCAGCGCGACCGTGATGAGTTCCGGGAAGAGCCGCTCGGCAACCGACAGGTCCAGAAACTGCTTCTGGAGCTGCTGCCAGTCGGCCAGCGCACCCACGACCACCACGGCGATCACGAAGACGGCGTACTGCACCCCGCGGGAGATACGGCGACGGCGGCGCGGTGACATCCGGGGCCGCGCAGCCGTCTCCTCCCGGTCCTTACCGGTGATCAGGGTCGTCACTGGGCGTCGGCACCCTTCGGCATGGGCCCGATCCACTGCTCGTACAGCTTCTTGTACGTGCCGTCGGACTTCGAGTCCTTGATGGCCTGGTCGATCGCCGCGAGAAGCTTGGGGTTGCCGCCCTTGCGGACCGCGAAGCCGTACTGCTCACCGGTGTCGAGATTGCCCACGATCTCGAACTTGGCCGAGTTGGCGGGGTCCTTGAGCCAGTTCTGCACGACCGGGTAGTCCTGCACGATGACATCGGCCTGGCCGGTGCGCAGTCCGTTGAGCTCGGCATCGGAGCTCTCGAAGGACTGCGGGTCGGCGCCGTGCTCACGGGCGAAGTCCTCGCCGGTGGTGGAGGACTGGGATCCGAGCTTGAGCTTCTGCTTGGTGATGTCCTCGACAGTCGCCGCCTTGACGCCCTTGCGGGCCAACAGGGCCTGGGTGGCGTTGAAATACGGGACGGAGAAGTCCAGATTCTGCTTGCGCTCGTCGGTGATCGTCATGCCGGCGGCGGCCACGTCACAGACACTGGCATTGAGGTCGGCACCGGTCTTGATCGTCTCGAACGACTTGTCCACGACGACCTGCTTCACACCCAGGTCCTCGGCGACCAGATCGATCATCGAGACATCGAATCCGACCACCTTTCCGTCCTTCTCGGACTGGAAGGGCGCGTATGGCAAGTGGGTACAGGTGGTTATCTGGCCGGACTTGATCAGCTTTGCACCTTTGACGGTCGCACCCTCACCGCTGCTGCTACAGGCACTGAGCGGGAGAGCAAGCGCGACGGCCGCGCATATCGCGGCGATCCGGCGGGAGGGCAGGCGGGACGATCTCATGAGAGTTCCCCTTGTGCACGAAGGACGGACTCGCGGACGGAGGTGAGGACGGACTCGCGGATAGACGCCGAACAGCAATCAAGGTCCGCACAGAATGTCGGAGCACTGACCGAAAGTCCACCCTGCCCGGGTGGTCCGGGACTTCGGCCCGCTTCACTCCGGGCGGCTCACTCCGGGGGCTGCTGGGCGGGTCTTCAGCTCCTGGGTTTGCGAGGTGGGAGATCAACTGGCCAACAACCGGCCTCGCAAAACCCTGAGTTGGCAGACCCCGGCCCAAGCTTTCGCCGCCGCTCTGGCACCATGAGCCTGCAACGTTGCAACGATCATGCGAATTCACCCATACACACACGGGTACCAGCTGGCAGTCGCTCGAGTACATGGTTCGCGGCAAAGCCGAACCCTTTGTACGGTTAACTCCCCGACTCTCTTCTCGTGCTCCCGCAGCCGGCACCCGTCCCGATCCTGCTCCGTAATCACGTCACGCGGTACGGCCTTCGCCTTCCCTCTCGTAGGCGAACAGTTCCCGATTGAGCGGGACCGCGTTCAGGAACCGTGTCCGCAGCTCCATGTCGTCGATACTCTCCGCCTTGCGCAGGACCTCTCGGCGAGCCCTGTCCAGCAGCAGGGTTGCCTCGCTGTCGTTGCCGTAGGCAGTCAGGGCAGTGGCAGCGTCGTACAGGACCTCCTCGGTGCGGAGGGCAGGCAAGTCTCCGTGCTCGGCCAGCAGGGCGAGGGCGTGACGGACGTCGCGGACCGCGAGGTCGGCGCAGCCAGTGGCGAGCCGGATCCGACCGCGCAGGCAGTACCCGGCGATTTCACTGCGCACCATCCCCGTCTCCCGGGTCTCGGCAAGCGTGTGATCGGCGAGTCGGCGGGCGAGTTCCGGGTCCTCACGTAGCCGCAGCAACACCTCGACGTAAAGGTTGCGGACGATCGGCACGAGATTCACCAGTCGGGTGCGCTCCGTCTCGTGCCAGGCGTCCTGGATCCGTTGCACTGCCTCGTCCCGACGGGCCGGGTCATGAGTGGCGCGCAGGGCAAGCAGTGCAGAGTTGTACGCGTGCCAGCCGCTGTCGCCACCACGCCGTTCCTCGAATTCGAGCGCCTCCCGCAGGACGGTCTCCGCATCCTCGTACGCGCCCATCGCGAGGTGCAACTGGGAGAGATAGTTGAGTGCGATGGGGAGTTCCGCGCGGAGCCTTTCACCGCGCAGACGGTCTGTGCAGCGCAGTAGTCGATGCCGGGCCTCTCCGAGACGACCCGCATCGAAGAGGTTGATGCCGATCTGCATCTCATTGAGGTTGCGTGCGTGCTGCAGTACGGGATTTCCAGCCTCCCCGAGGCTCGGGTCGGAGGAGTAAAGTTCCTCGGCCTCGATAAGAACCCGTAGGCCCGCCCGAAGGTCCCGTTTCGGCAGTTGGCGGCCATACTCGACCATGGCGACGAACAGCGCGGCCGCCCCACCCGCCCCCTCACACCCCCGGGCGTACTGGACCGCCTCTTCAAGCTTGGCCAGGGAGGGGTGCAGGCCTTGCATGGCCATCAAAGTCTTGCCGCGCTGCAACGTGGTGCGCGCTATGAGCAGGCGGTCCCCCAGCCGGTGGGCAGCCTGCTCAGCCTCGGCCGCGAGGGTGTCGATGCCGCCGCTGTCCTGCTCGCTCTCGCCGCCCTTCCACCGGACCTCGGTGAGGCACAGCAGCAATTCGACCGCCTCCACCAGCCGCAAGTCCCGTTCTGGGGTTTCGGGCGGCAGCATCCGTGCTGACTCGATGGCGGTACGGCAGTGCTGTTCAGCCTGCGCGAAGGAGAGGTCGTCCACGGCGACGGACCGGGCTAGTTCGTAATGGGCCGCTGAACTCTGACCTGCGCAGGCGGGCCCGGCCTGATGGAGCTGGTCGGCGATGAGCGCGCGCAGTTCCCGGGGTGCGCGCTCGGATGGGGCGTGCGGCAACTGCCGAAGAGCCTCTGCAAGGCGGGCGTGGCGGCCGAGCCGGGCGCCACGGGACTGTCGGCCCCGGATGCCGTGTTGCAGAATACGGTGCTCGAAGTCGTACCAGTCGGTGTTCAAGTAGCCTGCCCATGCCGGAAGGCCCTCGCATCGCTCGCGGATCAAGCCATGCTCGTGCGCGACCCGCCGCAGCAGGTCCTGGACCTGGGAGTGCGGTACTCCGGCCACCTCGGCCACCGTGTGTGAAAAGAAGAACTCGCCCATGGTGGCGCCGATGACGAGTAGCTCTCGGGACCGGTCGTCGAGCAGGTCTATTCGGTCGTCGACAGCCGCAGGAAGGTCTCGGGGCAGCGGAACCCGAGCTCCGTATGCGGGCTGCCAGAGTTGCAGGCACTGCTCCACAAAAATCGGGCGCCCTGCCGTTGCGCGGGCCAACTGGAGGGCGAAGTCCGCAGGGACGCCCTGGCCTTGCAGTCTGGCGTCGACGAGCTGACGGACCGCCCAGTCCGGCAGCGGTGGCAACACATGTCCGGCCATCAGCTCCCGATGAGACGCCCGCCACGCCTCCAGCAGAGTCTTGACTGCCGGGCCGTTACCCAGGGTGGACGTGTACGAGCTGACGCCCAGGACGAGCCCCAGCGGCTCGCCTGCCAGCCTGGGAAGCAGGAGATGCAGGAGCTCCAGCGTCGTCACATCGCAGAGCTGCAGATCGTCGATGATGAGCAGCAGGGGACCGCCGGCACGAGCCTGATCCAGCAGGACTTCGATGAACTGCTGGGTCACGGTTGCCTGTACCGGCAGAAGGCTGTCACCGGGAATGGAACCCGTGGACACCGCTGCATCAGTGAACTCCCGCCCTGCCGCGAACAGCACGCCGAGCCCTGGCACGGCGGCTGACAGCAGATCCGGTGCGGCGGCCATCGCGCCCCGGCCCAGGGCACGGCCCCACCAGGTGGATCGCCGTGTGGCTACGGGCGTGCGCCGTTGCAGTTCGTGAAGGGCGTCAAGAATGGGGCCGTACGGCCGATGCACACCGATCCCTGGCGTAGAACGCACCAGCACCATCCGACACAATGTGGTTCCCGCGTCAGCAGTACGCTCGACGAACTCGCGCAGAAGGGATGTCTTACCCATCCCCGATTCGCCTTCGATCACAAGGACGCTGCTGCGGCCATCCGTCAACGCGTCCGCCACGCTCGCGAGCGCGTCCAGGCTCTCCGCACGGTCGACGAAAACCGTCGTCACACTGCCCCCACCGTTGCACTTTGAAGGCTCCGCACTGAGCCAATAATGTGTGACTGAAGACTATTTGACGCGCCAGCATGTGATCGGGAAGCCTGGCACCTTGGCTGAATCCAGCCTGCTGATATGTATGAGCGCCTCGCCTCAGGAGGCCACTTCGCCCTCTGCGTCTACGAGTTGTTTTGTTGCGGAGCCCTTCAGCATCGGGGAAACGCGCGCCGGGGCACCGGCCTGGTCTTGCCGAACATCGACTCCGGCCGGAACGCCCGACGCCCTCATCCCACATCTGTCCCCTCAGTCCCCCGTCGGTGCCGCGGGCCGCTTCCGGTCATGGGCCTCCAGCGCTGCGCGGGCACAGTGGACCACCTCGCCATGACGCCCCTGGTCCTGCGCCAGCGCCAGGTCGATCGCCAGCCGAACCTGGGGAGCCTCCCCGTAGGCATAGGCGATTCCGGAGGTCTTCTGCCGGTTGCCCACCATGATCAGCGTCTGGGCCGCGCCCTCATGATGTTCATGGTGGAGCCACTTGCCGTAGGCCCACTCGCGTCGGCCGGCCACACCCGCGAAGAGAACGCGCTTGTCGGTGACGGCGATCTCGCCCACCCACGTGTTCTCCGTGTGGCTCACACCCTGTCGTGTGCGCACCTCCACCAGTGACGCGGTCGCGACCAGGAGCACGCGCTCGTCCCGCTTGCGCGCTCCCCAGCGGAAGTCCGCCGCGCTGTACTCCGTACCCCGTAGTTGACGTACGAATTCGTGGTCGGCCGCGAGCCTGTCCCGGGTTCGCTGCCAGTCGGCCAGTTCGCGCTCATATGCCTGCTGAGCACGCCGGAGCGCTTCCCGGCGACGGCGCGCATCGGCCTCCTGCCGTGCCACGCGCACGCGATCCGCACGCTGCTCGGCAGCCATCCGTGCGTTCTCCCGCCGACGGGCCCACCACGCAATGACCGCTCTGCGCCGCCGCCACAACAGAAGCCCGCCGAGAACCAGGGCCAGCACAGCGCCGGCCGTCCACAGCAGGGCGTTGCGGATCCGTGCGGCGGTCCAGTCGTCCGAGACGTGGACGGTGAGATCCGTGCGGTTGATGTTGCCGTGGGCGTCGATGAGCCGGGCGATCAGCCTGTGGTTACCGGGCGCCGCGTGCCAGCGGAACGTCCGGCGCTCCGCGTCCAGGGTGACGGTCCGCTTCTCGCCCGCGCCGGACAGCACCAGGCGGGCGCCCTCCTCGCCGGTCACAGTGAGGACTACGTCGCCGTACTTGGCACGTTCGGCGTCGTACTCAAGCCTCAGTGCTGGTGGAATGGTGTCCACTGTGAAGGTGCCGGAGCTCCCGGTGCCCGCGCGTCCGAAGGAGTCATTCAGGTTCACCAGCACACGGTGGGAACCGTCGTCGACCGAAATGGACACAGCGGCGCGCCCGTCGCTGTCGAGCCGCACGGGTTCGGACTCGCCTCCGGTGGAAACGATGCCTGCCGCACCGGGCGGCCCAGTGACCTCGACCTGCGTCGTACCTCCGCCGACCGGAGGCTGAACACGCACCTGGGGCCGGAGCTTGTCCAGCGACACGGTGGCGGCAGCCTCGGTACGCGTCTGGTTGCCCACCTCGTCCCGCACCACGCCAGTGAGCCGGTACGAACCGTTGGGGAGCCAGAGCGAGCCCCGCACCATACCGTCGTCACCGACCGTGCCGCTGAGCCGTTCCTTGCGGCCCTCGACACTCACTTCGTACCGTGCGCCCGCTTCGGCCTCGAAGGAGACCTGGACCGCGCCCGTCACCGCGTCGGCCGCGGTCACGACCGGCTTGCCCACCTCGGGCCGGCTCGCGTCGACGGCTACGGAGAGCTCCTCGCTCGCCTCGCTCGCATTGTCGGCCGAATCGACGGCGACGACGGAGTAGGTGTGGTCACCGTCCTTCGCTTTGAAGGTGACCGTCTGCGCGGAACCGGTGGCCGTGGCTCTGCTCACGACGGAGTCCTCGGCATCCCGCACCTCGATCCGCGATCCCTTCTCGGCGGTCACGGTGACAGTGACGCGGCCACCGGCGATGGCCTTCGCACTCTTGACCCTCGGCCGGTCCGGCGCCTCGATGTCGTCGGCTTCTTCGTCCTGGGCGCCGGAGCCGGAGCGCGGCAGAGAGCTGTAGCCGCAATAGGTGAAGTCCCCGAGGTCCCCACAGACGTAGGACCCGGTGTCGGACGGACAGGAATGCCAGCGGTGGCATCCGTCCCGGTGCGCGGCCGCGGGCGGCGCACCGAACCAGAGGGCGGTCGACGCGATGAGTAGCGCGAGTACCCCATTAAGGGCACGACGAAGGCAGGTACGTATCTGCACGTGGCTGGTCCCCCCAGCTCAGCGACGGCTCAATGCACGCCGGATGCGGGATCGTGTCAGACGATGTGAAGAAATTGCAAGTTACTTGTGGAGAAAGTCGGCTGACTGATCCAGTGACGCTGGTAGTCGGCGAGGGCACCGCTGGCCCACAGAGGCACCAGGCGCGGGAGTTCGGTGCGCGGGACGGTGCCGCGTACGCAGCGCAGGCCAGAGTTGCGTGAGTGAGCGGGGAACGGCGTCCCATGGTGGTCCTCCTGGTCACGATGGCAATGGCGGGGCAGGCCGCGGCGAGGCAATGTCGGGCGTGGGACGGGCGGCACCGGGCCCCCTGCCGGTGCTGCGGGTGGTTGGTCAGCCGGTGGTGCCGGCCCGGATTCTGGCGTAGAGGGTGAGGAAGAGTTCGAGCTCCTCGGCCTCCTCCGCGGTCACCCGTCCGGTGGCGAGACGGTCGCGGGCGTCGTGATGAGCGCGGCGCAGGTGGCCGGTGTGCTCCAGGTGATGCCAGAGGAGACGGAAGGTCTGCTGGTGGTCGTAGAGACTGGTCTCGTACGACCGGGTGGTGATATGCCGGGCCTGGGCCATCAGGGCCCGAAAGTTCCGCCGCTCGTCACCCTCCAGCAGCTGTGTCAGGTGGCGCTGATACACAGCCAGTTCCGGCTCACCAGTCGTGTCCATGCAGCCCCTCCCTCTTGTCGATGCGTTGCCGTGTTCGCTGTCGCGGCGGCGATGGTCGCGCGCAGGCGACGGTGAAGGTGATGCGCCGGCCGGTCAGCCGACCTTCTTCCACTCCTGGCAGCGCTGGGTCTGGAAGTACTCGCCCTTGTTGAGCGTCACCCGGCCCGGGCCCTCCAGGTTGTTGTTGGCGATGATCGCGTCGAACTCTCCGCTGGCGTCCTTGAGCCGGGCCCAGTAGCAGCCGAACGAACCGTCCGAGCCTGCGGTTTTGTACGTCCCTGCCTTGATGTCCTCGCCGACCAGGTACTCCCCGTCCCCACCAAAGCTGGTCGCGGGACCGGCCTCCTTGGTCTTCTTCGGCTTGGCCGTCACCGTCTCGGTCACGGTCGGCGCGGGACCGGCCTCGGCGGTCTTGGTCGTGGTCACCGTCGGCCCGGGCTTCGCGGCGGCGCCGGCCTTGGTGTCCGCGTCGGCGTCCCCGCTGGAACCAATGCCCGTGCCGATGAACAGGGCGACGAGGGCGACCGCGCCGTGCGTGAGCCATGCCTTGCCGCGCGAGGGCTTGTGAGGCGAGGGAACAGGCGGGGCCGGGACGGCGTGCTGGGGCGTGTTGTACGGTCCAGGGCCCTGGTACTGCGGAGAGTTCATGGCGTGCTCCAAGTAGGCGTGATGCCAGGTTGGTTCGGGATACCGTGCCCGCCAGAACGGCGGGCCGGGCTGGTGCTGTGCGTGAGATCCGGTGCTACTGGCCGCGGATCCTGCGCCCCGCCTCGGTGCCGGGGTAGAGGATCGCGTCGGCGACCCGGCCGCCGGAGTCCTTGACGCCGCCGCTGAAGTTCAGGCGGCCCGTGGCGCCCGCCTTGGCGGCTATGCCGTCCCAGTAGCGGGCCTCGCGGTCCCACTGGATGTCGGCAAGGAGCCGGTGCAGGTCCTCGGCGCCCAGCGCGTTCATCGGGTCGGCCCACGGGGTGGCCTGGTGCACGGCGATGCCGAGGCCCGCGAGTACAGCCGGCGCGGTGATGGCGCTGCGCGAGGCGAAGTGCGGGAAGTGGTCGGAGATCAGCCGGGCCAGCAGGGGGACGACGCTCCCCTCCACCCGCTCGGCGTTCGTCCCTGCGGGAAGCTCGTCCTCGTGGACGGTCTCTGCCGAGCGGGACAGTCCGGTACGTCCGTAGATCGCCGCGATGACGAGGGCGCGCAGCGCGGAGAGGGTGACGACTTCCGGGTCGGCCTTGCCGACCTGCCGCTTGCTGGCGTTGACGAGCTTCGTGAACGGTACGAGCTTGTCCTCGACGTCGACCTTCACAGCGTCGGCAACACGGTGCGCGAGCCGGGTCGCGAAGTCCCGCTGGTCCATGGACATGGCCAGGTTCTTGGCGACGACGACGCCCTGCACATTGCGGTCGTAGAAAATCTGCCGCGCGTCGGCGACGGACAGGTCCACGTACAGCTCGAAGGGGACGCGCACCTGAGCGAGTTCGGCGTACGTGAGGCCGTACCTCTCGGGGTCGTCGTAGAGCTCGTGCCAGGCCGTCGTCTGCGTCTCGCCGTCTATGGCGACGACGCAGGTGCCGGGCGTGATGGTCAACGTCCGCAGTCCGGTGCCGGGCAGCAGTTCGTCGCTGAGGGCAGCGAGCGGTCCGGCATGCCAGAACGTGATCGGCGGCGTGGACCAGCCGGCCCCCAGCTCCCCGTTCACGCCGTCGGCGATGTACTCGGCGTACGAGCCGACGTTCTTCCCCTTCTGCGTGGACTTCAGCGCCCGCTGCACCAGGGCCCGCAACTCGGCATGGCGCCGTACCGCACCGGACGCGGCCTTGAGCGTCTTGGTGTCCTCCTCGCGGCGGGGCGAAGGCACGAGCTGGACGAGCGTCGGCACGGACATGGTCCCAATCACGGCGTCCGCACGGAACGGCATGACGGTGAGCTGGATTCCTTCGACGACCGTGGTCGGCAGGGCGATGTGCATGGTGTGTCCCCCTTCGGGATCAGAAGCGCGGTGCATGTCTCTGCACCGCGCTACCGGCAGGGCAGCGAGCACCCCACGGGCTCATTCCGTGACGAGTGCTGCCAACCGGAAGCTCAACCAGATAAGCATCACCGTGAAAGCACTGTCAAACGACTTGACGGATTTGACGCCCGTTGTAGGGTGTTTACTGTTCGCTCTCGAGAGGCTCAGGAACCCATGCCACAGCCATCAGCCCAGGTGACCGCCGCCGAAATCTCCCGTATCGCGGGTGTCACGCGCGCCACCGTCAGCAACTGGCGCCGTCGGCACGACGACTTCCCGGCCCCGTCCGGCGGCACCGACACCAGTCCGCTCTACGACCTGGAGGCGGTACGGGGATGGCTGGAGGCACGCGGCCAGTCGTCCGCCGCCACACCGTCCGAGGAGCTGCGTACCGTGCTACGGCTCCATGGGTCGGGGGCCGGCGTCGCAGCACGCCTGTTCCCTCTCGTCCTCGCGACGTCACGGCGCAGCGCGGACGAACTCACCGCTCTTGATGAACTGCCGGACTCCGACGTCATCGCCCAGGCCGACAGCGCGACAGCGGAGCTGGCCGGCTCGGTCCCCGGGGCGGAGGCCGTTCACTTCCGTGCGGACGACGTCGGCGCTCTCCGTGCCTTGATTCGCTGCGTTCGCGATGAGGACGCCCAGAGCGCTCTCGACGTCCTCGCCGAACGTGAACTGGACGACACCGCCTCCAGCGGTACGTATCAGACACCTCTGGGGCTCGCGGCCCTCATGGCGCGGCTCCTGCCCGGTCGCACGGCACGCGTCCTCGATCCGGCGTGCGGCAGTGGCACGCTGCTCACGGCAGCGGCCCGGCGGGGCGCGACCGAGCTGTACGGCCAGGACTCGCTGCCCGTACAGGCTCAGCGCAGCGCCGTACGCCTGCTGCTGTCGGCGCCGGATGCGCAGGTCAGTGTGCACGCTGGAGACAGCCTGCGTGCCGACGCCTTTCCGGAGTTGAGGGTCGGGGGCGTGCTCTGCAATCCGCCGTACGGCGATCGCGACTGGGGGCACGAGGAGCTCGCGTACGACCAGCGGTGGGCCTACGGGGTGCCGCCGCGGATCGAGTCGGAGCTGGCCTGGACGCAACACGCGCTGGCGCATCTGGAGTCCGGCGGCTACGCGGTGATGGTGTTGCCGCCGGCCACAGCCGCCCGTGCCTCGGGCCGCCGTATTCGCGCCGAACTCGTACGCAGCGGTGCGCTGCGCGCCGTCGTCGGCCTGCCCATCGGCGCCTCCGCGCCCCTGCACATCGGCCTGCACCTGTGGGTCCTTCAGCGCCCCGAGCCGGGTGGCACGGACAGCAAGTCCGTCCTGTTCGTGGACGTGAGCGGAGACCAGCACGAAGGCCCGCCGAGCTCACCGCGGGCCGCGCACTCCCGGCTGCGGCATCGTCGCACGGGCGTGGACTGGAGCACGTTGTCCGACGAAGTCCTCGGCCACTGGACCGCGTACACGGACGACCCGGAATCCTTCACCGACGTACCGGGTATCGCACGGGCCGTGCCGACCATTGCCCTCGTCGACGATCTCGTCGACGTCACCCCGGCCCGACAGGTGCGTGCCGCACCCGTCGACATCGATCCGGCAGAGGTGGCACAGCGCACGGAAGAACGGCGCAAGCTGCTCGCCACTTCCCTCAACGCCCTGGAGATCGCGGTGGGTTACGGGCCGTGGAAGGCAGCCACGGAGTCCTCGCGGGCATGGCGTACGGCCACCGTCTCCGACCTTGCCCGAGGGGGCGCGCTCTCCTTGCTGCGGGCGGCAGTCCCGGCCGGCCGTGGGGATGCCCGAACCGGGAGCCCGGACACGGACGGCGCGGAACGCCCGGTACTCACCGCATCCGACATCAGCAGCGGCGCACGCCCGTCGGGCACGGCGGAGGACCTTCGTACCGATGCGGCGCATACCGTCGCCGCGGGTGATGTTCTCGTACGCGGCGTCGCCGGCGGCCACGGCATCATGGCCCGCGTCGCGGATGAGGCGGACGCCGATGCTCTGCTCGGTCACCACATTCACCTGCTGCGGCCGGACCCGGCACGGCTCGACCCGTGGTTCCTCGCGGGGTTCCTCGGCGCCGAGGACAACATCGCCGGAGCCTCCACGGGCAGCACCATCCTGCATGTCTCGCCGGGCAGGCTCCGCGTGCCGCTCCTGCCGCTGGAGGAGCAGCGTCGGTACGGGGCAGCATTCCGCCGCGCCTACGAACTGCGCACCGCCGCCCGGCGGACCGCCGCACTCGCCGAGGAGACGGCACAGGCACTGCTCACCGGCCTGACGGCCGGGGCGCTACTCCCGCCTTCCGAGAGCCAGTTGACCTGAACGGCAGCACCGTCTTCACACATCGACCACACTGGATCCCAACCGCCCCAGCCGGGCGGGCCATTGAAGGGAACGCGTTGAACAGCAGCAAGCACACGGAGCTGGCGAACCACGCCTGGTCCGTCGCCGATCTCCTGCGCGGCGACTACAAACAGTCCGACTACGGCAAGGTCATCCTGCCGCTCACGGTGCTGCGCCGCCTGGAATGCGTCCTGGAACCGACGCGCGACAAGGTCGTCGAGACCGTCGCCAAGTTCGCAGGCCAGGAGATCGACACCGACCACTTCCTGCGCCGCGCCTCGGGCCACTCCTTCTACAACACGAGCGACCTCACGCTGCGGAAGATCGCGGCCGACCCGCAGAACGCGGCGAAGAACCTGCAGATCTACGTCGGCGCCTTCTCCGACAACGCCCGCGAGGTCCTCGACAAGTACGAGTTCAACCAGCAGGTCAGGAAGCTCGACGGCGCGAACCTGCTCTACCAGGTCATCGGCAAGTTCACCGACCTCGACCTGCATCCTGATGTCGTGCCCAACCACAACATGGGCTACATCTTCGAGGAGCTGATCCGCCGCTTCTCCGAGCAGTCGAACGAGACCGCGGGTGAGCACTTCACTCCGCGCGAGGTCATCAAGCTGATGGTCAACCTGCTGGTGGCGCCGGACGCGGACGTCCTCAGCCTGCCGGGTGTCGTCCGCACGGTCATGGACCCGGCCTGCGGCACGGGCGGCATGCTCAGCGCCGCCGACGACCGCATCAAGGCGCTCAACCCGGGCGCGACGGTCGAGGTGTACGGGCAGGAGCTCAACCCCGAGTCGTGGGCGATCTGCCGGTCCGACCTCATGATCAAGGGCCAGGACCCGGAGAACATCGCCTTCGGCAACTCCTTCAACGACGACGGCCACGCCCGCCGCACGTTCGACTACGTCCTCGCCAACCCGCCGTTCGGCGTGGAGTGGAAGAAGGTCAAGGAGGACGTCGAGTACGAGCACAAGTCGCTCGGCGATGCCGGCCGCTTCGGCGCGGGCCTGCCGCGCATCAATGACGGCTCGCTGCTCTTCCTCCAGCACATGATCTCGAAGATGAAGCCGGTGGACGTGAACGGCGGGGGCGGCTCCCGTATCGCCATCGTCTTCAACGGCTCCCCGCTGTTCACGGGCGCAGCCGAGTCCGGCGAGTCCAACATCCGCCGCTGGATCCTGGAGAACGACTGGCTGGAGGCGATCGTCGCCCTCCCGGACCAGCTCTTTTACAACACCGGCATCTCCACGTACTTCTGGATCCTCACCAACCGCAAGGACGCCGACCACAAGGGCAAGGTCGTCCTGCTCGACGCGCGCGACCAGTGGCAGAAGATGCGCAAGTCGCTCGGCGACAAGCGCAAGGAACTGGGCGACGGCACGAACGGCCGCCCCGACCACATCGGCGACATCACCCGGCTGTACGCGGAGGCGTTGCAGGTCGCGGGCGACCCGGAGCACGCTCTGCACAGCAAGGTCAAAGTCTTCTGGAACGAGGACTTCGGCTACCAGCGCATCACCGTCGAACGCCCGCTGAAGCTCCGCTTCGAGGTCACGGAGGAGACGTTGGCGGCACTGGCGGAGGCCAAGCCGGTGGCCAAGCTGGAGCGGAGCGAGGAGTTCGTCGCGGCGGTGCGTACGTTGCTCGGCTCGACGTGGATGACGAAGTCCGAGGCGTTCATCGCGCTCAAGGACGCGGTGGTCGCGGCCGGGCTGACCTGGCCGTCAGGTGCGCCGTTCGCGAAGGCGGTACGGGAGACGATCGGCGTCCGGGACCCGGAGGGCGAGGTCCAGAAGGTCAAGGGCGCGCCGGAACCGGACGCGGACCTGCGGGACTACGAGAACGTTCCGCTCGGCGAGGACGTCGAGGACTACCTCAAGCGAGAGGTGCTGCCGCACGTGCCGGACGCGTGGATCGACCACACGAAGACGAAGATCGGCTACGAGATCCCGTTCACTCGGCACTTCTACGTGTATACGCCGCCGCGGCCGCTGGCAGAGATCGACGCGGAGTTGAAGTCGCTGGAGGCGGAGATTCAGGGCCTGCTGGGTGAGGTGACCTCGTGACCTCACCGGAACAACGCTTGAAATACTTCTATCGCGTGACTGACCAGCGCGCCGGAGAAGATCAGCCTCCGTTGCTCGCTGTGTCGATTCACCATGGTGTCGTCCCACGTAGCACCCTGACTGATGATCTACCTCGTGCCGAGGACCTGAGTAACTACAAGCTATGCGAACAGGGCGACATCGTCTTGAACCGCATGCGAGCCTTCCAAGGGGCCATTGGTGTCAGCTCGGTACGCGGACTTGTAAGTCCGGATTATTTGGTGCTCCGGCCGGGTCCTTCGACTGAGGTTCGGTACTTGCATCACCTTTTCCGGTCTAAGTGGTTTGTTGGAGAGATGAGTTCACGTCTCCGAGGTATTGGAGGCACTGAGAACGGGGCTGTGCGTACGCCTAGAATTAACCCTGAGGATCTTGGGGATATTCGCGTGGCTCTTCCATCACTTGAGGAGCAGCGCCGCATCGCCGACTTCCTCGACACCGAGACCGCCCGCATCGATCGCTTGGCCGATCGTTACCAAAAGTTGTCAAATTTGTCAATTGAACGGGCGCAAGTGGTAATCGACAAAGCTTTGATGGGGTTCTCCGAAGAATCCGCCGTCCCGGCATCTACCGTCTGTAGCGCCATTGTGGACTGCGTGAACAAGACAGCCCCAACATCGACAGAGGTCACGCCATACAAGATGATCCGGACCTCCAATATTCGGAATGGAGACGTAGATCTAACGGAGACTTTCTCCGTAGGGCATCAAGTGTTCATTGAGTGGAATCGTCGGGGCGCCCCTCAGAACGGAGATATCCTCTTCACGCGCGAAGCCCCGCTCGGGCAAGTTGGCATGTTGCGCACGGACGCCTCGGTCTTTCTCGGACAGCGCATCGTGCTCTATCGGGCAAATGAAAATGTAATCAAGAAGGAGCTGTTGCTCTACAATTTCTTGGGATCGCACATGGATAGGCAATTGCGGCTCCTCGGTGCAGGTTCGTTGCACGAGCACATGCGTGTTGGAGATTGCCTGAAGCTGCGCATCTACTGTCCGCCGCGTACACAGCAAGATGGACTCGTGGCAGAAATTGAGGCCGGAAGGGCAAAGAGCCTCCGCCTCGCCAAGCTCGCAAAGCGACAGCTTGCTCTCCTCGCCGAACGTCGCCAAGCCCTCATCACCGCCGCCGTAACCGGCCAGTTCGACGTTTCCACCGCCAGCGGACGCAACGTAACGGACGGAGTGAGCGCGTAGCCATGAGCCCCATCCACACGGAGTCTGCCTTCGGTGACGCCATCGTCGCCGCCATGGTCGAGCGCGGCTGGCGCGAGGCGCGTCCGCAGGATTACCGAGCCGATCTCGGCCTGGACACCAACGAGTTGTTCACCTTCATCGGGGCGACCCAGCCCGATGAGTGGAGCGAGCTGCTCACCGTCTACGGCGGCGACCCGAACGAGGCGCAGCGCGGGTTCGCGGGCCGCCTCGACCAGGCCATCGCTACCGACGGGCTCCTCGACGTGCTCCGCAACGGCGTCAAGGACCGGGGCGTCCTGCTCCGCGTCGCATACTTCAAGCCGAACCTCGTCGCCCACGACTCCGTACTCGACGGCTACCGGGCCAACCGCCTCACTGTCGTCCGTGAACTCGAGTACGCGACGAAGCAGGCCGACTGGGGCAACCGGCTCGACCTGACCCTCTTCCTCAACGGGATCCCGGTCGCCACGGCCGAGTTGAAGAACCCGCTGACCAAGCAGGGCGTGGAGCAGGCCAAGGAGCAGTACCGCACCGACCGCGACCCCACCGAGCTGATCTTCACGCGCCGCGTCGTCGCGAACTTCGCCGTCGACCCGGACCTGGTCTTTGTCGCCACCCAGCTCAAGGGCAAGAACACCCGCTTCCTCCCGTTCAACACCGGCTCCAACGGCCCCGGTCAGCCGGGCGGCGCCGGTAACCCGGCCCCGACCGCCTTCGGCGCGTACGCGACCTCCTACCTCTGGGAGCAGGTCTGGCAGCCGGACAACTGGCTGGACCTGCTCCAACGGTTCGTGCACCTGCACAAGAGCAAGACGCCCGGCGGCGGCACGACGAAGACGATGGTCTTCCCGCGGTTCCAGCAGTGGGACGCGGTCAAGAAGCTCACCACGCACGCCGCAACGCACGGCGCGGGCCACGACTACCTGGTCATGGCCTCGGCCGGCTCGGGCAAGTCGAACACCATCGGCTGGCTCGCGCACCGCCTCAGCGACCTGCACACCCCCACCGACCCCCGCGAACTCGACCCCGAGGCCGTGGCGAAGGGCCTCAAGCCCGGCGTGCCGGTCTTCGACAAGGTCATCGTCATCACCGACCGCCGCAATCTGGACGCCCAGCTCCGGGAGACCATCGGCAACTTCGAGCAGACCGCCGGCCTCGTCGTGAAGATCGACGAGAAGCACGGGGCGAAGGGCGAACAGCTCGCCAAGGCCCTTTCCCGCGACACCGGGAAGATCGTCACGGTCACACTGCACTCCTTCCCGGCGCTGCTCGACTACCTCCAGCGCAATCCCACCGAGATCCGGGGCAGCCACTTCGCGATCATCGTGGACGAGGCGCACTCCTCGCAGTCCGGCGACGCCGCCACCGCTGTGCGATCCGCTCTGCGCGATCTCGGCCTGGACTCCGACTCGGACGACGCGGGCGTAACTACGGTCAAGGCCGAGGTCGCCACCCTCGACGAGCAGCTCAAGAAGCGGGCCGAGCAGCGTTCCCGCGCCGCGAACCTGTCCTACTTCGCGTTCACCGCCACGCCGAAGGCCAAGACCCTCGAACTCTTTGGCACGCTGCAGGACATCGACGGCAAGGCGACCTACCGGCCCTTCCACACGTACTCCATGCGGCAGGCGATCGAGGAGGGTTTCATCCTCGATCCGCTGCGCAACTACGTCACGTACAACACGTACTGGAAATTGGTGAACCAGAACCCGGACGAGCGGGAGGTCGACCCGTCGAAGGCGAACGGCCTGCTCGCCCGGTACGCGCTGACCCATGACTCGACGGTCGCCCAGCACGCCCAGGTGATCGTGGAGCACTTCGTGGCGCATAGCCGGGGTCGCCTCGGCGGGCGGGCCAAGTCGATGGTCGTGACCGCGTCACGCCAGTCCGCCGTGCAGATGGCGCGTGCCATCAAGAGCTATATCAAGGACCGGGACTACGACACCAAGTACCCCGATCTGGGTGTCCTGGTCGCATTCTCCGGCTCGCTGACCGTCGACGGCGAGGAGACCACCGAGCCGAAGGAGAACGACGGTCTGTCCGAGAGCGCGCTGCCGAAGGCGTTCGCGTACACCCGTGCCGACGACAAGGCCGCGCGCGCCGGCGGTGCGGGCCAGCGGGAGTACAAGATCCTGGTCGTGGCGGAGAAGTACCAGACCGGGTTCGACCAGCCGCTGCTGACGACGATGTACGTCAACAAGTCGCTGACCGGCATCTCCGCCGTCCAGACCCTGTCCCGGCTGAACCGGACCGCCGAGCGCAAGACGCAGGCGGACCTGGCGGTACTGGACTTCGTCAACGAGGCCGAGGACATACAGGAGTCCTTCCGCCCGTACTTCGAGGAGGCGCACACCCTCCCCTCCGACCCCAACCTGCTCTACACCGCGCAGAGCCGGGTTATGCGGGCGGCGATCCTGTCCGGGCAGGAGATGGACGAGTTCGCCGCCGCGTACTTCGCCGCGAAGGAGAAGGCGGCAGGTTCGCAGTCCAAGTGGGAGAAGCTGCACGCTGAGCTGTACCGGCTGCTCTCCCCCGCCGTGGCCCGCTTCACGCCCCTGCTCGAAAGCGAGGACGAGGACGACCAGGAGATGGCGGAGGGCTTCCGCGCCGACCTCAACGACTACGTCAGGAAGTACGGCTTCCTCGCGCAGATCGTCCCCTACCGGGATGCCGAGCTGGAGCGGCTGCACCTCTACGGCCGCTACCTCCTCAACCGGCTGCCGCGCCGGGCGGACGGTGGCGTGGACATAGGCGAGGTCGACCTCAGCCATATGCGGGTGGAGAAGACCGGCGAGTACGACGTCTCCCTCACTGCTGAGGGGCCGACGACGATGCAGGGCTTCGGCGACGGCTCGGGCGGTGCGAAGGAAGCGGAGAAGTCGCTGCTCTCGCAGCTGATCGACAAGTTCAACGAACGCTTCGGCACCGAGTTCACCGAGCAGGACGTCATCCGCCCGTTCGAGGAGGCCAAGGCCGACCCGAAGGTGCGGGCGGCGGCCGTCGTCAACGACGAGGACAACTTCGGCCTCGTCTTCGACAACGTCTTCGCGGACAAGATGGCCGACCACATCGACACCATCGCAGGCATGGGCCGCCAGTACTTCGGCCCCGACAAGGGCTTCAAGTCCAGCCTGGACCGCAGCGCCCGCAAGGCCGCCTGGCGGATGATCCGCCGCGAGGAGGGCCTGGACGAGTAGTCCTTGGACTGATGGGAGGGCCCCTGCCGCACGCTCGAACCGGCGCGCGGCAGGGGCCCTCCTCAGTTGGCGACGAGACTTACGAACCCGGCCCATGCTTCAGGTCCAACGGTCAGCACGGGGCCGTTGACCTGCTTCGAGTCCCGGATGTGCACGTGGGTGGCGGCAGAGGCGAACTCCACGCACTGGCCGCCTTCAGCCCCGCTGTAGTTGCTCGCACGCCAGGCGACTTCCAAACATTCCCCGCCGTTGCCAGTGCTGTAGCTGCTCTTGAACCACGCCAAATCGAATGCCGCCGGCCTGGTGCGGTGAACGGTCATGTCTCTCCCAGAAGCTTCTCAATGAACTCCGAAGTCTCACGCGGCGTGAGCGCCTGAGATCGGATAATGCCATAGCGGGCCTCAAGCTCACGGACCGTCGTCTGGCCGGTGTAGAGACGGCTGTCACCCTGGACTTCGGCGTAGGCGATGCGCTGCCCCTGAGCAGTGTCAATCAGCGTGAACGGCCCTCCGAGTGCTGCGTGGTCCTCCCTGTCCAAAGGCATCACCTGCACCTCGACGTTGCGCTTCTGTCCGATGCGCTGCATCTGCTCCAACTGGTCGCACAGCACTGACCGTCCACCGATCGGCCTGCGGAGTACGGCCTCGTCGACGATGAAGCTCAACAACGGGGCGGGGCGTCGGTCGTAGATCTCCTGCCTGGTCAGTCGAGCAAAGACCCCTTGTTCAATGACCTCGTCGTCGAGTAGCGGCCGTTCCTGCTGAAACCCCGCTCTTGCATAGTCTGCCGTCTGTAACAACCCCGGAACCGCATACAGGCCGTACACACAGATGGCAGCGGCCTTGGCTTCCAACCGTGCGGCATCCCGGAAGAACGCCGGATACTGTGCCCGCGCGACCTCTTCCTTCAACGCCTTGAGCACGCCACCGGCATCCAGCACCTCATCCGCCCGGTCGATGAACCTCGGCGGCGGGATACGCCGTCCCTGCTCGAAGGACGCCACCGACTGCCCCGCGTAGCCCACTCGCTTGCCGAACTCGGGTCGCTCCAGCCCCGCTCTCAACCTCAGCAGCTTCAACTGCCTCCCGAACGCTGCCACCACGCCCGAGCCCGGTTCGTCCTCCGGCCGCCTCCCCGACTCTCCCGCAACCGCCTCGTCCTGCGTCATCGCCACCGCCTGTCCCACGCACGTACACGCCGTACGGCCGCCGCGTACAAACACCCCGCGACGGCGCGTCACCCCTGGTCACGCTACGCCACCGAGCGGCAACGTGGAGGCATGAACAGCAACCCGTCACCTCTCCCCGTACGTCCCATTCGCCCCACCCAACCCTGCTTCCCCTGGCACCACTTCACCATGCGGTTCAGCTCCACCCCACGCGGCGCCCGCCTCGCCCGGCGCCTGGCCGGGGAACGTCTCGACACGTGGGGCATCCCGTACGGGAGCGATGCACACGACGAGTTGACGCTGGTCGTCGCGGAGCTCAGTACCAACGCCGTACGCCACGGACGCGTACCCGGCCGCGACTTCCGTCTCCGGCTCTCCGCCGAGGGCGCGACCCTGCGCGTGGAGGTCACCGACTCACGCGGCGAGAGCATCCCCGCCCTCACGGAACCGTCGGACGACCTGGATGCAGGCCGCGGCCTCCTCCTGGTGGCCGCACTCACCGACCGCTGGGGCTGGTATCCGTGCGTCGACGGACCGGGCAAAACGGTGTGGGCCGTACGGGACGTAGGACTGGCGTAGGCGCTCATCCGCTCACGTAGCCGCCCCGCCCTGCCGGCCCGGGACCGTCCCCAGCCCCGCCTGCGGCTGGCCGCCGTCAACCGGGATGTGGGCACCGTTCACGGCTCCGGAGGCCGGTGAGAGGAGGAAGGTGATGACTCGGGCGACCTCCTCAGCGTTCAGCAGGCGCCCGCTGGGGTTGCGTTCCGCGTACGCCTCGTACGCCTCGGGGTCACGTTGGCGCAGGCGGTCCCAGCTCTTGCCCGGCAGGAGAATCGAACCAGGGCTGACGGTGTTGACCCGGACCCCGTACGGGGCGAGTTCCTGGCACAGGGCACCTGCAAGGTAGATCTCGGACGCCTTGGCCGCCCCGTACTGTGCCGGGAAGCGAGGCTTCCAGCCGGAGATGGAGGCGACGATCACCACGGAGCTGCCCGGACGTAGACTGTCCAGCGCCGACCGCACGGTGCGCACCGCGTGGCCGCCGTTCAGGTCCCAGGTCGCCTGCCAGTCCTCGCGGGTCGAGTCGAGGAGGCCGCCACCCCGCTTGCCTCCGATGTTGGCGACCAGGCCGTCGAGGCCGCCGAGTACGCTCCCGGCCTGCCGGGTGAAGTCCTCCAGTTCATGCGGCTTCAAGACGTCCACAGATCCAGCCACAACCTGGGCGTCGAAGTCCTTGCGCAGCTCGGACGAAGCCTGGGCCAGAGTGTCGGGGTCGCGACCGCAGATCGCAACGGACGCTCCCTCGGCGGCGAGGAGTCGGGCGACCGCGTACCCCAGTCCCCTGCTGCCACCGGTCACCAGGAACGATTTGCCACGCAGTCCGTACGCGACAGCCGGTGCTGCCACCGCGCTCTCTTCGGCCTCTTCACGCTGGTCCATGGGCCTCACTCTGTCACCCGGTCATCCCCAGGGACTCAACGCACCAGCTTGCGGATGACGATGCCCACAATGAGAGTGGTGAACAGCATTCCCACCACTGTGAACAAGACCGCAAGCGCCGACCATTCGGCCGTCTTGAGCTCGGACGGCATGCCGGTGCCGACGTTCAGCCACAGGGCGAGCGCCAGAACGAAGCTCTTGCCCGCGGTGGTCACGTCCGTAAGATCTCGTCCTGGTTCGCGCACCGCCCCCACCAGATGGAGCACCACGCCCGTCAGCACGACCCCCACTGCCAGCACACGTGCCGGGTTGCGGGCCCGCACTCCCCAACCGAGGACCCCGCCGAGGATGCCCTGACCGATGGCGCGCCGCAGCGGCGACAGGACTGCCGCCTCGCGCTGTCGCGCAAGGTAGTAGAGCTCGTCGACTTCGCGGTTCCGGTTCCTTCTGGCCAGTGCCGACCGTACGGACTCCAAAGCAACAGCGGTCACTTCGGTGAAGGAGCGCTCCAGGAACGAAAGGGCTTGGGAACCGTTGCGGAAGACCTCGCCGGCCAGTTCCATGTCACCGACGCTGGAGGAGCTGTCGAGGCTGTAGCGGGAGTTGCCGGACGGAAGTCCGAGGGTGCCCGTGACCGAGGAGCCGTGCAGGCTGATCACAGACGACGATTCGGACGATGAAGTGAGGGACATGAGCGTCGTGTTGTGAAGGGAAAGGCGGGCAGTCGTATCGGTCCGATCGCTACCCGAGCTGTCACAGAGCCCGAGGTTGCGGACCTCCATGGGCCCTCTGACGGTGCTGTTCGTGATCACGCTGTCCTCGACAGGTACGACCAACCCGTTCACTCGCACCGTCTCGCTGCAGCGAAGCTCGTTCGCCCGCAGCGGCTCGTCGAGTCGCACACGCTGCAAGATGAGCTCGGGTGTCTCGACATCGTCGAGTTCGATTGCGGACAGCCAGAGATCGTCGAACGTGACGTCCTCACGGGCGCGCAGTCCTCGCACGACCACACGAGGTCGGCCGAGGCGGCCGCCTGTGGCTTGGCTGCGGACCGCGAGCGCGGACACGCGCGTGTTGCTGATCCGAATCGGCCCGCGCAGGGCGTTGATCTGAACGAGCTCCTCCACGCGGAGGCGCTCCAGCCGAGTTTGTCCGCACGAGTGCAGAGCAAGAAAGTCCAGGGCGGAGTCAATGACCGTGACCTCACAGCCCATCGATGCATTGCGGATGGTCAGGCGGCCGATTCGGGAATTCACCACCAGGAGCGCGTCCGCCTCCACGTGATCGACGACCAGTTCATCGATGTGGCAGGCGCGTACGGTGAGCGCCCCGTCGATGCTCATACGGTCCAGGGAGACACGGTCGGCCGATACGGTGTCCAGCAGAAGATCTGTCGTGACCTCGTCCTGATGCAGATGCACGCTGCGATCGCTGACGGTGCGCTGGCGACCGATTCTCGCCAGGTCTTCTAACGTCCGGACAACTCCCACCGGCATCCCCCTGTTGCTTGTGGCCGTTGATGTCGCTGTACCTGTACGTGCACGTGCTCACGCACGGCGCTGAGTCGCGCTCCGGCGAGCCCCGCTTTTGTCCGTGCCGAGCTCGAGAGTCGCGTACAGCTCTTCCGTACTCAAGACGTCCGGTGCCCCGTCGAGCGCATGGGCGATCTGCTTGGCAGCCGTCTCCAGATCCGTACGGTCCGTGCGTACCACCAGGTCGAACAGGTCCCGTACGTCGGAGTCGAGAACGTCCTGTGCGGTCTCGTCCCAGGCAGTAAGCCGCTTGGTCGTATCGGTGTCTCCCCGTTCGCGGGACCGTGTCTCGCACACGTTCCTCGGAACCCAGAGGAGGATGCGCAGCCACGAGGTCGCCCGACTGCGGTCCAGCAGCGTGCGCATGTCGGTGACGTTGCCAATGTGGGCGATGGGGATCCGGCCCCGCTCCTGCGGCTGTGTGAGGGAGAGGTCATCGACCGCGTAGATGTTGCCGTAGCGCCGGGTCTCCACCACGATCCTGCCCTGGTGGCGCAGGTCATCGAGTTCCTCGGCGGTGACGAACTGGTACCCGGCCGACCGGCCGGTCCCGTGCTTGAGCTTGGTGACCAATTCGAAGCGTGAATCGGCGGCGCAGAGGGCTGACGTCACGGTGTCCTTGCCGGCCGTGGGGGGTCCGTACAGAACGATCGCGCTCACGAGTCCCCCAGCAGCCGTTGCGCGATGGACTCGACCTGCTCGGCCAGCGGGCGTGCGGCTCCGATGCGGTTGTCGATGACGTGGTGAGACGTCACTGGCCGGAGGCCGAGGTCGACGCCGGTCGTGTACGTCGGCCAGTGCGTCAGCTTCCACGTATCGCGTGAGGCATTGCGCGAGATCAGCCGGTCTCGCATGGATTCCAGGTCGCTGTCCACCCACAGAGTCTCGAAACGGGCTCCGGTCCTACGACACCGGCGTGCCACCCGAGAAGTCCATTGCGCATCGGCGCTCTCGGCGAGGAACGGCGCCACGGCGACCACGGACGTTCCGCACTCAAGGTTCTCCCAGACCGCTTTCATCAGGCACTCGTACTCCAGAGGCCTGGCGTGCTCCAGGTAGGTGGGGCTGTGACGGTCGTCCGGATCCCCGCCCAGTGCCAGCAGCAGTCGCTCGGTCATGGGGCGGCTGATGGTGTCCTTGTCGAGCATGGCCCAACCGGTCGCCGCCGCCAGGAGCTTGCCGGCCTCCGACTTACCCGAACCGGCATACCCGGCGACAAGAGCAAGGGTGATGGTGCTCGTGCCTAACGCAGTGGTCACGCTGTCCGCCCCCGAGACGTCTCGACACAACTGGGCCCAGCTTAAGGGCGGCAGGAGACTACGCCGCTCACACTTCTTGCATGTTGATCGCAAATCAAGCCGCGGGAGCCGCGGACTCACGGGCCGCTGAAGGGCTCCGAACGCCAGGCACGCGCGACCTGCCCGGCAACGAGCCACACGGCTGACCGGAAAGAGACGCCTCAGCCCCCGGGCCGCCACTGGACCCTGATCGCCCTACCGGAGAGACTTGGTCCCAACCATGTCGGGGCAAGCGCTGCAGCGCGCCCCGGCCAGCACACGCACGCACGGGGGCAAAGTGCCGCAGCAGGTGATCTCTGGCCGTTACGAGCTGCTGGAGCAGTTCAACGAGGGCGGCATGGGCGTCGTGTGGCGCGGCTACGACGCCGTCCTCGACCGGCCCGTCGCCGTGAAGGTCATCCGGCAGGCGTCGATCACCTCCCCTCACCTGGCCGAGGAGTTCGCCAAGCGGTTCCGCCGCGAGGCCCGTATCACCGCACGCATCCAGCACCCCGGAGTGCCGCAGGTGTACGACGCGGTCCTCGACGAGTCGTACGAGCGGCTGTTCCTCGTGATGGAGCTCGTCGACGGTATGTCGCTGTCCGCCTATCTCCACCCCGACCACCCCTTGCCCATCAGCTGGGCAGTCGCCGTCGCCGCGCAGGTCGCGACCGTGCTGTCGCATGCGCACGAAGTGCCGGTGATCCACCGCGACCTCAAGCCGGGGAACATCCTGGTCGCCCGCGACGGCACCGTGAAGGTCCTCGACTTCGGCATCGCGGCGATCCTGCGCACCGATGTCACCAAGCTGACCGCGACCGGAAGCCCCATCGGCACCTACCAGTACATGTCGCCCGAGCAGGTCCGGGGCGGGCGCATCACCCCGCAGACCGACCTGTACGCGTTGGGCTGCGTTCTGCACGAACTCCTCAGCGGACGGGTCGTGTTCACGGCGGAGAGCGATTACCTGCTGATGTTCCAGCACGTCAACGCCGCCCCCACTCCGCTACGGCAGCTGCGGACCGACGTCCCCGAGGCGCTGGAGGAGCTGGTGCTGCACCTGCTGCGCAAGGCGCCCGAGCAGCGGCCCGCCGACACGCAGGAGGTGTACGAGCGGCTGCTGCCGTTCCTCCCGCCGCCCGGCCAGGCACCCACCGCGGCCGAGGCCGGACCGGCCGGGGTGCCCGACCCGACGGGCCTGTTCCGCCACCCGTACGCGCCCCGCGCCCGCGCCCAGGCGTCGCCGGCCGGAGGTGCTGCGCCCGTTGTCCCCGCCCCGCACGCCCAGCCGGTGCCCGTGCCTGCCCAGCTGCGCCAGGACATCAAGGAGGCGTACGACCATTCCGACGCCCTCTTGGAAGAGGAACGCTTCGCGCAGGCCGCCGAGGTGCTCAGTGAGGTCATCGAGCCCGCCGCTCTCGCCCTCGGCTCCGAGAGCAAGCAGGTCCTGGCACTGCGCCGCCGGCGCGCGGCGGTCCGCCTCCTCGGTGGCGACTACCGGGCCGCTCTGCCCGAGTTCGACAGCCTCGCCGACGCCTACGCCCGCATCAGCGGCCCCACCGGCGAGCAGGCACGGTCCTGCCGCGCCCAGGCCGCCCGCTGCCGCGCCGAACTGGGGCAGGTCACCGATGCGCTCGCCGCGCTCCAGGGCGTACTGAACGTCGTACGGACCCTCGACAGCGACGTCAGCGAGGAGGCCGTCGAGCTGCGGCACAACATCGGGATGCTGCTGCTCGCCCAAGGGCGGGCCGCCGAGGCCCGGCAGATCCTCGAACCGCTCCACGAGGACATGTGCATGCTGTTCGGCCCCAAGGACGAGATGAGCGTCGAGATCGCCGAGGCGCTCGCCGTAATCCGCCTCGGGCTCGACGGCGACGGCGCCGGATGAGCGACACGTACACCTCGTACACCGTGAACTCCTAGGACGCACGCAGCACGTAACCGGAACGGAACACCATGCCGCATCTCGCCTTCGACATAGGCTTCTGCGCCCAGCTCGGTAAACTCCAAGGCACCGTCAAGCAGGGGGTCTTCGATGCCTGGGAGAAATTCGAGCGCCTCACCCTGGACCAGCTCTTCAAGGACCAGGGTCTGAAACTGGAGGCGTTGAAGCAGGCCAAGGACCCTCAGATCCGGACCATCCGCATCGCCCAGGGCACCCGCGGCGTCGTCCTCGCCCCGGACCGTGGCGACACCTTCGTCCTGCTGCGCGTGATGCCGCACGACAAGGCCATCGCCTGGGCAATCAAGCAGAAGGCCAGCATCAACGCGGTCACCCGCGCCGTCGAGATCCGCGACATCGCGATGCTCGACGATCTCACCCCCGCCTACGAGCGGATCGCCGCCGCACCCGATCGGCGGCTGTTCTCCAAGGTCTCCGACGGCGACCTGACCGCCCTCGGCATCGACGAGACCACCCTTCGCCAGGCCCGCGCCCTCACCAGCAAGGAACAGCTGGAGGTCTTCGCGCCCTACTTCCCGCAGGACCAGCGAGAGGTGCTGGAGTATCTCGCCGAGGGCTTCACCGTGGAGGAGGTCTGGCGTGACCTGGTGTCCGTCAACCTCCCCACCGCCTCCGCCGATCCGGTGGACACGACCGACTACGCGACCGCGATTCGCCACACCCGCACCCGTATCGCGCTGGTCACCGCCTCCGACGAACTGCGCGACATCCTCGACAAGCCGTTCGCCGCTTGGCGCGTCTACCTCCACCCCTCCCAGCACAAGGTCGCCTACCGGGCCAGCTACTCCGGACCGGCACAGGTGACCGGCGGTCCCGGCACCGGCAAGACCGTCGTCGCCCTGCACCGCGTAAAGCACTTGCTGAAGTTTCTGCGCGACGGCGACCGCGTCCTGCTGACGACGTACACCAACGCCCTGGTCGCCGCCCTGCGCGCGGGCCTCGCCGCCCTCGTCGAGGAGGAGGAGCTGCGCGCCCGTGTGGACGTCACCACCGTCGACGCCTTCGCCAGCCGCGTCGTCTCCACCGCGCGCCGCCCGCTGCGCAGTGGCGAAGAGGAGAGTCGCTGGGAGCAGGCCGCCCAAGCCACGGGCTTCACCGGGACAGCCCAGTTCCTGGCCCAGGAGTACAAGCACGTCGTCCTCGCGCAGAACCTGCGGAGTCCGGAGGAGTACGAGATTGCCGACCGGCGTGGGCGCGGGAGCCGCCTCCCTGCCGCGGAACGCCCTCTGGTGTGGAATACGGTCCAGGAGTTCTCCGACCGGCTCACCGCCGACAGCCTGCGCACGTACTTGGGAACGTGCGCCGAGGCCGCCGACACGCTCGAAGCGAAGGGGCCGCTGTACCGGCACATTGTCGTCGACGAGGCCCAGGACCTGCACCCCGCCCAGTGGCGACTCCTGCGCGCCGCCGTCCCCTCGCGCCCCGACGACCTGTTCATCGCCGGCGACCCGCACCAGCGGATCTACGACTCGAAGGTGTCGCTCAAGGCACTCGGTATCAAGGTCGCGGGCCGCTCGACGAAGATGCGGAAGAACTACCGCAGCACGCACGAGATCCTCAGCTGGTCCACCGCGCTGCTCGTCGGCCGCCGCATCGCACAGCTGGAGGACGACGACCGCAACGAGACCCTGCTGGGATACCGCTCCGCCCTTCATGGCAGCGGCCCGGCCGTGTACGCGGCCAGATCAGAGGAGGCCGAACTGGACGCGCTCGTCGCGCAGATCCGCACGTGGACCGAGGCCGGTGTCAGCCCCGGCGAGATCGGCGTCAGCGCCCGCTTCAACAAGAACTGCGCCAAGGCAGTCGAACGACTGACGGCCGCCGGCGTCCCCGCAGCACAGTTGCGGTCCGACACCTCCGAGCACGCGCCAACCGTACGCGTCGGAACGATGCACTCATTCAAGGGGCTGGAGTTCCGGTGCGTTGCCGTCATAGGCGTACACGACGCGGCGCTGCCCTACCCGGGCGCCGTGACGCCGGCCGACGTGGACCGACTCCAGCACGAGACAGATCTCATGGCTGAGCGCTGTTTGCTCTTCGTCGCCTGCACCCGGGCCCGCGACGGGCTGTACGTGTCCTGGTGGGGAGCGCCGAGCCCGTTCCTGGTCGAAGCAGGAGCGGCCTGAGGGCATACCGGAGGGGCATACCCGCGCGGGTATGCCCCTCCGGACACCAGTCATGCGATGGCATCCTCCGCCCGCATTCCGGCCGGGATGTGGAACGAGTAGTACAGCTGGTGCCATGAGCGACAACAACGCCCTGTACCGCCTGTTCATGCCCAAGGACCCACACCATGCCGCGCACCGAGATGCATAGGGCTGCGGGCCCTGGATCGCCCTCGCCCCCACACGCGCACCCAGGCCCTGTGCCGTCAGAAGACCGTCTCCGCGATCCGCCCGGCGACGGTGAATGCGTGTGTGCCGTAGACCACGAAGACCGCGATGGCGGCAAGGACGACTATTCCGAGCGGGACAGCCCAGGCGAGACGGATCTTCATGCGTGCTCCTTTTTCTTGACGGGCTCCGGTTCCGTCGTGCTTCCGACAGTCAGTACGGTGTCGCAGCGGTCTCGGACAGCGTCGTTGTGCGTGGCGATGACCACGGCGCAGCCGTCATCACTCATCGTGCGGAGAATGTCCACCACCAGGGTGGTGTTGTCGTGGTCGAGCGCGCCGGTGGGTTCGTCGGCCAGCACGAGGGCCGGTTGTTTGACGATGAGGCGGGCCAGCGCAACGCGCTGCTGTTCGCCGCCGCTGAGTCTGTGGACCTGTTCCTTCTCGCGGCCGTCCAGCCCGACACGTTCGAGGGCGTCGGCGACGGTCGGGGAGTTCCCCCGCTTCCTGCGCGGCTTCATGGCCACTTCGAGGTTGGCGGCGACAGTCGCGTTCTCGATCAGGGCGTAGTTCTGGAAGAGGTAGCCGAGGACATCGCGCCGGTACCGCCGGGCGGCGCCCGGGCCGAAGCCCGTGATGTCCTTGCCCTCGTGGCGGATCGCTCCCGAACTGGGGCTGTCGAGAAGTCCGAAGCAATTGAGCAGGGTCGACTTGCCGGAGCCACTCGGGCCGACCAGCGCAAGCAACTGACCGCGCTGGACGGTGAAGTCGAGGCCGGACCAGAGAGTGCGGGGGCCGTAGGACTTGCTGAGGTTTTCGATCTCGATCATGCGCTGGCTCCGGGAGAACGGTACGGTGTCATGCTTCTGCCGCTCCTTCCTTGACGATCCGGCGGTGGAAGACCGCCAGTGCCACGACAACCGCCGTGACCTCGACGGCGACGAGTAGGGCATTGGCGGTGAGGCCGAGGCCGGTGATCTCGATGGGGGCAGTGGGCCGCGCCGCTCCCATGGCCGCACGCTCCATGTTCTGCTGGTTCTCCCGCCATATCTGGAACGGCATCCAGACTGCGAGAAGGACGGCCAGGACACCCTCCAAGGCCAGGAGGGAGCGGTGGGTGACGGTGAACCGCCAGCCGCTGATGTGCCGGGCAAAGATGTTCTGTGCGTTCTTCCGGGCGTGGACGATGCACGCTCCGACGCCAGTAATGAGCAGGACCGATATCGCCACCGCCAGGTTGAAGAGCTGAAGCCTGAAGTCGGCGACGAGATCCCGGAGGTTGAGGGCGGCGTTCTGGCCGACCGGGCTCATGCCGGTGACGTAGGTCTCCAGATGGTGCTTCGCGATTCCGGCCGTGACATCGTCCGGGTCCTTGAAGACGAGACTCTGCTGGGAGGCATAGGACATGTACCCGCGGTCGCTCAGGTAGGGGGACCCGTCGGGAAAGACGATGAGAACCGGATCTTGTACGAAGGACTCGTCCGCATCGGGGTTGGTCCTGCTCTGCAGCCGACCTCGGGGGTTGTAGGTGAAGAGACGTTGCCCGTTCTCGATCCTGAGAGCGGATACCTGCTTGCCGGGGACCTTGCCCGGTTCGCTCGGGTTCAACGTCTCCGGGACCATGGCGGCGAGCCGGTCGGTGTACCGGCTCAGACCCTCGGGCACCAGCAGCCGTATCCGGGAGCGGTCGGCTGTTGTCCCGGGCAGACGCCGGCCGCCCGCGTCGAGGACCGGCTGCGCGGCGAGGTAGGACTCGTTGACCAGAAGAAGATCACGGTCGGGGAGTGCGGCCGGGTTGCTCGAATTCCGGAAATGCCGGTGTCCGACGACAAGAATCTGTCCGTCTCTGTCCGCCTGGCGCAGCCAGCCCCCCACCTGCTCGGTGAGCGCGTTCAAGCCGTTCTCGCTTGCGACACTGCCGTTGAGAGCGAGCGCCGTCGTGTCCCCGATCTCGCGGTAGGTCTCGATGCTTGATTCACGGGCCATGATGTTCTGGCCTGCCAGCACGACGTCACCGGTGATACCCACCGCGAGTAGCAGGGCAGGAATCCGTACGAGGTAGGTGCTCACCGAAGCGGTGCGTGTGGGCAGTTCACCCTTGAGGGCGCGCAGCAGCTCGGTCCGGAAGGTCAGCTGGAGGACGATCGCGTGGGCCGCCAAGGCGACGAGGCCCAGCACAGCGGCGAACCCCAGGGCGACGAGAGCGAAGGTCCCGATCCAGGCCAGCCCGTTGTACCAGGCCAGCAGCAGGAGGGCCAGGGCGGTCACGGCCAAGAGGGCGGCCATCCAGAAGATGGCCAGCTGACGGAGGTCCCGCAGGAGTATCCGCCCGAAGCCTCTGCCCTGCAGCCGTTGGACCCCGTACGTCTTAGCACTGAGCATGACGCCGGCACCTGTCATCGTCACGACGGCCAGGGCGACGATGAAGAAGGAACGGAGAAGAGCGCTGCCGCTGTAGACCGGAGTCAACTGGTCGATGGAGTAGGGGTGGTAGACCGCGGCCTCGAATCCGAGGCCCGCCAGGACCTGGACGAGTTCGCCGGCAGCTTGGTCCGGTCCGAAGACGTAGTAGTAGCCGCGGGGATCACGATTGCCGAGTTCGGCGACGGGGTGCACATCGGTGCCGTAGTCGCGGTCGAACGCGGGGTAGCCATCGCGCAGCCAGTCGGAGCGGGGCCCGCCGGCGGTGAGATAGAGGTGTCGACGACTGTACGGCGACTTGAGATCGGGGATCTCACGGGCGATCGTCGCCCGGTGGGAATCGGCGAACTCCGTCAGCACGCGGGTGACGTGTGCACCGCTGGTCGTACCGTTCGAATCCGTCACCCATACGACAGCTGAATGCCCCATGGCCCAGCGCCCGTCGAGGTCTCGGATGAACAGAAAGGCGAGTACGGCGGAGAACACCAGCACCGCGGCGTGAACGAACTTGATACTTCGGTGCAGCATGAACAACCCGAGATTGGGGAGCGCGGCTCCGGGAGGGCAGAGCAGACAGGCAGCGGGCCGTCCGCGCGAGACGTAGCGTCTGCGTGCGCGGGCGACCCGCTCACCTCATGGTCAGCAGGCGGGCAGGCCCACCCGCATCAGCAGGTGGTGTTGCAGTAGGCCTTGTTCCCCGACAGGGCCACGGTGGCCTGTGCGAAGGACCAGCTGCCCTTGGCCGCCTCGTCACTGTCGATGTACTTACCGACGGCGGTCGAGCCGTGGCACTTGCTCCCGTGGTAGTAGTCCGACCACACGATCGCCGTTCCGGCTCCGTGGTCCCAGGTGCCACCCTCCGCCGGGTAGGTGATGGTCGCCAGGGCCGGGGTGGCAGCCGCGACGACCAGGGCGCCGGCGGCTATGCCGGCCTTTTAACCATTCTTGATCTTCATAGTTGTTCCTCAACTCGCATGCGGAAGTCATGATCATGTAGATGGCATGACCATGCGAACGATCCAAGATCGTCGCGTCTGCGGCAAGATCATTTTTCGGCCAGCCTTGCAGTTGAGGGGGGCGTCGCGTTCAAGCGCAGGCCAGATGCCTACGCGCGCCGTCGAGTGGCTGGAACGTGTCGGGGTGGCGGTCCGCACGGCGCGGGGCCGGCACGGAGCAGGCGCTCAGGGTGCCAGGGCGGCGGCCGCGATCATGACGGCGCGTCGTCGCACGCCGTTCCCGGCAGGTCAAGTCCATCCGTCACGCCATGTGCTGCGTACCGCTGTCATGCGATGGGGTAGACGGGCACCTCGGCCGCCGGGAACAGCTCGCCCTGCCCATCGGGCACGTCCGCGGTGCCCAGGCGTTTGACACGGCGGATAATCAGGTGGGCAGTGACCTGCTGTTTCTTCGGTTTGGAGGTGAAGGCGGTGTAGGTGGTCTCGGCTATCTCGGCGCCCGAGATCCAGCACTGCGGTCGTCGCGGGTCCGCGCACGCTGAGCCCGGTGGCACACTGCCACAGCAGCGGACGGACTCCCCCTCCGCCGCTACGGCAGCGACCGCCGCTGTCTCCCGCTGAAGTCCCCCCACGGCAATTCGGCGGGGGATTCCCAGGGGCTTCCCCCAGGGGACAGCTGGGGGGTAACCCCCAGCAGAGTCGGGGATTAACCCAGTCGCTCGGACGACGCCCGGACCGTAGGTTCTGGGGTGGAATCGGAACACCGTTCCACTCAGCCTACGGAGGCCCCTCGTGACCGCCCCTTCGCGCCCGCAGACGCGCACTCTTCATCCGCTCGTCGCGGCCTTCGTGCGGTTCGTCCTGTGTGGTGGCGGTGTCGGGCTGGCGTCCAGCGGGGTACTCGTACTGCTCAACGACCGGATACCGATGGCGGTTGCCAACGCGCTGGTCACCGTCGTCTCGACGGTCATCGCCACCGAATTGCACGGGCGGGTCTCCTTCCGGAGCGGGCGGAAGGGGTGGGGGGTCCATCTTCAGTCCGGGGTGACCGTCGCCGTGAGCTACGCGTTCACGACAGGGGCACTGTTCTGCCTGTACGCCGTCCGACCCGAGCCCTCGGCCCTGGTCGAGCAGACGGTCTATCTGTCGGCGTCCGCTCTGGCGGGGATCGGACGGTTTGCGCTACTGCGGGTTGTCGTCTTCGCCGACCGGGCCCCCGCGCCCGACGCCTCGCTCAGCAAGGCTGCAGTGACGATGGCTGCGTGAGGTCGCCGTCTTACGGAATCGCGGATTGCGTCGCTGCGTAATTGGCACCTGGCCCCGCGGCCTTCACTGCCTTCTCGGCCTCGTTCTCGGCGGCTTCAGCGTCGCCGCCTGCCGCCCCTGCCCCTGCCCCTGCCGCTTGAGCCCGGTAGGCGCCGCTGATGGCTGCGGCCGAGATGGGCGGCCGGCCGCCGACGGGCCTGCTCGGCGACCGTCCTCAGATCCGCCAGACCCGCATGGTCGGGGTGACCGGATGCGAGAGCGGCCTCAAGAGCCTTATGGGCGGAGACTTCCTGGCCTCCCAGGATTTCGAGCAAGCCTTCGGGGCCCGCTGTCTCCAGGAGCTGGAGCAGGCTCTCGGCGACCATGACGAGGCTCTCGGGCTCGTTGAGGTCCTCGGCACCGAGGACCTCCCGGCGCACCAGGACACTCAGGGCAGTGGGGCCGAGGAGCGGGTCGCCGCGCAGGCCGCGCAGTAGGGCCTCGCCGTCCGGGTACGCGTCGACGAGTGCATCCAGCAGGGCTTCGGCGCGGGTACGGAACGGGGTCGCGCGCACCGCGTCGGTCAGCTTCTCCAGCGCCTCGGCAGGGCTCTCCCGGGCGGCGACCCAGGCAGCGAGTTCGGTGCGGGCTGCGTCCGGGTCGTAGTGCTCGGCGATGACCCCGAGGAGCCCGGCGGCGGGGGCGTGGGCGAGTTCACCGACGCGCGGGGCATCCCGCCCCTCGGCGAGCAGCCGACGGCGTACGGAATCGTGGCCGAGGGCGGTGAGACGGATCAACTCGACGGGTCCATTGGTCAGTTCTGCCCGCTGCTCCTTGCTCCGCTCTGCGGCATCCTCGCTCTCCCCGTGTCCACCGGCGACGACGCCGAAGAGCTCGGCGAGCTCCGGCGGCATCCCGGCGGGCGGCAGCATGGACTCCTCGAGCAGTATGTCGAGGAAGACCGGGTCGGCCATGCCCTCGTGCCGCTTGATCGCGCCCAGGTCCTCCAGCACGTCCAATGCGGTGCGCAGATCACGATCCGCATGTCCGAGTTCCCTCTGCCAGGCGTAGTGCCCGGTCAGTTCGTACTCGGCGCGGTAGCGCAGGTGCAGCGAGTCGCGCAGCCGGGGCCAGGGCATGGCGTGCGGCAGGCTGTAGAGGGTGCTGAGAACATCCGGCATGGTGTCCTCGAAGCTGTCGAAGAGCATCGACTCGGCGTGTCGGCCGCTGCGGGCGCCCAGGAGTGGCACGCGCAGCTCGGAGAAGGTCTCGAAGGCGTGCCGCCACAGCGCGAGCGGGTCCTTGAGCAGGGGCTGCGCCTTGGCGACCGCGTAGAGCCGCCCCTTGACCACTCGTACCAGCCGGGCCTTCTTCGCCCACTCGACCGCAAGCCTCAGCCGCGGCAGCTGCGTGGAGGAGCGCACCGTTTCCACCGCGTCGCCTGTCCCCAGCTCGGCGACGAGGGCTCGCGCGTCCGCCATGCGCAGGTTGCCCGTCGCGGTGAGCACGCGCCCCTCAGGGCCCGCCCAGTCGGCGATCCCTCGCAGCCACCGCAGCGCGCGGGACGTCTCGGCGCGTGCACGCAGCTCCTTCTCCACGGGCAGCAGGACCGGCAGCTGCGGTTCGGCGCGTGTCACGGCTGCCGGGCCGCGCGTCAGGTGGTTGCGCACCACCTCGTCCAGTACGTCCTGGTCGTACGGCACCTCGCCTTGCTGAGCTTGCTCCACGAAGCTTTGAAGCGCCGCCGGATCCTGGACGTCGATCCCCTGCTCTGCTGCGGTGACCGCCCAGAACTTCGCCATTCCCCAGCGGCCGCGGTCAGCCATGGCGGGGGCGTATCGCGGTGCGAGGGTCTCGACCGCAGCAAGGTTGTCGGCCGACGAGGCACCGCGTGGGTCGCTGAGGCCCATCGCATCGAGGTAGCGCAGCAGGGCTGCAAGCGTGCCGGGCGCATCCGCCGGCTCTTCGCCGGGCAGCACGGTGGCCGTGTGCGGCAGCCAGTCCAGCAGATACTCCTCGATGTGCCGGGGCTCCCAGAGCCCCAGCCGCCCGTCGGAGGTACCTCGGTGGCGATAGTCGAGCGCCGTCTCGACGACGAAAGGATCCACGCTCTCACCGTGCTCGCGGGCCCACTGGCCCATCCGGCGGATCAGCAGCGAACGCGCTGCCTCGTATTCCTCGGTCTCCTCGGGCGCGAAGAACATCCTCATCACACCGGCCCTGCCTGTCCTGTCGTACGGCCGCCGTCCCGCAGCATGCCAGCGGCCCCGGGCCCGGTGAAGATCACGGTTCCGCGGGACCAGGCGGTCACTATTGAACCGTAGCCGGTCTGCCGGCGGCCGCAGGGGCTGACGGGGGGGAGGAGATGATTCTGCGCTGTCGGCAACGGGTCCCCGTTGGGTTCAGGGCGCTGTGAAAAGTGCCGGGAAGCGGGAGCGAGGGCTTGGCCCCGTGACGGTGCGGGAGCGGGCCGACGGCCTCGGCCCGCTCCCGCGAGGTCAGTCCCCGGCCGGAGTGCCTGTCACCTTCAGGTGACGGACGCGGCCCGCGTTGTCGAAGGATCCGAAGCCCACCCGGCCCGAGGCGAAGACCGGGTCGGTGGCCGTGATCAGCGGGTTGCGGCTGCCGTCCAGGTAGACGGCGGTCTCACCGGTGTCGGCGCAGTGGGTGAGGCGCACCTTGTGCCATCCGTCGTCCTTGATCGCCGGAGGTGCGCCGGAGGTTCCGTTCCACTGGTCGTCGATGCGCAGCCGGTCGGCTTCGTTGACGGTGAACATGCCGTTGTGCGGGTAGATGGTGTTGTCGCTCGACAAGTGCGCGTACTGGAATCGGGTGTCCGACTGATAGTCCCAGATGAGTATGACGTCACGGTTGGTGATCTCGACGGGGGTGTCGATCCGGACCTCCGCCTCGACGGTGACGGAGGAGTAGCGCGGGCCCGCGGTCAGGACGGCGTACTCGAAGGGGCGGCGCGGTCCCGGGCGGGCGACGCCCGGCTCGGCCAGGATCGTCTCCCGCTCGGTGTATGCCCACTTGGCCGGGGTGACCGGCGCCCAGTTGTCGGGACCGGTGGTGTGGGTGGTGGGGGTGTTGCCGATCTCGCAGTCGGCGAAGGTGCGGGTCCCGGTCACCTTCCAGACCCTGCCGTTGGCCTTCGAGACGATGTACAGGCCGCCGCTGCGGTCGGAGCCGAAGCGCAGGTCGACACGTTGGTCACCGGCGAGGTCGCGCATGGTGACCGTCTTCCCGGTGGACTTGTCGAAGAGCATCAGCTGCTCGAGCGGCGCGAGGTCGGCGCCGCGGTGCATGTCGCGGGTGTCCGCGGCCAGGATCCGGCCGTCCACGAGGTCACCGAAGATGTACTTTCCGCGCAGCGCCGGCGCGTCCTTGCCGCGGTAGACGAAGCCTCCGGCAATGGCGCGGCCCACATCGGACCGGCAGTTCCAGCCGGGTCCCGGGTCGTGGTCGTAGGCGGCAACCGGGTAGGTGTAGCCGTACTGGGCGTCGTCGGCGGGAAGGGGACGGATGCGGGCGCACGGGTCTGTGGTCTTCTTGTCGAATGCGAAGGCGCCTTCGCGCTCGCTCCAGCCGAAGTTGTCCCCGGCCTTGACCTCGTACACCGACTCGATGGCATGCTCGCCTATGTGGCCGAGATACATACGGTGGCTGCCGCCCGCGTCCCAGCTGAAACGGTGCGGGTCCCGCATGCCTATCGCGTAGATCTCCCCGAGCGAACCGGGCTCACCGACGAACGGGTTGGACGCGGGGATGCCGTACCGGCCGTTGGCGCTGTCACGGCCCGCGGGGTCGATGCGCAGAAGTTTGCCGTGCGGGAGCGCCAGGTTCTGCGGCTCGCTGTTGCCGAAACCCTGCCCTCCGTCGCCCACCGCGAGGTAGAGAAGGCCGTAGTCATCGTCGTGGGGCTTGGCCGTCGGATTGAAGTCGATCTGCTGAATGCCGTGGACCTGGCCGCTGAAGCCGATACGCAGCACCTCGCGATGGGTGCCGTGGAAGACGGCGGCGGAGGGGTCGTCTGCGGTCCACTCAGTGATAATGCCGTGATAGGTGGGTGTGCCGGCCTGCTGGTGATCGGGAGTCTCGGTGGCCTGCGAGGCGAGCTCGGTGTGGACGGTGTAGAAGCGCCCGTTCGCTCCGAACTCCGGGTGGAATGCGGCGTACCCGAAGCCCTGACCGAGACCGCGGCCCGAGAAGAAGTGCGGGAATGCCGCCTTGACGTCCAGGTAGGGGTGCGGGGTGCCCCCGGAGGTGCGCGTCGCAGCTCCGGGGTCGGTGAGATACAGGGTGCCGTTGAGGTCGGGGGTCGCCATCCGGCCGGAGCCATCGGGGAGTTCATTGATGGTGTTGATCCGTGCGTGACGCATCAGGCGCGGATCCGTCGGTGCCGGGACGGGTTCCAACTTGGGGAAATTCGCGAACTCCTGCAGGACGAGACCCGTCGTGGACTGGACGGGCTTCTGCGGAATGGGGTCGGTCAGGGCGGCTGTCGCCGCGGAGGGCTCGTCGGCATGGGACGGCGCGGCAAGACCGCCCAGGGCGAGGGCCGCGGTGACGGCCACCGCCGCCCAATTCCTTCGGTACGTACGTCGTGACGCCATGTGGGTCCCTTCAGGCCGGCACGGCAAATGGGCAGGGAAAGAACGATCCGGGGACAACAACGGTCAGCGGCCCCCCGTCATGCGCCGGTACTCCGCCGCCACCGCTCCGGCCGGCACCGGACGGTCCAGGAACAGGAGGTCGTCCATGCGGCAGTCACAGGCGTTGTTCTCCCGGGTGTTCTGGGGGAAGCTGCCGCCGATCTTGATGCCGCGGGGATCGGTGGGCGAGGCGCGGTGGGGCGCCGGCGTGGTGGCGATTTCCCAGGGGTTGCCCGGCGTGGCGTAGAAGCCATCCAGGGGCTTGCCGTCGCGGTAGAGGGCGAGGGTGCCGTCGCGGAAGTCGAACGTCGCGGCCAGGTGGACCCATTCACCACGGGGCAGCAGTTCTTCCCAGGGGGCGCTGGCAGCGAACGTCTGGGAGGCGCCGCCGTCCAGGCGTCTCCCCAGCGCGACCAGCTTCAACTCGCCATTGACCTGGATGAGTTCGAGCAGCGCACGCACCGCGTGACCGTCAGAGGTTCCGGACAGTATGCCGGCCAGCCCGATCGCGTTGTAGCGGTCGCTCGGGTTGGCCGTGTTGGAGTTGAGGGCGGGATTGTCGCCCGTCATCTTGAACCAGCCCATGACGGTGGCACCCCGGGCACTGCGGAAGGCCCCGAGGGACGACATGCCCTCGGCGTCCCAGGCCCCGGCCTTCCAGTCGTCATTGCCCACGGTGGCCGGTTTCTGCTGGCGTACTTGCAGGGCGGGTGAAGCGCCCGGGTACGCCTCGTCGGCCACGCGCATCGCGGAACCGCCGTTGATCAGGGTGAGCGTGGTGCCGGAGCGCCCGATGTCCTGCTCGCGACCGGGGTCGGCGGGGTCCGGGTGTCCGAAGTCGTACGCCGCCACAGCCTGGGCTCGCAGCGGGGTGTGGGCGGTTGAGGGGCGGGCTGCCTGAGCCGGAAACGTGGCGGCGGCAAGCGAGGCGGTCGCGGCGAGAGCGGCGACGGCGAGTGAGTAGCGTCTGGTGCGGGGCGATGTCATACAGCCTCCCAGCGGCAGCGAAGGAGCAGCAAAGGGGCAACGAAGGGGCAGCCGACCGGGGTCTCCCGATCGACAGAAAGCGCTTTCGTCCGCGTGCGGGGACCATGTAACCCCTTCGCCACGACCCTGACAATGGGCGTGTACTCGCCAATTTCTTGGGCGCCTTTCGGAGGCGGCGCGGACCTCCGGACGATCACTTCGGTCAGGACCTCGCCGGTGCGCACGTCCATGGCGGCGACCAGGGAAGCGGTGCCGTGGCGGACGTACTCGAACTCCTGGCGAGCTGCCCGCCCCGGGGCGGTGGGGCAGCCGGGGTGCTTGCGGGAGCGGGCGGCAATCGCGGCCTTCTCGTTACAGGTCGCAGATGTGCTCGGCTCGCTGCCAGAACTCGGGGGTGTCGCGGCGGGTGAGCCAGCCGCGGACCTGGTGCGGTTTGAAGTCCAAGTCCGCCAGTATTCCCCCGACTTGGCAGGGTGAGACGGCTACGAAGACCATACCCGCGATCTGTTCGGCGATCGACCGGTGGGTCCAGGTCGTGGCCGGGCGCAGTGGCGCGCTGGTCGCGGCGGCCGCGATCGCCACCCGCACCTTGTCGTCGTAGACCTTGGGGCGGCCCGGGCGCTCGGCGCCCTTCAGGCCCTCGGCGCCGTGCTCGGCGAAGCGCCTGCGCCACTTGCGCACGGTGTTCACCGCGATGCCCAGGTCGCGTGCGATCTCGGCATTGGCAAGCCCGTCGGCGGCGGCGAGGACAATCCGGGCTCGCAATACCTGGCGGACGTGGGCCTTCGCGGAGGCGGACGCCCGTTCCAGGGTCCTGCGCGCGGTATCGCCCAAGGTCACCGCTACCGCCGCTACCGCCCCGCCCACCCGTGCGCACACGTTCATGATCGATGATCACGGCGGTCCGTCGGCACACCGGGCAGGATGGAGGCCGTGCCGAAGAACCCGCTCGAGTCCATGCAGGCCCACCTGTGCCAGCGCCTGAACACCCGCGCCCAGGACAACCTCCTGCCCACCGGGCTACCCTTCGGCAGTCCCGAGGACTGCCTGGACTGCGCCTGTTACCTCTGCCTCGGCGACCAGCCAGCCTGACTCCGCGACCTTACGCGGAGTTGCACTTGCGGGGCCGCAGCCCGTCAAGGGTGATGTCGATGAGCCGGCGCCAGTCGCCACTGTTGGTTCGGATGATCGCGGACAGGCAGCCGACGAGCATGTAGACATCCGCGACGGTGCTGTCCTCCCGGATGGTGCCAGCGGCCTGCCCCTGCTCGATCAGCGCGCTGACGGCGCTTTCGAGTTGTCCCCGCATCTCCCCCCTCGGTGCGGTCTCAGCGGATCCTCTGTCCGCCTCGATCGACGCGGACAGCCCCCGGTCACTGTCCAGCACCTCGCCGATGTGGCGCAGGTACTGGGCCAGCCCCTGTCCTGCCTCTGGGTGCCGCAGGCATTCCGTGCGTGCGAAGTCCAAGATCTGCGTGAATCGGTGCTCGGCCGCAGCCTCGATCAGCGCGTGCCGGGTCGGGAAGTGCCGGTAGACGGTGCCGACACCGACTCCGGCCGCGCGCGCCACCTCGGGCATCTGCACGTCATCGCCGCGCTCGGCGAACAGCGCACGTGCCGCCTCCACGACGCGGAGGCGATTGCGTTCCGCATCGGCACGCGGCTTGCGAGCGGCGGGAGTTGATGGTGTTGACAATGCTGGGGCTCCTCTCCGTATCCTGATCCGGAACCGGAATCCGTTTCCGGATTATGTCACGACGGAAGGGCTCACGTCATGCCTGTCGACCGTTTCATCCTGCTTCCGCCTGACGCGGCGCGGCCCGGCCGGATTCCCCTGCCGCCCGCGTTCACGGTCAAGGCGATGACCGAGGACACACAAGGACGGTTCTCCCTGTTGGAGGTGATCGTGGCAAGGGACATCCCCCGGCACATCCACCACGCGGCAGACGAGTGCATCTATGTACTGGACGGTGAGCTCGGGATCGAGTTCGACGACCGGAAGTACTCGGCGACGAAGGGTACGTTCGTGCTACTGCCCCAAGGGGTCCCACATGCCCTTCTCTGCGCCTCGGAGCCGCCTCCCCGCGTACTGCAAATCTCCTCACCTGGCGGGTGGGAGCATTACGTCGAGGACCTGATCGAAGCGGGACCCTCGGTTCTCACGGACGGCAAGCTCGACCCAGCGAAGATCAACCCCATCGCCGCCGCGTACGACCTTTTCTATGAGGAGCGGCAGCTGCCGGAAGCTGCCGAAAACGGGGCTGAGCGGGATTCCGAGCAGGCCGACTGAGACAAGAGCGACCAGGGCCCGGACCCCGTGCCGTCGAGGGCCTCGTTCGCCCGGGCCGGCGCGTGCGAAGGACCCGGCGGCGGTGCACGAGCCTCAAGACGTACCCCCGTCGCCGTAGCTGAGGCGCCGCCTGCCCAAGGACGCACTTACGCTGGACCTACGACGGCACCCCGCTCAAAGAAGCGGCCTGACCAACGCCTCTCCACGAACTAACGCGGAGCAGCACTGGCTCCGCCGCGCGGCGGAGCCGCTGGCCGGTGTGCCAGGGGGTGCGCGTCCTTGTACTGAGCCGCCTCAGCGATAGGCGGCCTGACCGGTGAGGGCCTGGCCGACGACCAGTGTGTGCACCTCGCTGGTGCCCTCGTACGTGAGCACCGACTCGAGGTTGTTGGCGTGCCGCAGCGGCGAGTACTCCAAGGAGATGCCGTTGGCCCCGAGCACGGTCCGGCATTCGCGGGCGATGGCCAGTGCCTCCCGTACGTTGTTCAGCTTGCCCGCACTCACCTGCTCGGGACGGAGGGTGCCGAGATCCTTGAGCCGGCCGAGGTGGAGGGCGAGCAGCGCCGCATTGCCGAGGGAGAGTGCCATGTCGGCGAACTTGCGCTGGGTGAGCTGGAAGGCGCTGATCGGCCTGCCGAACTGGACGCGCGCGTCCGCATAGTCGATGGCCGTCTGCAGGCAGTCACGGGCCGCGCCGACTGCGCCGAAGAGGATGCCGAACCGGGCCTCGTTCAGGCACGAGAGCGGACCCTTCAGCCCCTGGGCCCCGGGAAGCCGGGCGGATTCCGGCAGCCGGACGTTGTCGAAGTGGAGCTCGGAGGTGATCGAGGCCCGGAGCGACATCTTCTGCTTGATGTCGCTGGTGGTGAAGCCGGGCGTGCCGCGTGGCACGAGGAAGCCCCGGACGCCGTCCTCGGTCTGCGCCCAGACCGTGGCCACGTCGGCGATGCCGCCGTTGGTGATCCACATCTTGGAGCCGTTGAGGATCCAGTCGCCGCCGTCACGGACGGCACGCGTACGCATCCCCGCCGGGTCACTGCCGAAGTCGGGTTCGGTGAGGCCGAAGCAGCCGATGGCTTCCCCCGCGGCGAGCCGGGGCAGCCACTCCTGCCTCTGCTCCTCGGACCCCCACTTCCGGATCGAGTACATCGAGAGCGAACCCTGGACGGACACGAAGCTGCGGAAGCCTGAGTCGGCGGCCTCGAGTTCCAGGCAGGCGAGCCCGTAGCCGACAGCGCTGACGCCCGCGCAGCCGTACCCCTCCAGGTGCATGCCGAGAACGCCCAGCTTGCCGAGTTCGGGGGCGAGTTCGCGGGCGAAGTGCGCGTTCTCGAACCACTCCCCGATGTGCGGGCGTACCCGGTCGGCGAGGAACTTGGCGACCGTGGCCTGGATTTCGCGTTCCTCGTCGCTGAGCACCGAGGCGATGTCCAGCAGGGCGAGGGGGTCCTTCATCGGCTTGTTGCCGCTCATCATGTGCTCCTGGGAGGGGTGTATGGAGGTGTACGTAGTGGTTGGGGCCGGTTGCAGCGGTGGCCGGGTCAGCTGTCGAGCCAGTCGGCGATGGAGTCGGTGTGCTCGCCCAGCCGGGGCGGGCGCCGTGGGTAGTGGACCGGGGTACGGGACAGCCCGATGGGGTTGGCCACGAGGTTCATCGGACCGTCGTGCCCGCCCTCGGCCTCGGCGCCCGCGTCGTCCGGAGTGACGCGCGGCGCAAGCCCCAGCTGTTCGGCCAGGTCGAAGGCGCCGGCGAGGTCGTTCACCGGACCGCACGGCACGCCGAGCGGAGTGAGGAGCTCGAACCATTCGTCCGCAGCGCGCCGCCGGAGCCGTACGGACAGCTCTTCGGCGAGCGCCTCGACGTGGGCCACCCGGTCGGTGTTGGTGGCGAACCGCGGATCCACGGCCAGACCGGCCGCGTCCAGGCCCTGGCACAGCGCGGCGAACTGGCGGTCGTTGCCGACGGCGACGACGAGTGGACGGTCCGCCGTCTCGTAGACCTCGTACGGGGCGATCGACGGATGGCGGTTGCCCAGGATGCCCGGCACCTGACCGGCCAGTGTGTAGCCGGCGGACTGGTTGACCATGCCGGACAGCAGCGACGACAGCAGGTTGACCTCGACATGCTGACCCTCGCCGGTCGCATCCCGATGACGCAGGGCGGCCATGACCCCCATCGCGGCATGCAGCCCGGTGAGTACGTCGACCAGCGCGACACCCGTCTTGACCGGTTGCCCGGGGGCCGGTCCGGTGACACTCATCAGTCCGCCGACAGCCTGGATCAGCAGGTCGTAGCCGGGCAGTGCCGCACCCTTGCCCGCTCCGAAGCCGGTCACCGAGCAGTACACGAGGCCGGGGTTGAGTTCGCGGACCCGCTCGTAGGCGAGCCCGTACTTGTCCATCGTGCCGGGGCGGAAGTTCTCGAACACCACGTCCGATCGGTGGATCAGTTCCGTCGCCCTGCGGCGGCCCGTCGGGTCGCGCAGATCCACGGCGAAGGATCGCTTGTTGCGGTTGACGGAGAGAAAATAGGTGGCCTCACCCCGTGCCTTCGGCGGACCCCATGCCCGGGTGTCGTCACCGGTTCCCGGCTGCTCCACCTTGATCACATCCGCGCCGAGGTCGGCGAGGAGCATGGTCGCGTACGGTGCCGCGAGCACCCGGCCGAAGTCGGCCACCAGCACGCCGGACAGCGGCAGTCGAGAAGCGTCGGTCATCGGGTTCCTGCCCGGGAGGCGCGCACATAGACCGTGGTGGTCGTGGTGAAGAAGTCGCGGGCGGCACGGCCCTGCTCCTTCGGGCCGAAGCCGCTCGCCTTCGCCCCGCCGAAGGGCACGTGCGGATCAGCCCCTGCGGTCTCGGAGTTGATGTGCAGCACCCCGACGTCCAGGCGCTGTACGGCTGCGGTCACTGCCCGCAGGTCATCGGTGAACACGGCCGCGGCCAGCCCGAATTCGCTGTCACCGACGAGATCGAGTGCGGTGTCGTCATCGGGTGCCCGACGGACGACGACCACGGGACCGAACAGCTCCTCGCGCCACAGTGGGTCGTCCCCGGCGAGCTCCACGACGGTGGGCGGCAGAAAGGCGCCGGCGGAACGCTCGTCGTCGTAGGGCCGGCCACCGGTCAGAATCCTCACGCCTGCACGGGCGGCGCCTTCGTCCAGGGCACGCTGGATCGTGTCGCGTGCCCGGTGCGAGATCACCGGTCCCATCCGGACTCCGTCGTCGAGGGGATCTCCCACCTGAAGGGCGACGGTGCGTGTGACGAGCCGGTCGAGGAACGCGTCGGCGATCCGCTCGTTCACGATGACGCGGGAGGTGGCGGTGCACTTCTGTCCGGTGGAGCGGAACGCACCTGCGAGGACTTCGGCGACGGCGAGTTCGAGGTCGGCGTCGGACAGCACGGCGGCAGCGTTCTTGCCGCCCGTCTCCGTCTGCACGGGCCGGGCGAGACGGCCGCAGACGGCCATGACGTCGCGGCCCACGGCGGTGGATCCGGTGAAGGTGACCGCGTCGATGTCCGGGTGGCCGACGAGCCGCGCGCCCAGCTCACCGTCGCCGATCAACAGCGACAGCACCCCGTCCGGCAGTCCGGCCTCGACGAGTGCCTCGGCCATGCGCACGGCGAGCAGCGGCACGAGTCCGGAGGGCTTCCACACCACGGTGTTGCCGTATCCGAGCGCCGGGGCGATCTTCCACGCGGGGATGGCGATGGGGAAGTTGAACGGGGTGACCGCGGCGACGACACCCACCGGACGGTGGATCACCTGAATCTGCTCACCAGGCCGCGGAGAGGCGAAGACCTCGCCCGCCGGCCGGTCGGCCTCCGCTGCGCAGTAGCGGAAGATCTCTGCAGCCCGCCGCACTTCGCCGATGCCCTCGGGCAGGGTCTTCCCTTCCTCCCTGGACAGTTCCTCGCCCCACTGGGCCGCATGTGCTTCGAGCACGTCGGCGGCGCGGGCAAGGATCCGGGCCCGGGCGTGATGGGGTGTGGCCGCCCAGTCCGGGAAGACCTTGCGTGCGGCTGCCACGGCGTCTTCCAGATCGGCGGGACGGGCCATGTTCCCCACCGCGACCGGTTCGTCGGGGCGGGCGGGGTTGACGTCGACCAGTTCTTCGCCCGCACCGGTGCGCCACTCCCCCGCCACCAGGTGACGCAGGCGCGGGACTCCCTCCGGCGGAGCGGCGGCCTCCGGGGCGCGGTCACTGCCTGCGTGCTGCTGCATCGGGGTTCCCTTCCGTATGCGTCCGTACGCACCACGTCCTGGAGCGCATCGGGATGACGAGGCCGTCATTCTCCGCATGCCGCAGCCCCTCACGCAGTGGACAGAATGTCCCGCCCATCGCACAGTTGGCGCTCCAACACGTCCATGGCCGCCGGCCCCGGTGCACGGTTGGCTCAGCGGTCCATCCCCGTGCATCCAGGAGGAGACCCCATGCCTGCCACTCCCGGTCCGGTCGGCGGACCCCGGCTCTCACAGGAACGCCGGATCGTCACCGAGATCCCCGGCCCCCGCTCACGGGAACTCCTCGCCCGCCAGCGCGGACTCGTCCCGGCCGGTGTGGGCTCCACGCTGCCGGTCTTCGTCGAGTCCGCAGGCGGTGGCGTGATCACGGACGCGGACGGCAACTCCCTCATCGACTTCGGCAGTGGCATCGCCGTGACGACGGTGGGCAATGCAGCCCCCCGGGTCGTCGCACGGGCCGTCGCGCAGCTGGAGCGCTTCACCCATACCTGCTTCCTGGTGAACCCCTACCGCTCCTACCTCGACGTCTGCGAGACCCTGAACCGGCTCGCCCCGGTGCCCGGCGAGAAGCGCACCTTGCTCGTCAACTCCGGTGCCGAGGCGGTGGAGAACGCGGTCAAGATCGCCCGCGCGGCCACCGGCCGGCCGGCCGTCGTCGTCTTCGACCACGCCTTCCACGGCCGCACCCTGCTCACCATGTCGCTGACCGCGAAGAACCGCCCGTACCGGCAGGGGTTCGGCCCGTTCGCCCCCGAGGTGTACCGCGCCCCGATGGCCTATCCGTACCGTTGGCCGTCGGGTCCGGAGCGCTGTGCCGAGGAGGCCGCCGCGGCGCTCGCGGACCTGCTGGACCGGCAGGTGGGCGCGGAGAACGTGGCTGCTGTGCTGGTGGAGCCGATCCAGGGCGAGGGCGGTTTCGTCGTACCGGCTCCCGGCTTCCTGCGCAGCGTCGCCGAGCTGTGCCGGGAGCGCGGCATTCTGCTGATCGCCGACGAGGTGCAGACCGGTATCGGACGTACCGGGCGGATGTTCGCGTGTGAGGACGAGGGTATCGAGCCCGATCTGCTCACCACGGCCAAGGGACTCGGCGGCGGTCTGCCGCTGGGCGCGGTAACCGGGCGCGCGGAGGTGATGGACGCCGTTCCGGCGGGTGGTCTCGGTGGTACGTACAGCGGGAACCCGGTGGCGTGCGAAGCGGCGCTCGGGGTCTTCGAGGAGATCGAGACGCATGGACTGCTCGCGCGGGCACAGGAGATCGGCGATCTCATGCTCGGCGCCCTCGACGCGCTGCGGGCTGCCCACCCGGAGATCGGCGAGGTACGGGGCCGGGGCGCGATGACAGCCGTCGAGCTGGTGACGCCGGACGGCTCCCGGAGCCCGGCGCCCGAGCTGGCGGCGAGGATCGCGGGCCGCTGCCACGCGCAGGGGCTTCTGGTCCTGACGGCGGGCAGTTACGGCAACGTGCTGCGCTTCCTGCCGCCGTTGTCGATACCGGACGAGCTGCTGAAGGAAGGCCTGGAGATCCTGGGGGCGGCGTTCGCCGAGGAAACCACCGGGCCGTCGGCCTGACACAGAGCGGTCCGGCTCGTTCGCCACGTCCGGCGCATGCATCGCGCTCGGCGCACCCGGCTCATCCGGGTCGCTCAACTCGTCCGGCTCGTCCGGCTCATACGGCGCGCTCAGCGCTCCGGCGCGTCCGGCGCATGCATCGCGCCCTGCGCGTCCGGCCGCGTGCTCGCCGCCCCGCGGACCAGCGACCGGCCGGTCGGCCGGTCATTGGTCCGCCACCCCCTCCCAGGCGGCCAGCGCGAGCAGCAACTCGGCCCGTACGTGCGCGGAGTCGAGATCCACACCCAGCAGTGTCCGGATCCGCTCCATCCGGCTGCGCAACGTGTGCCGGTGGACCTCCAGGGCTGCGGACGCGGCACCCCACTGCCCGTGATGTTCCAGGAACGCGCGGAGGGAAGCGAGCAGTTCCGTGCCGTTGTCCCGGTCGTGCGCGGATAGCGGCGCGAACCGTTCGGCGGCCATCCGGCGCAGGACCTCTCGGGTCTCGGGGGCGCTGACGAGCACGTGTCCGGCCAGCGACTCGAAGGCGACGAGCCCCGACCGGCCGCGCGCCTCGGCGACCGCGACCGCGTTGCTCGCCTCGTGAAGAGCCTGCTGCCCGGCGTCGGGCTCATGCACAAGGCTGAGCCCGGCCCAGAGGCGCGGCCCGAACCGTGCGACCGCATCATCGACAAGGCCCCGGGCGAGGCCGATACCAGCGGCGCCGCCGCGTCGGTCGCTCTCTGCGGCACCGTCGTCCCCACCCGCTCGCATCCCCACCCGTGGACCGTCCCCGGGCAGCAGGAGCACGGCACGGCCCTCGCGTACGGCACCGAAGCGCGGCAGACCGATCTCGGCGAGGCGGGGGCCGACCGTGTCGAGGGCTTGCCAAGGGCTCGGCCCGCTCAGTACGAGGACCCGGATGCCATTGCGGGCCGGGAAGCCGGCCTCCGTCAGGTGGTCACGGGCGGTGCGCAAAGGGAGTGCCCCGTCCAGGACCATACGCAGGAAGAGGCTGTTGACCCGGTGCTGTTCGTCCTGCAGGCGCAGCGGCTTCTCGGCCTGGAGCGCGATCAGTGACGCCGCATGCCCGAGCAACAGGTGGTCGACGGCGGTCAGTTCCCGGTCGGCGGCGAGCACGAGTCTGCCGTGGGTGCGCGGGCCCACGCGGACCTGTTGGGCGACGACCACCCCGTGCGGTCCGGCACTCAGCGCCTGCGTCGCCCGGTCGCTCCCGCCGGCGCTCCTCAGCTCGGCGAGCACACCGGGGTCGACGCCCGCCGAACCGGACGGATGGGCGGCCCGCACCGCACCGGCGTCGTCCAGGTACAGCACCGTGGCGTGCGTCGAGACGGCGAGTTCCCGTACAACGGCCCTGGCGCCGTCGCGCAGCGCGGCCCGGGTCATCCGGGGCTGGACGCGGGAGGCCCGCACGACTCCCTCGTACTGCAGCTCGGCCAGGCGTTCCATCACGGCCTTGGTGATCGCGACGAACGGCGTGGGCAGCGGCACTTCGAGCAGGGGCAGTCCCACCTTGTCGGCCGCGTCCACGACGGCCGCGGGAACATGCCGGTGCGAGAGTCCCGTGCCGAAGCCGACAGCGGCCACACCGGCATCCGCCAAGCGCTGGATGTACGCCCGCTGCCCGGCCTCCGCTTCCGGCAGTCGTAGTCCGGTGGTGAGCAGCAGTTCGCCGCCGCTCAGCCAGGGAACGGGGTCGGCCAGATCGATGCTGTGGGCCCAGACGGCCTCCCGGTCGAGCCCGTCCCGCCCGGCCAGCACCGTCAGCCGCAGCTCGGGGCGGCCGATCAGCCAGTGGAGGGGTACACCCAAGGTTTCCACCGCCGCCCTGCCCGCGCCGCAGGTTCGCACCCGGGCCTCTCGTTCGATCGGGCAAAGGTAGCAGGCCGGCCGGAATCCGCCTCGACCGGTGCGGGAGCGTTCCCGGATCCCGTCACGGCGCACGGGTCCCGCCACCTCCGCCGACTTCGTGCGGGTCAATGGCCACACCGACCCGTCGTGCCCGAAAGCCCGCCGGCGGAAGGAATCTCCGCCGACTACTTGCCACCGGACGACACCCCGAACTCCCCTACGATCAACCGCGTGTGCGCAAACGTCATCGTCGCCGAAGACGACGAGAAACAGGCCGAACTCGTACGCCGCTACCTCGAACGCGAGGGCCACGCGGTCACCGTCGTCGGGGACGGTCTCGCCGCGCTCGACGAGGTGCGGCACGGGGAGCCCGACCTGCTGGTCCTCGATGTCATGATGCCTCGGGCGGACGGGCTCGATGTGGTGCGTGTCCTGCGCGCCGAGCACCGGGAACTGGCGGTGCTGATCCTGACGGCCCGGACCACCGAGGACGATCTGCTGCTGGGTCTCGACCTGGGTGCGGACGACTACATGACCAAGCCGTACAGCCCCCGCGAACTGATGGCCCGGGTCCGGACGCTCCTGCGCCGGACGAATCGGCCAGGACAGGCGGCCCCCTCCGCGGACGCCGCTGATGAGGTTCTCTCCGTGGGCGGACTCAGAGTTGACCGGGCCCGGCACGAGATATCAGTCGACGGTACGTCGGTGGAATGCACGCCGGGCGAGTTCCGCATCCTCGCCGCGATGGCCGCCGAGCCCGACCGGGTCTTCAGCAGGCAGCGGCTCCTGGAGGAGCTGCACGGCTTCGACCGGTACATCAGCGACCGCACGGTCGACGTACACATCATGAACCTGCGCAAGAAGATCGAGCCGGCCCCGCGGAAGCCGTCCCGGCTGCTCACCGTCTTCGGAGTCGGGTACAAACTGACCGACCCCGCAAGGGGCGCGTCGGGTGCGTAGCCGTGGCCGGCCGGACCGCCGACGACTGCCGCTCCGCAAGAGTCTGCTCGTGCGGCTGCTGGCCGTATCGGCGCTGGTGGCGGCCTGCTCGGTGGCGGCCACCGCCTGGCTCGCCGTACAGACCACCTCCGGTGCCATCAAGCAGGAGCAGGGCCAGAACCTCACCGCCGACGCCCGGATCTACAACAAGCTGCTCGGCTACGCGGCGGGCCATTCCCGGTGGGACGGTGTCGAGAGGACGGTGCACGAACTGGCGACGCAGTCGGGCCGCCGGATCGCCCTGACCACCGAGGGCCGGGAGATCATCGCCGACTCGGCGACAGGGGCGTCCCCGCCCGCGCTTCCCACGCAGGCATCGGCCCTGGTCGACCCGCTCTCCGTGGACACAGCTCTGGCGGCGCAGTCCTCCGGAGCGACCGGCACCGCGGCCGACCGAGTCGACCCGCGGGCCGTCGGACCATTCCGTCTGCCCGCGGCGGAACGCACGCAATTGCGTCGCACCGCCGACCGGGGTGTGGCGTGCCTGAACGACGCCGGGATCGCCTCGGACGTCGTCGAGGGACCGAGCGGGCGCCCCCGCATCCAGATCGTCGGCAACGCCCCCGACCGCATCCTGGGCACCAGGTGCTCGACCGACGCGCTGGACGGTCCCACCGAAACCGAGAAGAAGGCACTCGGCGCGCTCAATCAGCTGACCAACGCCTGCCTGGACCGGCAGGGCCGCGCGGGTGTCCAGCTGCGCCTGGACCTCTCCTGGGGGGACACCGAGCCGGAACCCAGCACGGGCCCGGCCCGCCGCCTCGCCACCCCTGTCCCTGTGCCGGCCGTTCAGAGCAGTGACAACGACCGGGCGATCGCGTCGTGCGTCGGCGCCGCCCGCCGCGAGCAGCTCAGTTCGTACGTCGCCTCGCCCGCGCTGCTGTTCATCGGGGACGCGGGCGGCGCCACCGTCCCCGGTTTCGATCTCTCACCGGCGAACACCGCCCGTATCGCCGGTGTCGCGGCCCTGGTCCTCGCCCTCACCGTCGGCGCCTCGGTACTGGCAGGAGTCCGGCTCATACGGCCGCTGCACGCGCTCACCGGTGCCGCCGAGCGGATGCGGGACGGTGAGGAGTCGGCGCCCGTACCGGTCACGACGGACAATGAGATCGGGCGACTGGCCGCCACCTTCAACGACATGACGGCGCATCGTGCACGCCTTGAGGAACAGCGGAAGGTGATGGTCAGCGACGTCGCCCACGAGTTGCGCACTCCGCTGAGCAACATCCGCGGCTGGCTGGAGGCGGCGCAGGACGGCGTAGCCGACCTCGACGCGGCTTTCGTCTCCTCGCTCCTGGAGGAGGCCGTTCAACTGCAGCACATCGTCGACGACCTCCAGGACCTGGCCGCGGCCGACGCCGGCGCACTGCGTCTGCACCCGGCGCCGGTACGGATCGACGACCTCCTCGGCCAGGTCGCCGCGGCTCACCAGGCCCGCGCCGAGACGGCCGGAGTGACGCTGACGGTACGCACGGCCGCCCCCGGGCCCCCTCCTCTTCCCCTGACCGCCGACCCGGTACGGCTGCGGCAGGCCCTCGGCAACCTGGTGTCCAACGCGATACGCCACACAGCTCCGGACGGACACGTGGCCCTGCGCGCGTACGGCTCCGAGTCAGGTGACGAGGTGGTCGTGGACGTCGAGGACACCGGCAGCGGTATCTCGCCCGAGGACCTCCCCTATGTCTTCGACCGTTTCTGGCGCGCGGAGAAGTCGCGGAGCCGCCGCACCGGCGGCAGCGGCCTCGGCCTGGCCATCGTCCGCAAACTCGCCGAGGCCCATGGTGGCGCGGTGAGCGCCGCGAGTACGGAGGGGAAGGGCTCGGTCTTCACGCTGCGCCTGCCTGCGAGCCCGCATCGCACACCGGCGGCCCGGCCGCTGAAACCGTCGGACCGTCCGGACGAGCCCGCCCCGGACCATCAGGGCTGATGCGATGACCACAGCGATCTGACAGCTTCTTCATAAGTTCACGCGAGGCTGACGGCACGCCCGGCGCCTGGTGCGAATCGGCATCCAGGCACCACCAAGGCCGGGCTGGAACTGGAGCCACGTATGTCCCACCGTCCCCGTCCGACCCTGCGCACCGCCGTCCTCACCGCCGTCGCGGCGGGCGCAGTACTCTTCCCCTCCGCCACGGCCTTCGCGTCGGTCCCCTCCGACGGAACCCCCAGTCCTTCGGTGACGTCCGCCGAGGGGACCCCGGCACCCACTCCGGAAGCCGGGTCGAGCAGTCCCGCGCGTGGCGAGGGACCGTCGGTGGCGCCCCGCGGCGGCGTGGCCGCCGGCGATGAGCCCAGCGCGACCCCGGCCGTGCGCTTGAGGCATGGCTCCGCCGAGCCCCGCGGCGGCGTGGCCGCGGGCGAGCGTCCGATCGGCACGACGAGCAACACCACCGCCGCCGTCGCGGGTTCGGTCGCCGCCGCGGCCCTGCTCGGGGGCGCGGGCACTCTCGTGCTGCGCCGCCGCCGCACGACCGCACACCGCAACGGCTGACCTCCACGTGGCGCCGTCCTTCAGGGGCGGCGCCACCGCCCGTCTCCGCACCTTCTGTCTCCTGTTCTGGAGCATGCATGTCCCCTGCACACCACACACCCCGGCGGTCCGCCGCCCTGCCAACTGTCGCCTGCCTCACGCTCGCCCTCCTCACCGGCTGCGCATCCCACGCCGCGGAGCCACCACCCCCCGCCCGCTCCCCCACGCACTCCCCCGCTTCCCTCGCTTCCCCCGGGGCGGAACAGCCCGCGGCTCCCGCTCAGGTGGCCATCCCCTCGATCGGAGTAACCAGTTCCCTGATGCCGCTCGGTCTCAACGCGGACGGCACCGTCGAGGTCCCGTCGGCGGAGAAGGGCATGACGGCAGGCTGGTACACCGGAGGTGCGATCCCGGGCGAGCGCGGAGCAGCCGTCCTCATCGGACACAACGACACCCGGTTCGGCAGGGCCGTCTTCCACGACCTGAAGAAGATCGGCAAGGGCGCGGATGTAGTCGTGCGCAACGAGCGGGGCCAGGCAACCCACTTCACCGTCACCGGTATGGAGTCCGTGAGCAAGAAGGCGTTCCCCACGAAGAAGGTGTACGGCAGGACCGACGACCGGGCCCTCCGTCTGATCACCTGCGACGGCGCATTCGACGCCCAGGGCCACCCGGTGGACAACCTCATCGTCTACGCCACCGCCCGCTGACGGGACGTCCGATGAGGCCTCCACCATCATTGGTACGCCGGTGGAGGGACTCCCGACACCCGGCGTCTACCCACGGGTAACTCCCGCTGATTGGATGTGTGTTGCCTGTTCCACCCCCCATCAGCAGATACAGGAGACCCCGTGCCGCTCACCGCGCTCCGCCGCACCTCCGGCGTGACTCTGTCCGCCGCGCTCGCCGCCGTCACACTGATCGCCAACGCCCCTCAGGCGTCGGCGGCCGACGTCCCGTCCTTGCGCGTGCTCACGTACAACACGTTCCTGATGAGCAAGAACCTCTACCCGAACTGGGGACAGGACCACCGAGCCGCGGAAATACCGAAGACGTCCTTCTTCCAGGGCAACGACGTGGTCGTCCTCCAGGAGGCGTTCGACAACTCCGCCTCCGACGCTCTGGCACGGACAGCATCCGCTCAATACCCCTATCAGACACCGGTGATGGGCCGGAGCAAGAGCGGCTGGGACGCCACGGGCGGCTCCTACTCGGCCACCACCCCGGAGGACGGCGGGGTCACGGTACTCAGCAAGTGGCCGATCGTCCGCAAGGAACAGTTCATCTACAAGGACGCCTGCGGCGCCGACTGGTGGGCCAACAAGGGCTTCGTCTACACCCAACTGAACGTCAACGGCACCAAGGTGCATGTGGTGGGGACCCACGCCCAGTCGACCGACCCGGGATGCAATGCGGGCGAGGCGGCGCAGATGCGCAGCCGGCAGTTCAAGCAGATCGATGCCTTCCTCGACACCAAGAACATCCCCGCGTCCGAACAGGTCATCGTGGCAGGCGACATGAACGTCGACTCCCGCTCCCCCGAGTACGCGTCGATGCTCGCCGACGCCGGACTGACCGGAGCCGATGCCCGCACCGGGCACCCGTACTCCTTCGACACCCAGGACAACTCGATCGGCGCTGACCGCTACCCCGACGACCCCCGCGAGGACCTCGACTACGTCCTGTACCGCACCGGGCACGCGAAGCCGGCGGGCTGGACGAACGAGGTGGTCAAGGAGCAGAGCGCGCCCTGGACCGTCTCCAGCTGGGGCACGGACTACACGTACACGAACCTCTCCGACCACTACCCGGTGATCGCTTCCGCCCGATAGCGGATCCAAGCCCCCGCACACCCGTCACCCCAGTCGCCCCACTCGAACACCGTTGGCAGACAATCGGATATGACGAGGCGGAGTGCCGCAAGCCCGGCACTCCGCCTCGTCGATGTACCCAGCGACGATCCGCCCCGAAGGAATCCTCTATGGTTCTCGCGCACCAGCCGTTCCGCCTTCTGCCCGGCGGGGTCGCCTCATCGATCCTGCTGCATGTTCCGCACTCGGCTCGCCACATCCCCGAGCAGGTGCGTAGCGGAATCAAACTGGACGACAGGGCCCTGGAGCTGGAGCTCGCCCACATCACGGACTCCCACACGGCCGAGTTGGCCGCCAAGGCCGCTCTGGCTGCTCCCGTCACGCCCTGGCGATTCATCAACGGCCTGTCGCGGCTCGTCATCGATCCCGAACGGTTCCCCGACGAGCGCGAGGAGATGGCGGCGGTCGGCATGGGCGCGGTCTATACGCAGACCACGCATCGCGAGCAGCTCCGCTCACCGGATGTGGATCCGGAGCCCCTGATCGACCGCTACTTCCGCCCCTACGCCGAAGCCATGACCGCCGCCGTCGACGAACGGCTGGCCGCGACCGGCCGCGTCGTCATCATCGACGTCCACTCCTACCCGACGGCCCCGCTCCCCTACGAACTCCACGGCTCCGGACCGCGCCCGCCGATCTGCCTGGGTACCGACCCCTTCCACACTCCGCCGGAAATCCTCGCCCAGGCCGAGAAGGCGTTCGCCGGTTTCGGGGGCACCGGCATCAACACCCCCTTCACCGGTACGTACGTACCGCTGAAGCACTACGGCACGGACCCGCGCGTCAGCGCCCTGATGATCGAGATCCGTCGCGATGTCTACATGTCCGAGCCGGGCGGACCTGCCGGCCCCGGCCTCACCGCGCTGGCTTCGGCGCTGGCCACTCTGGTCACCGCGCTGTCCGGGGCGAGCGAGCCGGGGGCGCGAGCGTGACCCCTCGCTTCGCCACCGCACGATTCCATGTCCGGACCGGTCCGGACGCACTGTTCACGCGGGTGCGACACATCATGAGGGCGCCTGTGTCGCTACGAACCGGCCGGCACGCGCTGGAGCGGCTGGCAGGACGGCACGCGCCGACAGACCGGCTCGTCGAGTTCGATCCGGGTGCCTGGGAACTGGTCTCCGCCGACGTACGGACCGACACCGGCAAGTGGGTCAAGTCCACCTGGAGCGTGGACGTCGACGGTCGGCGGTGGTGGGTGGTCATCGGCCTGGGGAGCACCGTCGTGACCGTGATCGACGTGGCTCCGGAGCGTGTGGGGCTGGGCGACGGGATCATCACGGAGGGGCCACTGTACGAGTTCGTCGCGGGCGTGAACGCGAAGCTGATGGGCTGATCGATCACGATCGAGGTGCAGAAAGGCTGTCGTGCGTGGGAAGCCACGCAACGACCGCCGACAGGTTGAGATGCCGTACACCCCCGAGACCACTGGGCACAGCTGTTACGGCCTTGAGCACACGCCGCTGATGAGCTGGCATCGCACCGGGTTGCCCGCGTCCGGAGCGGCCAGGATCTCGATGCCTTCGACGTCGAACCCATGCCGGACCAAAAGCTCTTCCCACAGGCTCGGCGCGATCACCCACATGTGCACGGGGAGAGGAGTGTGGTCGCGTAGGCGTACTTCCGCCCTTCGTGGCCGCACAGTCTCCGAGGGACCCGCCCCGTCCGCGTCGGTGTGCAGAACCGAGAACACCAGCCGGCCGCCGGTCCGGAGTGCATCCCGGATGGCAGGCAGCGACCGGTCCGGGTCGATGTAGCCCAGAGCGTGTACGGAGTAGACGACGTCGTACGGCGCACCGGCTCGCGCGTACTCAACCGCGTCGCCGTGCACGAAACTCAGCCCGTGGGTGTTCCCGTACTGGCCGAGAGCACGCCGGAGTTGCGTGGCCGATGAATCGATCGCGTCGACCTGGGCGCCGCACGCGCGGGCGACGTGAGCGGCGTAGCGACCGGTGCCGCAGCCTATGTCGAGAACTCGTTTGCCACTGACCTCGCCGAGGGCCTCCGTTCCGGGGCCCTCGCCCCAGAACCCCCAGTCGATGGAGTCAGCCACGGGCGGAAGATATCCCCGGTCAAGCTGGCGCCGCCCGTACTCCGTCCAGCTCCGCGCGTTCTCGAACTCCCAGGTTCCCACGGTCACGCCCCTCGCACGCTGTCGGCCGGTCCGCCGGTCCACCGATCCACTGGCAGCCTGAACAGGCGCTACCCCGGTCAGGGCATCCCTACACGAACACCCAGTTCCAGTCCACCCGCGCGAGCCTCACGAACCTTCAAGACACTGTCACCCACGGATGCGGAGTGCGGAAGCAGGTCAGGTCGCCCATGGATAACTACCGCGTCCAGTTGCTACGCCACCTTGAGGACTGCCTGCGAAGGGGCCGGTGGCGCCGCAGGCGGAGAAGAAGCTGCTGTCCGAACTGATCGGCAACTTCAATGCACCAAGTTCAGTGCGCACTTCGCCAAGCAGGACGTCATCCAGCCGTTCAACGAGGCCAAACATGACGCGAAGGTCCGGGCTGCCGCCGTCGTCAACGACAAGGACAACGTCGGCAAGGCCTTCGCCGACAAGATGGCCGTTCACATCGACACCATCGCCGGCATGGGACGGCAGTACTTCGGAACCGACAAGGGTTTCAAGTCCAGCCTGGACCGCAGCGCACGGCGGGCGGCGTGAGTAGCCGTTTCTTTTCCGAATCTGATGTGCGAGTTTCCACAAGTCAGGCGCGATGTCCGCGTTGTCGAGGCATGGCTTTGGCCGTCTTGTTCGTCGTAGGTGACGTGGGGGTGGCAGATGCCGTCGATGCGGGCAGTGCTCGAGTGCCGTGAGAAGGCCGCGCTGGTGCGGGTGGAGGAGTTGCGGGCCGAGTTCGAGCGTGTGCGGGCAGTTCTCGCAGAGGCGGAAGAGGTGCTGAACCACCGGGTGATCGGCCTGGAGCAGTATCTCGAGGCGCTGGCTGAGCATGATGCGCCCACCGCGGCGGGGGTCCCTGGGCCGGCCGCGGCCGAGACTGTGGTGGAGGAGCCGATGTCGGTGACTGGGCCGCGCAGGACGGTGGCCCGCAAGGAGGACGGGGTGTCGATGGAAGCCCTCGGTGCGGACTACCGGCACATCTCGCCGCCTTGCCCGCCGCACATGCGATGTCCGAGTGAGGGCCTATCGTCGTGAGTTCTGGTTGGGTCGTGGTGAGGACACAGGGTGGCATACGTGGGGGATGGTCGACTGGTTGCGGCGCCGGAGGTGCGCGCCTATCTCGATGCGGTGTTCACGCCGGGCACCCGGCTGGGGGTGCGGCGTGATGATCAACGGACGTTCGTTGAGGTGGTGGAAGTGGCTCGGGTGACATCGATCCGCGTGCCAAGCGGCCGGCTCGTGGTGGACACCCCATGGCTGGAGGACGAAGACGGGGTGCCGCGGGAGCTCGCGGTTCGGATCCCTCCAGGTGCATTCAGGGTGGATGCGGCATGGACGGAAGCGCCGTACGAGTTCTTGGGGGAGTACTTCTCCGGCCGTGAGGTGGCCGCGACGCACCTGTGCGTGCGGGAAGGCACGGTGGCGGTCTGGGAAATGGGCCTCGCCGAAGGCGACGACATCGAACGCCTTCGTCAGGGCGACCAGGTGGGATTCAACACGGACACTTCCACGGGCAGCTTCGGCGACGCGACAGCGTGGCCTGCTCTGACAGCGCCGTTCCGCAAGTTCTGGGAGCAGCGCAGGACAGCACCGGGCACGCTCGTGTCCCGTGACACCGAGAGCCTGGGCGGCGGCGAGTTCGAGATGGTCCGTGATGAGGCCCGGGGCGCAGACCTCCTCACCTTTTCCGCCACTGAAGGACTTTCCGTAGCCTGGCTCGGTCGTACGGAAAACGGAGAGCTCAGCTCCATTGTCGTCATGGGCCACATGGGGATGGAAGCGCTGGCCTGAGGACCATTCAGCACGGCTCCCCGGCGGCGGCGGGTGCTCTCGCTGTCTGCCGCAGTTGCACGGAGCCCACGACTTCTGTTCGCGGTTCCGCCACGGTGACGTTTTCGCGAACGGGACGGTTCTCCGATGCTCCGGCTGACCGCCACTGACCTACACCGTCAGGTTCAGAAACAGGCACTGACAGATGATCCGCCGCGAGGAGGGCGTGAACGAATAGTCCGGGGACGCGGGGGAGGGTCCCGCCGCTGCGCCGGTACAGCGTGCGGCAGGACCCTTCCGGCTTGCGCTACCTCAGCGGGCCTCCCGTCCGGTGGCAAATCCCAGTAGCCCTGCCCATGCCTCGGGTCGGACGGTCAGCATGGGGCCGCCGACCTGCTTCGAGTCACGGATGTGCACATGCATAGCCGCGACGGCAATCTGTACGCACTCGCCGCCGTTACCTGTGCTGTAACTGCTCTTGAACCACGCCAACTCGGGTGCGGTCGGCCCGGTGCGCTGAACGGTCCTGGGTCTTGACCGTGCGCAGGATTTCCATGCCGTGCAGGTGCAGGGACCGATGCGTGATGTCCGTGAACCGGTGCCAGCGACAGGGTCGTTCGCGGGTTCCGTAGAGAGCGCGCGCGGCGGCGGGGGTGTAATAGGTCTGCCGGGTTGCCGCGTCGGTTCTTCGGCTGTCGAGCTCGAAGGGTATGGGGCCTTCGGCCCAGGGAGGAGGGGAAGGCAGCCGGACGGGGAGGACTACGGCGACCGTCTGCCGGACACCGGTGATGGAATCGATGTCGGTCGTCACTGGGCATACCCTTCCGTCCGCGCACATCCGCGCCTCCGACAACCCCCTGCCGGCGCGTCAGGTGACCGAAGAACCGTCATGCGTGGATCTCCAGTTGCTCACATCCGGCAGCCGATCGCCCGGCAAGATTACCCAGTTGCGGATCACCAAACACGTCGCCCCACGGAAGACCGGACCCTCAACACCACGCTGACCCGGCGTACGTGTGGCCGGAGAACTTGCAGCGGCGTCTCGGTGGGAGTCATGCCTCACGGCAGCAGGCCTTCAGGCCTGTGCGGAACGTCTCGTACATGACGACCAGCCGCCGCCATCGCGAGCAGCAAGCGGTGCCCCTCACTGGCCGGGGTCAGGCCGGCGACGACGGCCTTCCGCATGAGGTCGACCGTGTTCTTGACGCGGATGCCCTTGCGGCGGGCGTAGCGGCCCGCTTCTCCGTCGTCCGTGATCCATACGGAGTCTGCCAACTCTCTGCGGTGCTCGATGATGACCAGCGTCTCCGCCTCGCCCAGGTGTTGCAGCGGCCGGGACGGTGAGCCGCCGAACACCACGCGGCGTATGCGGTCCACGCGTGCGGTTTCGGCCGGGTCGTCGATCTCGATGGGATCGCCGAGCCACCCGTCCTCGGTCACCTGGCGCAGCCGCGGCCAGTACCGGGTCGACTGCTGGGCCTCCGCCGAAACCGCCTGCGTCCAGCGGCCGCGACCGTCCAGGATCTTTTCCAGCAGGCCCAGACGGTCGACCGCCGCGAAGTTGCACAGCACAGTGTTGTCGGGGAACCAACAGTGGCGTGTCATGGCTGGAAGACCAGGTCCCCTTCGTCCACGTCGGCTGTGGACGGTGTGCCGTCCTCCGGCTCGGGTTCGAGGGTCGCGCGGATCTCGTCAACGTCCAGGCCGGTGTAGGCGGCCAGCGGGCGCAGGGTCGTCTCTCCGGCGAGGTAGGCCTCGTACAGCGACCGGATGGGGCGGAAAGGCAGCCGGGCGGCTTCCGCCCAGGCAGTGCGGGCTGCGAAAGCATCGCTCTGTCCGGTCAGCAAGTGGCAAGCCTCCGTGGTGAGCTCGCGCAGCCTGCCTCTCGTCTCCGTATCGATGAAGCCCAGCTGGGAAAGCCGGGCGGCCAGTGCGCTCGGCGACACCTTGAAGCGCACGACGAGCGATCTGAGCTCTTCGTCCGTGAGGTCACGCCCTTTCGCAGCGGCGTTCATCTCGTCCCTGGGCATCAGCAGGTTGGCGGCGAACACATTGGCGCGGATCTCTGTCAGGTCCTTCTGCCGGCCGGGCGCGAGATGAGTCTCCGTGAGGAGGTCCTGGGCGTCCCGGGCCAGGATGTGCCCGAGTTCATGGGCGAGCGTGAAGCGCTGGCGCGTCGGCACCTTCGTCCGGCCGATCATGATGAGCCGGAATCCGTCCGCCTGCCAGGCCGCACCGTCGACACCGTTGGGCAAGCCGATCTTCGCCACGTCCACGCCGAAGGCACGCTCCATGACGTGGACCAGCTCGGGCGTCTCCAGATCGCTGACCGTCGGTGTCCCGGCGGCGGCCAGTGCGTCCTCGGCCAGAGCCACACCCTGGTCGACATGGCGCTCCACCTCGCTCCGGACGGACGGCAGCTCCGGCAGCTCCGGTGACCGGCCGAGACATTCCAGTACCTCGTGGGCCGTCGTGAACCTTTCGACGAGATCCCTGAGCGTGTCGTGTCCCTGACCATCGGCTTCCGGGGCGCTTGCGCGGGCCGCGAAGGCAGGACGGAGCGGCTCGCGGCCGGTCAGGAGCCAGTCGACGGTGGTGTTGCCGAATTCGGCGATCCGGGCGAGGTCAAGGGACGTGAATCGTCGGACGCCACTGAGAGACTTCGACAGTTTGTCGGGGGTCAGTCCTATGGTCTCGGCGAACGCTGCCTGGTGGATCGAGGCCGCGTCCATGACTTTACGTACACGTTCACTCACACTCTCGCCCATGCGGCCAGCGTACGAGGGTGTTGCGAAAATCGCAACGCTCACCGCTTGCGCCACGGTTCCGGCGCCGCCGATATCGCAGTGTCCGGACCGGATGTGCGAACACCATCGCCTCCGCACAGGTCTTCACCACCGCCCGCGGCACATCGGGACTCACGGAGGCGTACACACGCCCCTTGCATACTGCCCCGTAACCTCTGACACACCTCAGATTTATTCCTGAGTGACGTGGGACACTGCCAAAACCACAGAAATCCCCGATGATGGACATCGAGCCGTGCCACGGTGACGACCCCCTGGCCCCCCACGGCCGGGACCGCACACCTTCCCCCCACAAAGGCGAATCTCCTCCATGAGTGACCGCTCCACTGCGGCCGAAACGCTCGCCGCCGCCCCATCGGCGACGAGCTCCCCCCACCGGGACGCCGGCGATGCCGGTTACAGCAAGGACCTCAAGTCCCGTCACATCAACATGATCGCCATCGGCGGCGCGATCGGCACCGGCCTGTTCCTGGGCGCAGGCGGGCGACTGGCCGATGCGGGTCCCTCGCTCGCCCTCGCCTATGCGGTTTGTGGTGTCTTCGCCTTCTTCGTCGTCCGCGCGCTCGGCGAGCTGGTCCTCTACCGGCCCTCCTCCGGTGCCTTCGTCTCATACGCCCGTGAGTTCATGGGCGAGAAGGGCGCCTTCGCCGCCGGCTGGCTGTACTTCCTGAACTGGTCGACCACCGCCGTCGCCGACATCACCGCGGCCGCAACCTACGCCCACTTCTGGGCGATGTTCAGCGACATCCCGCAGTGGATCCTCGCGCTGATCGCCCTCGCCGTCGTGCTCACCGCGAACCTGATCTCGGTGAAGTACTTCGGTGAGATGGAGTTCTGGTTCGCGATCATCAAGGTCTCCGCCCTGGTCACGTTCATGCTCATCGGGATCTTCCTGGTGATCACCCAGCACCCGGTGGACGGTCACACGCCCGGCTTCTCCACCATCTCCGACAGCGGCGGCATCTTCCCCACCGGCACGCTCCCGATGCTGATGGTGATCCAGGGTGTCGTGTTCGCGTACGCCTCCGTCGAGCTGTGCGGCGTGGCCGCCGGCGAGACGGAGAACCCCGAGAAGATCATGCCCAAGGCGATCAACTCGATCATGTGGCGCGTCGGCCTCTTCTACGTCGGCTCGGTGGTGCTGCTGGCCCTCCTGCTGCCGTACACCTCGTACTCGGGGGACCAGAGCCCGTTCGTCACGGTCATGGAAAAGCTGGGCATCCCGGGCGCGGCCGGTGTGATGAACCTGGTCGTGCTGACCGCGGCGCTCTCCAGTCTGAACTCCGGCCTGTACTCCACCGGCCGCATCCTGCGCTCCATGGCGCTGGCAGGCTCCGCACCCAGGTTCACCGGCCGGATGAACAAGGGGCAGGTGCCCTACGGCGGCATCCTGCTGACCGCCGGCTTCGGTGTCCTGGGCGTCGTGCTCAATTACGTCATGCCGGGCCAGGCGTTCGAGATCGTTCTCAACTTCGCGTCGATCGGCATCCTCGGTACCTGGGGCATGATCATGCTCTGTTCGCTGCTGTTCTGGCACCGCTCGCGGGACGGCCGGGTCACCCGCCCCTCGTACCGGCTGCCCTGGGCCCCCTACACGCAGATCGTCACGCTGTTCTTCCTCGCCGGCGTCGTCTGCCTGATGTGGTGGGGCGGCGGAGTGGGCCGTACGACCGTGCTGTGTCTGCCGCTGATCGCGGCGGCACTGGTCGGCGGCTGGTTCGTCGTCCGGGGCCGGGTGAACGTCCTGGCACGGGAGCGCGAGGACGCCTGACGTTTCCAGGCAGCGGCGACGGCCCGCGCGAAATCATCACCGCGCGGACCCTCGCGTGGATGGGGAATGCCGATCTGCCCCAGGCCTGCTCCGCGTTGCGGGCGAGGTGGTTCAGTCGGTCGGCGCGGGCCGCCTCGGCGGCCTCGACGCGACGGCGCTCGTCCGCTTCCCGCGCTGCGCGTTCCCGATCAAGGGGCCCGGTGCGCTGCGCATGAGCGGTGTTCAGTAGGTGCGCGGCACTGCGCCGCACTTCCGGCGCGGTGCCCTGGCGGCCCCTGGCGGTTTTCCGGTAACGGGCCAGCAGCTGTGCTCCGGGACGCGGCTCGCTGCCCATAGCGGCGAGCCGACCGAACACTGCCGGTGTGCCGGAAAGGGGCCGCCGTCACAGTGCGTGCTGGTCGAGCAGCCGCATCAGGTTCCGCTTGCGCTTCTGACCTCCGCGCAAGGCGGCGAGGTACGCGGCGAAATCGTCCGGAGTGCCCAGGCGGCGGTGGCAGTCCCGCATGCTCAGGAGCAGGCTGGTCAGGCGCTCGTAGACCGCGTTGCCGGTCTCTTTCTCGAGGGGTTCGGCCAGGCGCTGGTAGACGCGCAGCGCGTCGGCGGGGCGCGTGGTGCGGGCCTGGTCGGCGAGGGTGAGCCACTGCCGGTCGTCGGCGCCCGAAGCGGTGGCGGCCTGCCAGGCGGCATCGGTGTCCTTGTCGTCGAGCAGAGCGTCGATCAGGACCGGGCCGCCGTACCGGACCCGCTCGCGCTGTGCCGCGTCGGCACGCAGCAGCGCCAGCGCCTGCCCGCGCTCGGCCTCCCAGCAGTCGGCTGCCTGTGCCGCCGTGCGCAGTTGCTGATACGCGGCGAGGGAGCGATGGGCGGTGAAGTGGGCGCGGCGCACGGCGACCGCGTCGAGGAACCGGTCCGAGCGTGTGTACCGGTCGCAGAGGTAGTCGACCAGGCCGATGGCGGGGGTGGTGGTGTCGGAGACCTCGCCGATGCCGCGTTCCGCCCAGCGCAGCGCGTCGCCGGGACGGCCGGCAGCGTCCAGTTCGCGTGCGATGACCAGGTGGGTACTGCCGTCGCGTGCAAGATCGGACGCGTGCACGGCGATCACCGAGTCCACATCGCCGGCCGCCTTGGCCAACCGTTCCATCAGGTACTTCTCCGCCCAGCCTGTGCGGTTGCCACGCCAGGCTTCGAGCGCCAACTCCCTTACGCCGGCCAGTCCCCGTTCGCCGAGGACGTCCTCGTAGTCGAGCGGGTCGATGTCGGTCAGGTCGTCCAAGTCGCTGAGCACATGGTCAACCAGCCACTGCGCGGTCTCCTCCGGATCGGGGCGGGCCGCGCGGCACGCGTCGAGATGGACTGTGGCAAGAGCGGTCCCGACCTGACTGAGGTGTCCGTCGGAGTCGTCGATCGCGTCCTGCACCTCGTTCAGCATCCGCATCGCCTCCCGGGACAGGGAGATCGCGTCCCCGGCCTGCCCGGAGGCGATCAGATCAGCGATGGCGGAGACCGCCTGCGAGGCCTGTTCGCCGTAGGCGTGGGCATCGGCGTACTCGACGTATCCGTACCGTGCGAAGCGGCCGATGTCGAGGAGTTCGCGAATCCGGGTGCGGACTTCGGCGAGGTCTCCGCGGGCACTCGCGGCACGCAACTCCAAGCGGCGGCGCACCTGCCGGTCCTCGGCGATCTGCTCCCGTACGAGTGCGAGCAACTCGTCCCTGGAGAGCGCGGCCAGCCACGCGTCCAGGTCCTGAACACGGCTGCGGGCACGGGTGTACTCCCCCGGCAGGCTCTCCGACCGGGCGAGCGCGGTCAGGCCGAGCGCGACCAGGTGCTTGCAGAAGTTGCCCTCCATTCCGTACGGGCAGTCGCACTCCCCGGTGAGCCCTTCAGGCTCATCGAGCGACAACTCCACCTCGTAGGCGTCCGTCCCATGGACCGTGGCGGTGATCCAGCCGTCGCCGACCTCCAGAGCGGTCACCGCGTCCAGATAGTCCTCGCCCCGCTCGAAAGACCGCGGCCCGGCCAGTACCCGCAGATCCGCCTCGGTGAACCCACCCATGATTTCCCCGCCTCGGCCTTCCCATTTCGTTCCCGGAACCTACGCCGCCCTCATCCTGCCTGCTCGGGTACGCCTCCTCGGAGACTCGTCCCTGCCATCGGGTGGCGACCCGAATATATGTGCAGCCGACGCCCAGCAGGTCGGGCGGGCGGCACGCGAGGGCGCCCGCAGGGATGAGAAGCGTCGTCGTTCTGGGTCAACTGGTACGTCTTCCGACGAGCGTTCCCTGGCCGGCCTGCAGCCCGCACAGGAGGCCGAGGCCGCTTCGCAGGCCCCGCGCGCCGGCACAGCATCGTCGCAGCCCGGCGGTCGCTGCGTCAGCGGCCGTACCACCTGCACGAGTTGCTCATTCCTGCGCCGACCCTGGACATAAAAAAGGAAAACCCCCCGCCTTTGGCGCTGTTGCAGCGCCCGCACAGCGCGCTGCGGGTGCGCGCTTCGCGCTGGTAGCGCACCACATTGCGGGCCGCGCGCGGCACTTCGTACGGACTCGGTGCGTCCCGGTGTTGCCCAAGTCCGGCTCACTGCCGGCTACTCCGTCCACACGGACTTGTCGACGCCTTGTCCTGATCGCGATCCAACCGGCGGCGATGTTCGCGATGGCACGTGTCTGATGGCCCGTTGCGCTCTGCGATCCGGCCATCGAGGGGGCTGGTCGACATATCGGTGGTGCTCGGCGGGGCATCGGCGGGGCGGACGCCGGGTCGTCTCCCGTTCCATAAACGTTCAACCGGCTGTCCCTGCCTGCCACGTGTGCCGTCCCTAGGGTCCTTGAAGGTTTCGAAAGGAAGGGCTCATGGACACACTCCTCGCGATCCGGGCTCGCGGGATCACCAAGCATTTCGGCGACGTCGTCGCACTCGACGGCATCGATCTGGATGTGGCGCAGGGGCAGATCCACGGCCTGGTCGGACCCAACGGTGCCGGCAAGACGACCCTGCTCGGCCTCCTGCTGGGCCTGGCCGTCGCCGACAGCGGCCACCTCGAGATCCTGGGTACGCCGGTCGGGCGGGCACTCGCCGCTCCCGACGGTGTCGCCGGTTTCGTGGATGGGCCCGGTCTCTACCCCTCGCTCACCGCCAGGCAGAACCTCGCCGCGTTGGCCGCTCTCCGCGGCCGCGACGCGCGGACAACGGGAATCGACGACGTGCTTGACCAGGTCGGGCTCACCGATGTCGCCGACGAACGGGCCCGCGGCTTCTCCCTCGGCATGCGTCAGCGGCTCGGGCTCGCCGCCGCCCTGCTCACCAAGCCCCGGCTGCTCGTGCTCGACGAACCTTCCAACGGCCTCGACCCGGCCGGCAAAAGACACGTACACGGTGTCCTCACCCGGCTCGCGTCGGACGGAACCAGCATCGTGCTCTCGAGCCACCGCATGGACGACCTCGAGGCACTGTGCTCCGAGGTCACCATCGTCGCCACCGGACGGGTCGTCTTCTCAGGCCCGCTGAGCAAGCTGGCCGCCGAGAACCGTGAACTCGACTACCGCCTGCTGACCTCCGACCCGCAGGCCGCCCGCGGGCTGGCTGTCGACACGGCCGGGATCCGCGTCGTCGACGACGCCGGGGCACGGCATGACGCCGAAGTGCTCGTCGTGCGCGCGCTGGTGCCCGCCCTCGACGAACTGGTGGTCAGGCTCGTGCACGCGGGCGTCGCGGTGCGCGAGCTCGCACCCGTGGTGTCGCCGCTCGAGGCCGCCTTCCTCGCCCTGACCGAGCAGCAGGAGGCCGGCCGATGACCGCGACCATCGCCGACGACGTTGTTGCCGGTGCCCGCCGCGTTTCGATTTCGCGCGGCTACCGCTTCGAGCTGGTCAAGTTGGTCTCGCAATGGCGGATCCGCTTGCTGGTCCTCGCCTGCTGGATCGCGCCGGCGCTCTTCGTCGCCGCGGTGAGCCAGCAGAGCTCGCTCCCCTCCGACACCCTCTTCGGTCGCTGGATGCACGCCACGGGGTGGGCCGGATCGCTGGTGGTGCTCGGTTTCGCGGGCACCTGGGCGCTCCCGCTGCTGACCTCGGTGGTCGCCGGCGACGTGTTCGCCTCCGAGGACCGGCTCGGCACCTGGCGCCACCTGCTCGTGGCGGTCCGGTCGCCTCGACGGATCTTCGCAGCGAAGGCGCTGGCCAGCCTCACCGTCATCCTGCTGCTCGTGGCCGGACTGGCCTGTTCCAGCGCGGCCGGCGGGATCGTGGCGGTCGGTAACCAGCCGCTGGTCGGCCTCGACGGCCATCTGCTGACGCCGGCGGACGCCGGCGTCAGGGTCCTGCTCGCCTGGGTCTGCGTGCTCGCCCCGACGCTGTCCCTCGCCGCGATCGGGCTCCTCGGGTCGGTCGCGCTGGGGCGGTCCCCGATGGGGCTGCTGCTGCCCCCGCTCGTCGCGCTCGCGATGCAGGTCGCCCAGATGCTGCCGCTGCCCGTCGCCGTGCGCCTCGCCCTGCCCGGCTACGCATTCACCGCCTGGAACGGCCTGTTCACCAGCCCGGCACAGGTCGGCCCGCTCCTGATCGGCATCGTGGTCAGCCTGGTGTGGGCGGTGGTCGCGACAGCGCTGGCGTACCTGCTTTTCCTGCGGCGCGACTTCACCAACCTGGCCTACGACGGTTCCGGGCGCCGCGCGATCACCACCGGACTCCTGCCGCTGGCCGGACTGGCCGCCCTCACCGTTGCGGTGGTCGCCGTGGCGACCCCGTCGATGGGGTCCGGAATCGAGCAGGACAAGGTGCAGCGGTCGGTCGCCACGGCATTCGCCCACCTCTACCGCATACAGACCCAGCAGCTCAACCGCCCTGCCGTCACCGAGGCGCAGCTGCGGGTCACGACGGCGTGCAACAAGAGCGGCGGCCAGGTCGCCCCCCAGGGAGCGGGCAATGACTGGCGTTGCGTCGTCACCTGGCATCTCCCCGGCGTCGAGGCCGCGGGGACGGCCATCTACCAGCTTGACGTCGCCTCAGACGGGCGGTTCGTAGCCGATGGCGACGGACCGAAGGAAGTGAACGGCTACTTCCTGGTGCGGACCCCGACCGGGGACGCACCGAACCCCCTTTGGCAGTTCGACGGCAACGTCGAACTGCTCGACACCACCCCGAAGGGATAATCCCATGCAGGTAACACGGCAGCGTCGGATTAACGAGAAGGAACAGATCAGCCTTTTCGGTCGACGCGTCGGCCGCCGGACCCCTCTGGTAACGGCGGGCATCGCTGTCGTTCTCGCCGTCACGGGCACCGCTGTTGCTCAGACACATCAGTTCGGCACCGAGGAGGTCGGCCAGGTCACCGCTAACGGCCAGGTCGTCTCCGCCGACCAGTACATCGCCCCGTACGGCAGCCGCACCGTCATCAACGACGGCAAGATCATGTCGTCCTCGGCCAGCCCGGACGGCACCCACCTCGCGGCCTCGGTCACCGACGGTGGGATAGCACTGGTCATCATGGACCTCAAGACCGGGCAGGTGAAGCAGCGCGTCGGTACCCCGGCGTCGGCGGACCTGCGCATCAAGAGCAACTCCGTCGGCCAGGAGGGTCCGACGTACTCGCCCGATGGTTCGCAGCTGTGGCTGGGCCAGCTCGACGGCTACACCAAGTTCACCGTGAACCCGGACGGCACCCTGTCCAACCCGGCGACCGTCTCGATCCCGGCCGACGGCTCCAAGCAGGCACTGGTGGGTGCGGCGGTGTTCTCGGCCGACGGCTCCACGGTGTACTCCGCGGTCAACGGCCAGAACCGGGTGGTCGCCATCGACGCGGCGACCGGGACCATCAAGCAGAGCTGGGCCGTGGGCAACGCCCCCCGTGGCATCGCCATGGTCGGCAACAAGCTCTACGTCAGCAACGAGGGCGGGCGTCCGGCGAAGCCCGGCGACACCACGATGAACTCCTACGGCACCCAGGTGCTGGCCGACCCGGACACCGGTGCCACCACCACCGGCACGGTCAGCGTCATCAACCTGGCGGACCCGTCCGCCGCCGCTACGAGCATCGACGTCGGTCTGCACCCGACCGCGGTGTACGCCAAGAACGGGGCGGTGTTCGTCACCAACACCGCGGACAACAACGTGTCGGTCATCAACACCGCCAACGACAAGGTCGTGCAGACCATCGCCACCCAGCCGTGGCCGGAGGCGTCGGTCGGCTACGAGCCCAACGCGGTGACGCTCACCGACGACGGTCGCCTGCTGGTGACGCTCGGCCGCGCCAACGCGGTCGCCGTCTACCGGTACACCTCCCCGCAGGAGCCGGCCGGCTACGTGGGCTTGCTTCCGACGGACTACTTCCCTGCGGAGATCACCACCGTCGGCGAGAACGTGGTCGTTTCCAACACCCGTGGTATTGACGCCCTTCGCCCCACCAACAAGGCCGGGCACGGCACCCACGACACGACGTCGAGCCTGACGCAGTTCACGCTGCCGGACGACAGTGTCATCAAGTCCGAGACCGGCAAGGTCTTCACGCAGAACGGCTGGCACGGCAGCTCGGTCATCCAGGGCACGGGCGACGCGAAGCCGGTGCCGGTCCCGGTGAAGCTCGGCGACCCCTCGACGATCAAGCACGTCTTCCTGCTCGTCAAGGAGAACCGGACCTACGACCAGGTCTTCGGTGACATGCCGCAGGGCAACGGCGACCCGTCGCTTACGCAGTTCGGCGAGAACGTGACGCCGAACCAGCACGCGCTGGCCAAGCAGTTCGGGCTGTACGACAACACGTACGACATCGGCACGAACTCCGCCGAAGGTCACAACTGGCTGATGCAGGCCGACAACCCGGAGTACACCGAGTCCTCGGCCGGTGAGTACAAGCGCAGCTACGACACCGAGGACGACGCTCTCGGCCACCAGAAGTCCGGCTTCATCTGGACCGGTGCGCAGGCGGCGGGGAAGACCGTGCGGGACTTCGGCGAGTTCCAGTCGTTCGAGAGCAAGCCGTCCGGCGCGAACTGGCAGAACCTGTACTGCGACGCCAAGAACATGGACGCGACGGGGCAGAAGACCGCCTACCCCATACAGACGGGCTCGGCGATCCCGTCGCTCAACAAGGTGTCGGTGCCCGGCTTCCCGATGTTCGACATGGACGTCCCGGACGTCTACAAGTACGAGATCTGGAAGCAGGACTTCCAGAAGAACGGTCCGGCGAACCTGAACATGTTCTGGTTCTCCAACGACCACACCGGTGGTCCGACGAACGCGCCCGCCGCGGTCGCGGACAACGACCTCGCGGTCGGCAAGATGGTCGACGAGATCTCGCACAGCAAGTACTGGAAGGACTCGGCGATCTTCGTCGTCGAGGACGACTCCCAGAACGGCCTCGACCACATCGACGGCCACCGTGCCCCGGTCCAGATCATCAGCCCCTGGGCGCAGCACGGCAAGGTCGACAGCCGCTACTACTCGCAGATCACGATGATGCGGACCATCGAGCAGATCCTCGGGATCCACCCGATGAACCAGAAGGACAGCGCGGCCAGCCCGATGCGTGGGGCGTTCACCCAGCACGCGGACTACACGCCGTTCAAGGCGCTGCCCAACCGGACCTCGCTGACCGACGGCCTGAAGACCCCGCCTGCCTGCGGCGTGGACACCCCGGCGCCGCAGAACCCCAGTGCAGCACCCGCGCCGTCGGCGAAGGTGCCGGCGGACAAGCAGGCGATCGCGGCGAAGTGGGAGGACTGGAAGTCGCACCAGCGGCTGACCGGGCCCAACGCCGAGCCCGACTTCGCGAACCCCGCGCAGATGAACCACTTCACGTGGTACCAGACGCACGAATGGAAGAAGCCGTACCCCGGCGAGGACAAGATCTTCACGCCGGAGGGCGTGCCGGGCGCCTACATCCCGTCGTCGGAGTCCGACGGCTGACGTAGGCTGATCGCGCCAAGGGGCCCGTGGCCGGCGTCACCGCCGGCCACGGGCCCCTTCTGCCCGCTGTGACCGCTCGCTGCTGACCGACCCCCACGCCGCCAAACGGATCCGGCTGTTCGGTCTCGGCGGCTTCCTGCACGGCCGGCTGGTCCGCGCGGGGGTCCCAGCAGTTCGCGCCGAAAAACAACGCTACGGAATGCTCCACGGGTCAGCGCGCGGGTTCCCTGGCGGCCAGCTGCTCGTTGTGCTCGCGCAGCATCCGCATGACGGTGGCCTACCTGCGCGGATGGCGCGGCGGCGCGGTGTGGTCAGACGGCAACCGGAGCGTCCTTCTTGGCGGAGAGCCGGTGGATGCTCCACACACTCGGGGCGAACAGCAGGACGAGCGTTGCCAGGGTCATCGCGACGGCACTCGCGACAAGGACGTTGGCAGCGCCAAGGGAGGTCGCAGCGGCGCCGACCACGACGTAGCCCAAGGGCACAGCTGCAAGTTCACCGATGTCGCTGATTGAACTCACCCGCCCCAGCAGAGCCTCCGGAAGCTGCTGCTGCATGGCGGTGTTCCAGCACACGATGGCTATGTCGAGACCGATCCCCGCGAGGACCGCCGAGGCAGCCAGCACGAGCAGCGGTGTCCCGGCGGCCAGGGCGAGCAGGGGAAGCGCCAAGGGAAGATTCGCACAGATACAGGCGACCATGATTCTGGACGGTTTCCACTTCAGGGAAATTACGCCACCGGCGACCAGACCGACAGCAAATGCTCCTTGAACGGTTCCCCAGACGGCAGCACTGAGATTCCGTTCATGGGTGACCACAGGCCCGAGGAGCTGATACCCACCCAGCCAAAGCGCAACGACAACCGTTCCGGAAAGAACATAGGACCACAGCCAAAAACGGCCTGAGAATTCTTTCCATCCCTCCTGGAAATCGCGGATTATAGATGTGCGCGCCTTCATCGGCCCGGAAATGACGAGGCGATTACACAACGCGGCAGCAAGGGCGAAACTAGCCGCATCCCACACCAAAGCCCACTGTGGTCCGACGAGTGCCACGAGTGCACCTCCGATAGCCGGTGCCACGATTCTGATGACGTTGGTCGGAAGACGCAGGAGGGCATTCGCCTCCTGGAGCTCCGAGGCGTCGACAATCTGCGGCAGCAGGCTGTTCATGGCAGGTTGCATGATGGCCGAGGAGCCGCCTGCGACGGCGGCGAAAACGGCGATTCGCACGGTGTCCGCGGTGCCCGACGCAACCAGTAGAACCACACCGGCCTGGGTCAGGGCCAGCGCGAGATTACCGAATACGATGAGGCGTCGTTTGGAGAGCCGGTCGGCGACCACTCCCCCCGCCAACAGCAGGACTATTTGCGGAACGGTGTTACTGGCCAGCACGATGGCCAGCGAATTCGGCTTGCTGTCAAAGCCGAGAACGCTGAATGCCAGGGCGACGGGCGCCATTGCCGAACCACTCATCGATATAAGTCGAGCCAGCATGAAGATGCGAAACTGTTTGTGGCGCAGGACGGAAAAGGTTCCCTTGATGAGCACCCCGCGCACCCTACCAGTCCGATAGCGCTGCTCCAGAATCCGCCAGATCACATAACACTGATGACTGCGACGCAGCCAGCAATAGATAGAATCTTTACGTGATGAGCATCACGTGTCACTTCCCAGGTGTCCGTACCGTCCCGCATTGAACGCCTTGGGGTGAATAGCTCTCGATTGGAATGCCTGGCCGAAAGGTGACCCTTGACGGGCTGTTTGGTGCACGAATCCTTCACAGCGCCTGGGCTTGTGCTCTTGGCCCCGGTTTTCCAACGGAAGAAAGGGATTCGAAATGTCGGAGCTCAACACCAACGCTGACCAAGCACTACAAGGACCCCGACCATTTCAGGTCCCATCTGCCGACACCCGGGGGCGGTCGGTGGAGCGGACGCCGGTAGTCAACGGCATGCTCCTCCGCGGCGTACGGCGTGGGCCGCGGCGATCCTCGGCGTGCGGCAGGTCGCGCCGCCCGGCACGCCCGCTCGCCACGTCGGCCACAAGCCCTGGCAGCTCCTCATGGGGCAAACATGGCCGGTCACGGCACTAGGGCGTGTTTCGAAAGGAGCGTCGTCCGCCCGCAGGGCGGGCCTGGCGGCGTCTGGTGCGTGCGATCGCAAGGCGGAGGGTCACCCCGATACTGGGCGTATCGGGGAGAGCCCAACAACGCAGCGAGCGTGCGTGCCAGGCGTCGCCAGGCAGGCGGGACTTTCGAAACACGCCCTAGCAACGCGCCTCCCCGCCGCAGAGGCGCAGTGCGCTTTCCAAGCACAGAGCCTCTGCCTCGTGGGCAGTGAGGCGCCCGGTTGCGACTTGTGCCACGGCCGTGTGCTGGAGCCCGAAAATAACGGCGGCGAGCCAGGCCGCGGGGAGTGACGGGTCGAAGTCGCCCGCGTGCTGGCCTCGTTGGATGAGCCGTTCGAGCCGCGGGGGCGCGAAGTCATGGGGGTCGTTGTCGGGCCGCGGGATCCGGGCCGCGGTGGCGTTCAGCAGCATGGGATAGCGGTCGAGGAACCGCCAGCCGGCGCCGAGGAACTGGGCCAGCGCGTCGGCGGGCGGGGCAGTGTCGAGGCCCGCGTCGTCGAGCATGGCGGCGAATTCGGCGGCCGCGGCCTCGACGAGGGCGGCTACCAGGGCGTCGCGTGAAGGGAAGTGCGCGTAGACGGTCTGGCGCGTGACGCCGGCCGTGACGGCGATGTCCTCCATGCTCGCGTCGGGCCGCTCGCCGAGCACGCCCCGGGCCGCGTTGAGGATGGCGTCGATGCTGCGCCGGGCGTCGGACCGGCGGCGGCGTGGCGGCGTGGCGGTGTCGTGCGGGTCAACCATGCCAAGAATGATATGCGTTCGAGCATAGCCTTGACATGTTGTAAGAGATAGCTAACTCTTACAGCATGTCAAAGAAAAGCCTGGATGGAGATCATCCGGCGATCGAGGCGCACGGTCTGGTCAAGGTCTATGGAAAGAACCGGGCGCTGGACGGGATCGACCTCACGGTCCGGCGCGGTCAGGTGTTCGGCTTCCTCGGCCCCAACGGGGCGGGCAAGACCACCACGATCCGCATCCTGGCCACGTTGACCCGGCCGGACGGCGGCACCACCCGCGTCCTCGGCCATGACGTGCTGACCGAGGCGGACGCGATCCGGGCCCGGGTGGCGGTGACCGGTCAGTTCGCCTCCCTCGACGAGGACCTGACCGGATACGAGAACCTGCTGATCCTCGGCCGGCTCCACGGCTTGTCCCGAGCGGCCGGCAGACAGCGCGCCAACGATCTGCTCGTCGCGTTCGACCTGACCCGCTCGGCCGGCCGCCCGGTGGGCGGCTACTCGGGCGGCATGCGCCGCCGGCTCGATATCGCCGCCAGCCTGATCGTGACCCCCGACCTGCTGTTCCTCGACGAGCCCACCACCGGTCTTGACCCGCGCAGCCGCAACCAGGTGTGGGAGCTGGTTCGCCGGATCGCCGCGGCCGGTACCACGGTGCTGCTCACCACCCAGTACCTCGAGGAGGCCGACCAGCTCGCCGAACAGATCGCGGTCATCGACAACGGCCGGATCGTGGCCGAAGGCACCAGCGCCCAGCTCAAGTCCCGAGTCGGCTCAGGCACCCTGCACCTCCGGCTCCTCGACGGCGAGCAGCGCCCGCAAGCGCTGCAGATCCTGGCCGGTGCCCTGGAGGGGACGGTCCAGCTCGCCGCCGACCCGCTCGCCCTGTCCGTGCTGCTCGCCACCCGGCCTGACGCGACGGACGTGGGCCGGCTGGTCGGGCGCGCCGCGACCCGGCTCGCCGACGCCGGGGTGGGCATCGCCGATCTCTCCCTCGGCCGGCCCAGCCTGGACGAGGCCTTCCTCGCCCTGACCGGCCATCAGGCCGGTCAGGCCGGTCAGGCCACCATCGACCACGAGGGCCTGAGCGTATGAGTATTCCTGCCGCCTCCACGCGTCCCGCCGCGGCGGAGGCCGACCCGATCGACGTCCTGCTCGCCGCGGGACGCTTACGCCGCCGTGCCGGGGCACTCGCCGCCTCGGCCGCCTTCGGCAGGCGCGCCATGCTCAAGATCAAGCACGACCCCAAGCAGCTCGTGGACTCGGCCGCCATCCCGATCCTGTTCACCGTGCTGTTCACGTACCTGTTCGGCGGCGCCGTCAGCGGTTCGACCAGCGACTACCTCAAGATCCTCCTGCCCGGCGTGCTCGCCATGAGCATCGCCATCGTCACCATGTACGGCGGTGCCCGTCTCGCCCAGGACGTGCGGAGCGGAGCCTTTGACCGCTTCCGCGGCCTGCCGGTCTGGCGCGGCGCCTTCGTGCTCGGCGGCCTGCTCAGCGATGCCGCCCGCTACCTGTTCGCCTCCGCCATCGTGGTGGTCCTCGGCGCGCTCATGGGCTATCGCCCCGACGGCGGCGCGCTGGGCGTGCTCGCCGCGGTCGCCCTGGTCGTCGCCTTCGGGCTCTCGCTGTCCCTGCTGTGGGCCGCCCTCGCCCTGGTCATCCACGACCCGGCCGTCGTGATCAGCATCGCCAACGCCGTGCTGATGCCGCTCTCGTTCGCCAGCAACATCTTCGTCCAGCCCAGCAGCATGCCCGGCTGGCTCCAGGCCTTCGTCGACGTCAACCCACTCAGCCACGTCGCGACCGCGGCCCGGGACCTGATGAACGACACCGGCGGCGCCGGCGGCGCGGTCGCCTGGTCCCTCACCGCGACCGCCGTCATCACCCTCGTGTGCGCCCCGATCACGCTCCGCCTCTACAGCAAGCAGGGCTGAGGGGCGATCCGACAGGGATCTGTGCTGGGCCTGGCACGACGGACCGGCACGCTGCGGCACATGAACATCGACCTTCTCCAGGCAGTCGTCATCCCCCTTGCCCGAACCTTTTCAGTGGAGTTTTCATGCGAGTATTAACATTTTCGTCCGGCCGGAGGGCCAAATGGGCCGTCCTCGTGTTCTGGATCGGCCTGGTGGTCGTCGGCAGCATCTTCAGCGGCAAGTTCACCAGCGTCCAGAAGAACGACGTGGGCACGTTCCTGCCGAAGAATGCCGAGTCGACACAGGCCATCGAACTGGCGAAGAAGTTCACACCGGACGTCAGCTCGGCGGTCGTCGTCTATGAGCGCGCCGATGGCGCCGTCACCGCGGACGACCGGGCGGTGGCCGCGGCGGACTCCCGGCGCTTCGCGCAGTTGGCGCACGTGACCACGCCCATCGTCGGCCCGGTGGTCGCGAAGGACGGCCGGGCGATCGAGCTCGTCGTCCCCATCAAGTCCGAGGGCGCCGGGCACACGGGCTCAAGCGAGATCGAGACCGCCGTCAAGGAGATGCGGTCGATCCTCCACTCCCATCCCGGCGTCACCACGCACGTCACTGGACCCGCGGGCTACGCCGCGGACCAGGCCAACGCGTTCTCGGGTGCCGACAAGGCGCTGCTCCTGCTGACGGTCGCGATCGTCGTCGTCATCCTGCTACTCACCTATCGCAGCCCGGTGCTGTGGATCGCCCCGTTGATCTGCGTGGGTGTGGCGTTGGTCGTCGCACAGGCGACGATCTACCTCTTCGCCCGGTACGGGGGCCTGACGGTCAAGGGGGACACCCAGTTCATCCTCACCGTGCTGGTCTTCGGCGCGGGCACCGACTACGCCCTGCTGCTCATTGCCCGCTACCGCGAAGAACTGCGCCGACACGAGGACCGGCATGAGGCGATGGCGGTCGCCCTGCGACACGCCGGGTCAGCCATCCTCGCCAGTGGCGTGACGCTGGTCCTGAGCATGCTGTGTTTCCTCGTGGCCGAGCTCAACTCGACCAAGAGCCTGGGGCCTGCGATGGCCATCGGCGTCGCGAGCGCCCTGGCCGCGATGATCACACTGCTTCCGGCTCTCCTCGTCATCCTCGGGCGCTGGGTGTTCTGGCCGGTCCGGCCCACGTTCGGCTCCCCGCAGCCGGCGCAGCGCGGCCCGTGGACGTGGATCGGGCGCGTGGTGTCCCGCCGGCCGCGCACCACCTGGATCGGTACCTCGGTCGTGCTCGGTGTGCTGGCGCTCGGCCTGATCGGGTTCACGGCGGACAACATGCAGCTGAAGGACTCCTTCACCAGCAAGCCCGAAGCCGTCACCGGTGAGCAGGCGATGGTCCGGCACTTCCCGGCGGGCGGCGGCGATCCCGTCCAGATCATCGGCTCCACCGGCGCGGCCGAACCGCTACGGTCCGCCGTGGCCGCCACGCCCGGGATCACGGACGTCACCGCGCCGGTTGTGAAGGACGGCCACGTCTACCTGGAGGGCACGCTGACGGCCGCCTCGAACAGCAACGCGGCGTTCGCAACCGTCGACCGGCTGCGTGATGCGGTGCACGCCGTCCCCGGCGCGGAGGCCAAGGTGGGTGGAGGCAACGCGATCGACCTCGACTACCGGAGGGCCGCCCAGCACGACCGGACCCTGCTGGTCCCGCTCGTCCTGGTTGTCGTGGGCCTCATCGTCGGCGTGCTGCTGCGTGCCTTCGTCGCGCCGCTGGTCCTGCTCGGCACCGTCGTGCTGTCGTTCGCGGCGGCGCTCGGTGTGAGCGCCCTGACCTTCCAGCACATTTTCGGGTTCGCCGGAGCCGACCCGCAGATTCCGCTGTGGATCTTCGTCTTCCTCATCGCCCTGGGAGTCGACTACAACATCTTCCTGATGACGCGGGTGCACGAGGAATCCAGGGTGCACGGCACCCGGCGCGGAGCGCTGCGCGGCCTGAGCGCCACCGGCGGCGTGATCACATCCGCGGGCATCGTGCTCGCCGGAACATTCGCCGCGCTCGCGACGCTGCCACTGGTCTTCGCGGCGGAAATCGGCTTCGCGGTCGCGTTCGGCGTACTCCTCGACACCTTCGTGGTGCGCTCTGTCCTCGTCACCGCCCTGACGTACGACATCGGTCGCTGGATGTGGTGGCCGAGTGCCATGAGCCGCGAGAAGGAGAAAACGGAGAGCGATCGCAAGGAGGAGCTCGCGCCGCACTCGCTCGCCCGGCGGTGAATCCTCCGTGACCGGGCGGGGCCGGGTCACCCGAGGCAAGCTCGATCAGGGCTGGCGCCTCGGCGTGATCCAGGCCCCGTCCGCGTTCGCAGGCGGCCTCGTAGTCGCGCCCGCCTACCACTGCGTGGGTCAGACCGCGTTCGATCAGGCCCAGGCGGAAACCTGTGGCATCCCCATACCCGGCGTCAGCGACGAGCAGGTCCGGCAGCTCCCAGTCGTCGCAGACTTCGTCCTCCCGACACCCGGGGGGGCGGTCGGTGGAGCGGACACCACCAGTCAACGGCATTCTTCTCAGCGGGGCACGAGCGTCCGCAGCGGTATCTCCCTGGAATATCCGGGCGGTTGAGGATGCCGGCACCGGGATGACTGCACTCACCTATCTCGGCGGAACGACCGCACTCATCGAATACGGCGGCCTGCGCCTGCTGACCGACCCGACCTTCGACGCCCCGGCGACTACCCGATCGGCGAGCGCAGGCTCGTCAAGCTGGCCAGGCCCGCCCTGGGCGCGCAGGAGGTGGGGACGGTCGACGCGGTATTGCTCTCGCAAGACCAGCAACCGGACGGCCTTGACCATGCGGGGCGTACGTACGCCGCCGCTGCCCACCCGGGTCCGCTCCCGCCCACTCCGGAGCTGTCGGGGAGCGAGGAGCGCGGAGGGCCTCGTTCGGTTCGTTGCGGGCGAGCGCGGCGTGCGTGAGCGGTGCCCGCGGGCTGTCGGCCCGCGCCGACACGACACCGCCACGGGGCGGTGCTGTGTCAGACGGTGGCCTTCGAGGGCGCCGGCAGGCGGGCCGGGTCGAAGACGGTGGCAGCGAGCGTGCCGTCGGAGGTGATCAGTCCGAAGACCGGGTACCCGGTGATGTCGAAGGCCTCGCCGAGCGGTCCATCACCCGGCTCGACCACGACATGGGCGACCTCGGACAGGACCGCCACCTGCTCACGGGCCTCCTCCTCGGTGCCGTGCACAACGGCGAGGACGCTGCGACCGGTCTCACGGGTGGCGGTACGGGCCTGCTCCACGAAGAGCGGCAGCCGCTCCTTGCAGGCCCGGCAGTCGGGTGAGAAGAAGCCGAGCATGGTCTCGCCGAGGCCCTCGCGGGTGATCCGCTCACCGGCGGTAGTGACCGCGGAGAAGCCGGGGACAGCGGAGCCGGCCGGGATGATAAGGCCTTCCACCACCCTGTCGCCCTTCTCCTCGGCCTGGGCGCGGAGTTTGCGTATGACACCGAAGGTGAGCAGCAGGTTCAGCAGACAGAGCACGGCGATAAGGGCGACGGCGGTGACCAGAAAGGGCATGGGTGACTCCGAGGTCTCGTGTCATCGTAGGGCGGGGTGTCCGCCGGTCGGGATCGCGGGATGCGGGGTACGGCGGCTTGGACGGGTGCGGCGTGCCCGGTGCAGCAGCTGCGGATTGCTCGTCGAAATGGCCACCGTGATGGTCAATGAACATGAAACACATGCGCAGTCATAGCAGTTGTCGCCTACGGGACGGATCTACGGACCCGTCCCGAGGTACGTGGGGCGCCGTCGTCGAACAGCGTGCCCAGCTCGTCCGTGAAGATCAC